>JADHWW010000083.1 GCA_016783285.1 Anaerolineae bacterium
CGTTATAAAACCACTGATGGGCTACCTCGTGGGTTACGGTACCTTCGAGCGTGACCTGGGATGGCAATCCCCTGACTTTTTCATTCGGGTCATACAGATTGAGGGCTATCGCCACTATGCCGGGGTACTCCATGCCTAACGCCAGCATTGGCGTGCTTACGACGTCGAATTCGGTGTACGGATAGGGGCCAAATCGCTCGTTGTAACTTTTCAACGCACCTGTCGCAAACTCCAGGGCCAGTTCTGCCCCGTCCGCTCGTTCCGGAAAAGCATAACTGTTGACCGTCGTCTCCCCCACCGTCTCGCTGATCGCAGTGTAGTTCTCGCTGGCGACGAGGTAGAAATCGCGTGCGGGGCCGGCGCCAAAGGTCAGAACCTGGTTGTCCGCTTCGTACTCGCGCTCGACGACGATGCCCGAAGCAACGACCGTCAAGCTGGCCGGTGCGGTTACGCGCACCAGGTAAAGACTGGCGTCAAAATAGGTGACATCTCCGTTTGGAGATGGGACTTCCACGTTCCACCCCTCATCGTCGTACACCGGAATGACCGGATAGGGTTCATGCAAGGCCAGCACGCCGTCGAAGTAACCGAACAAGCCATAGTTATAATTCATCTCACGAGGCACTTTTACCTCAAAGTCCATCTGGATGACGACTTGTGCGCCGGGTTGCAGAGCCGTCGGCAGTGGCACACGCATAGCGCTGTCATACAATTCGTAGACCGGTTCCACACCCCGACCGTCTACCTCGACCACGGACACTGTCGTTTCCCCTCCGAGTATGTTCGGGAATAAGCGAAAGTAGACTTCGTTGAGTGGCCGGTTCTCCTGGTTGGTATAGCGGACTATTTCGTGGCCTCGTAGAAGCAAAAAATCATCAGGAATTTGCAGGTCAATGTGGTACACGGTCGCGCCCGGCAAGCGGTCGAGTGCCTCCTGTTCCGTCTCAATCAGTCCTTCGCGGAAGATGGCGCGGTCGTCCCAGGCGACATCAAACAGGTGAGATGCGACGCGCGTAGGAACAGGACTCGGCACAGAAACAGTCGTGGGCTCTTCAGGCGGCGTTGGCGTGATGGTGGGTTCGGGAGTGGCGGTAGGTTCGGGAGTGACGGCAGGGAAAGGTGTCGCTGTGGGCTCGGTTTCCCCGCAACCAGCAACCAGGGTCATAACCATCATCACAGTAGCGATTACTTTGTAGTGGGTGGACATGTTTTTACTCCTCGTTTTTGATTCTACTTTGACGCCTTAAACACAAAGGTATAGCCCTCACGATACAGAGAAGATTGGGTTAGTACATCTATCCTCGAAAAGCCAGCATTGCTCAGAAGGCTCAAGAACTCGTCCTTCCAGTACCAACGGACAGATAGATCGTCGGTGATGCAATCAGTAAGAAGCTTTTGATTGTAGAACTCGTACCGGTATGTGCCACGCTTGATTTGCTTTGGTATATCAATCTCAAATCGTTCAAGCACAATACTGCGCTTACCATCTGGGCGAACTACATCCCTTATGACGTGATAGTCGCTACGTTTCTGCACGATGATGGCGTCCCAAGGAACAAATATATCTGTGAGAAAGAAGCCATTATCGGAGAGATGATCGCGGATGCATTTCAGGGAGTTCAATGCACTCTCATAAGAAGTGAGTAACTGGAACGATCCGCCAGCAACGAAGATGGCATTGTATTCTGTCGAAAGAGAGAAATCCTCCATTGACTGATTATGCAATTCTATATCTACATTGAGGTTGGCGGCTTTCCTCTGCAGGATTTGCAGCATGTCTTCTGAAGAGTCCAATCCATGAATCGTGACCCCCGATTCTGCAATGGGTATGAGCAATCTTCCTGTGCCACAGGCCAGTTCAAGAATCCGCCCGTCAAAACCATCGAAAAACCCCGAGTAGTAGTCTCTATCAATTGTAACCTCTTTGAGCCAATCATCATACCATTCGGCTATGAGCCCCTGGTAGTGTTGAGCCGGCATATTCTCCTCCTTCATGACGCTCAATATTCCACTTCACGACTGAGCACGGTCAGCGCCAGCAGCGTCGTCTGACCAACCTGCTCCAGTTTCTGCGGGTCTAGCACCTCGAATGTGTCTTCTCGATGCTCAGCGGCACTCCCAGTGCCACCGCCGCGCCGAGGGATACCAGCAGCAACACGGCGCTATGGCCGAAGGTCGTGGCGACCAACTCGAAGGCTGGGAGGTTGTATTTGCCCATTACTCATCTACTCTCACGAGTCATCACCGGTCGTTGCTTCCCCACAACATGTATACCGGCTACTATCCCTTATGGTTCAAGAACTGCCGGGCGCGGGGCAAAGAGCGTCTGAACCATATCCTACCACAAGGTGGCCTGCCAGCCAAGTCAGAGGTGCATCGCATCTTCTCAATAAGGTAGAGCAAGACCTCCGAGATTTACAGGTTTGTGTTCCCCAGCAAGTTGTTAGCGGCACGATATTCGCTTGCCCAACCAAATATGCTGCCCAGACCTCGGAGGTCTAAATTCGCTGTTTCGGCCTTGCCTTCAGGGACGTGCCTGGTATAATTGTAAATTGTAAAAGGAGCACACGTGACGAGCCTGACGCGCCGGGAATTCCTCAAACTGAGCGGGGCCGCGCTGGCGGGGGTTGTCCTGCCGCCCCTGCCTCCCCGCGACCAGGCCGCACGCGAAAAGTCTCGACTGGGGCGGGTCGCCGAGTGGTCGGCCTGGGTGCGCACGGAGCCCGATCACAGCGCCCCCACCGTGCGCCCCCACCGGCGCGACGACGTCATCACCTACTTCGAGGAGATCGAAGCAGAAGGCCGCAACCCGCACAACCCCGTGTGGTTCCGCGTCACCGGCGGCTACATCTACTCCTCCCACGTCCAGCCGGTCGAGGTGCGCCTCAACTCGCCGCTGCAGCACCTCCCTACCGACGGCCTATGGGGAGAGATCAGCGTCCCCTACACCGACGCCCGCTACGCCCCGTCACCCGACGCCTACTGCACCTACCGCCTGCGCTACAGTTCGGCCTACCGCATCGTCGAAGCGGTGTGGGGCACAGACCACCGGCTGTGGTACTGGCTGCGCGACAACCTGTCCCCCGGGCGTCGCCAGTACGTCCCCGCTGAATACGTGCGCCCTATCTTGCCCGAGAACCTGACGCCGATCTCGCCCCACGTCCGCGATAAGCGCATCGATATCTCGCTCGCCGACCAACAACTCGTGGCCTTCGAGGACGACGAGCCGGTGTTCACCACGCGCATCTCCGGCGGCGTGGGAGGCAACCGCGCCACCCCGCGAGGACATCATCACATCGTGTTCAAAGCCCCCTCGCGCCACATGACAGGCGAAGACTTTGACCTGCCGGGCGTCTCCTTCGACTCCTACTTCTGGGGCGCGATCGCCATCCACGGCACCTACTGGCACAACGACTACGGTCGCCCCCGCAGCCACGGCTGCGTCAACGTGCCTCCCCAGGCGGCCAAATGGCTCTTCCGCTGGACCACGCCCGTCGTGCCCTACGAGGAGGATCACCTGCGCGTGCGCGAGGGCGGCACCCCCGTGATCGTCTACTGAGCGATGCCCGAGCACCTGCGACGGCGGCTGCGCGAACTGGGGGTAGTGCGGGGCGTACGCAAACTGGCGATGCTCCCCACCCGCCGCCGCATCGCCATCGAAGACCTGGCGCCCGGTCGCTTCCACACTACCTCCCACGGACAATGCTTCGTCGCCGAGGCGACCTACCCGCCCGACCATCTTCACGGCGACCTGCCGCTCTCCGCCTTCCTCGACCTGCCCGCCGAGATTGTCGCCCAGGTCGCGCGAGACGGCGCGTTGGCCGGCGTGAACCTGCGGCGGGCCTGCTTCCTCGACACGGAGACGACCGGCCTCTCCGGCGGCGCCGGCACGATGGCTTTCATCGTCGGGCTGGGTTACTTTGACGAGACGGGCTTCCGGCTGCGCCAGTACTTTTTGCGCGATCCCGGTGACGAGCCGGCGATGGTCGAGGCACTGGCGGAGACACTGCCCGAGTTCGAGGCCCTGGTCTCGTTCAATGGCCGCGGTTTCGACGTGCCGATCCTCGAAAACCGCTTCATCCTGGCCCGCATCCCGCCACCGACGGCGGGAGTGCCGCACCTCGACCTGCTGCATCCTGCGCGGCGGCTGTGGCGCCATCGTCTGCCCTCATGCGCGCTGACCGCGCTCGAACGAGAGGTGCTGGGGGTGCAGCGCGAGCAGGACGACGTGCCCGGCGGGCTCATCCCCTACCTCTACCGTGACTACCTGCGCACAGGCGACGCTCGTGAGATGAAGCGTGTGCTCTACCACAACGCGGTGGACATCCTCAGCCTGGTCACGCTGGCGGCGCATCTGGGCCGGATATTCGCCGACCCCTGGGCCGAGGCAGAACACGAAAGGAACGAAAGTCTGAGCGGCGCCGAGTTCTACGGTCTGGGCCGCTGGTACGAGGCCGAGAACAAACTCGCCGAAGCGGAACGGGCCTACCGTGTGGCCCTTCGACTATGCTCAGGACAAGCCATCGGAACCGACCACACTTTTGACCTGCACGCCAAGGCGCTGCGCGACCTGGGATACCTCCTCAAGCGGGCCGGCCGCCGCCACGAAGCGTTCGCCTGCTGGCAACAACTGGCGTTGGAAACGAGAGACGATGCACTAGCCCACGTCGAACTGGCCAAGTACTTTGAGTGGCACGTGGGGGACCTGGCGCTGGCGGCCGGGTGGACGCGAACAGCGCTGGCGCAGGTCGAGAACTGGCCCACGGGGACGCGCCGTGACGACGCGCTGGCCGAGTTGCGCCACCGGTTGGCGCGGTTGGAGCGCAAGATTGATGCCTGAACTCCCCGACCTCGAAACCGTCCGCCAGGTACTGGCCCCCCGGCTGACCGGGCAGACCATCACCGCCGTCACAGTCGTCCGCCCGCTGGTGGTGCGCGACCTCACGCTCCAGGGATTCGCCGAGACGCTCACCACCTCGCAGGGCCAGCGCGATATGGAAATCGCGGCTACGCCCCAAGTCGTCGTAGACTCGTAGGCCAGGCGGTGAGCCCCCGTTCGCCATCCGTCGAGACAGCGCTCAAAGGCCGTGTTACAATGAATTACAATAAAAACGACTGCGCAGCCTGGACGCCGCGCCAATTCTGTGTTAAAATACCCTTCGCTCTTATTTCCACCATCGGAGACCCAACGTGCGTCGCTACTTGCTTTTCATCCTGGTATTACTCATCCTATTGACCCCGAAGACGAAGCCGGCAGCAGCAGCCAGTCTGCACGACCCGGGAGACCCGCGCGCGCGCGTTGCCCACGCCCGCTACGTCTGTGTGCCCAGCCTCGTCTGGCACAACCCGGAACTGTGCCCTTCCCACGGGCCCGGCACAACCGCCTATCGCCTCGCCTCCATCCACCTCCCTGACCCACTGCCCGAACTGCCGGCGATTGAACTCCCCCACGAAGAAGACGAGGACCTCGTTCCTCATCCCTACGCCCATGTCAAGACCCTGCCGCTGAACGTCTACCGCCACCCGCTGGAGGCCGCGATGGGGTTGCCGCCCGTGCGCGCAATGCTCTCCGGCGACTGGTGGGTCAGCGTGGGCGGCCTGGTCGAGTACGAGGGACAGCAGTGGTACCAGATCAACGAGGAGGAATTTATCCCTGCCGACACGCTGGCGTTCGCCAGCCCCTCCCATTTTCAGGGCGTCTACTTTGCCGAGCAGCCTCAACACCCCTTCGCCTGGATCAACCGCTGGGTGCAGCCCTCTGACGTGCCCCAGGGCGCGCTCAACGAGGATGTCGCGGCACTCAACCGCTACCAACTGGTAGCCATCTTTGCCGAGGAACGGCGCGGCGACGAAATCTGGTACCTGCTCGGCCCCGACCAGTGGGTGGAGCAGAAGAATGTGGCCCGGGCGGACGTGGATCCGCCGCCGGAGGGAGTTGGCCCGGGCGAAAAGTGGATTGAGATAGACCTGTTCGAGCAGACGATTGCTGCCTACGAAGGAGAGCGTTTGGTCTACGCCACGCTCGTCTCCAGCGGCCGGACCGCCACCGCCACCCCGCCTGGTCTGTACCGTGTCTATTCCAAGTTATGGGAAGGCAAGATGAGCCACCCCGACGTCGAGGACGGCGACCCGGCCTGGTACTTTATCGAGGACGTGCCCTGGACAATGTACTTCCACGAAGGGTACTCGATCCACACCGCCTTCTGGCACGACGCCTTCGGCTTCACGCGCAGCCACGGCTGCGTCAACCTGCCCCCCCGTGACGCGCTGTGGTTCTTTAACTGGGCCGACCCGCTCATCGCCGAGGACGTAGAACTGATCTATGTAGGCGAAAGTACGCCCAGTACCTGGGTCTGGGTGCATTTTACGTCACCTTTTGAGTGAGAGCCGCTATTCGCCATTCGCCATTCGCTTTATGAAACCGACCACTCCCCCTCGCCGTATACTGTGGATGGCTTTGCTCATCGTCCTGGGCCTGGGCGCAGCCCTGTTCGCCGGTTGCAGTGACTTAACTACCCCCACCGTCACCCCCACGCCGACCCGCACCCCGCGCCCTCCCACCCCCACCTCCACGCCGACCCCTTCGCCCACCCCCACGCCCGTCTGGCCGGTGACCGTCTTTATCCCCAATGGGTTGCCCGCGCTCGTCGCCGATACACTCGACGCTACCATCACCGCCCACCCCGACCTCTTCGCCCTGGCCTCCTCCGCCGAGGTCGCCGATGTGCAGGTGACGCTTGATCCTGGCCCCGACGCGACCCCGCTCGTCGAGTGGGTCTACGCAGTCGTGGCCCCCTTCCCCACGCTGACCGACGAGGTGACCTGGGCCGACGTCGCCAGCAGTTGGAACGGCGCCCCGGCCGGCCCCTTCGCCGGCCGGCCGTTGCTGGTGACGGACGACACACTACGAGCGCTGTCAGTGGCCCTGGGCGATCCGGCCCCCGGCGCAGTCGAGGTTGTCCCGTCGGACCAGATCGCGCCACATACTTCGACTGGGCTCAGTACAAGCGCCTGGGATACCCGCCCGGCCTGGGCCATCGTCCCCTTCGACCAACTGGAGCCGCGCTGGAAAGTGCTGCGCGTGGACGGGGTGTCGCTGCTCGATAAGGAGATGGACGCGGGGGCTTGGCCGCTGGTCGTGCGCGCCGATCTGACCGGTACGGAGCGCGGCGTCGCCAAACTTGAAGAGGTGATAGCCGTCCCCCTCACCAACCGCGATCCGGAGAAGATGACGGTGGTGGTGATGACCGGAGTGACCGCCCTCTGCCGGGCCACTGCCATGAGGATGGATCGGAACGGCGTGACCTACCCCGCCGAGGACATCCGCGACTGGCTGATCGAAGCCGACATCACCCACATCAGCACCGAGGTCTCCTTCGCCGAGAACTGTCCGCCTCCGTCTGACTATTACACCATGGTCTTTTGCTCCGACCCCAGTTTCATCGAGTTACTAGAGTACATAGATGTGGACGCGGTCGAACTGACCGGCAACCACCTGCTCGACTGGGGGGTGGAGGCGATGAAACTTTCGCTGACGATGTACGACGAGCGCGATATCTCCTACTTTGGCGGGGGATGGAACCTGGCGCAGGCGCAAGCACCGCTGACGCTCACCCACGGCGTGCACACCTTTGGCTTTGTCGGCTGCAATCCGGCGGGGCCGCCCTCCGATTGGGCCACCGCCGACCGTCCCGGCGCGGCCCCTTGCAACTATGACCTGCTCTACGCCCAGATCCGCCAACTGCGCGAGCAGGGTATCATCCCCATCGCTACCTTCCAGTACTGGGAGTTTGGCCAGTACGAGCCCACCCCCCAGCAGCGGGCCGACTTTCGCGCCCTGGCCGAGGCGGGCGCCGTCATCGTCAGCGGCAGCCAGGCCCACCAGCCCCAGGGCTTTGACTTTGTAGACGGAGCCTTCATCCACTACGGCCTGGGCAACCTCTTCTTCGACCAGATGTGGTCGCTGGAGACGCGGCAAGAGTTCCTGGACCGGCACGTCTTTTACGACGGGCGGCACATTAGCACTGAATTATTGACGGCGATACTGGAGGACTATTCCCGCCCGCGCCCGATGAGCCCCGAGGAGCGGGGGACGCTGTTGAGGGCGGCGTTCACGGCTAGTGGGTGGTGATCGTCTCTACCGGCGTTGCCTATTCACGGTGGCGCAACTGCACAATGGTGTACATCTCGCCTCCTTCAACGCCGAATGGTGTCTATCAAATCCTGGGTCGAAAGGCCCAACGGCCAGGCGCAGCGGATTTCCTTGGCCAGGCGTTCATAACGCTCCCAGTTCCTGATCACGGTGCTCTTGCTGGCTCTCGCCATTTTCATTTTCGCCCACTCAGTATCCAGGGGCAAGATGAGGGCCACTGGCTGGCCCTGATACGTGACCACGTATTCAGCGCGACACTCGCGCACTTGCTTGATCACTTCGCTGGTTTGCTCCCGCAATTCACGCACTCCGATCAGGGACATGATTCC
>JADHWW010000115.1 GCA_016783285.1 Anaerolineae bacterium
ACGGCTTCAGCCGGAAGCCCCCAACGGTCGGGGTCGAAAACATCATTGGTTCTGAGTGTAATGTCATTCGTCTACACTACCACAAAGACGCGATCTTGTCGAGGGCAGAACACTCATCTAATCTAACATTGTCAAACTAGAAACCAGGTTTTTCGGAAAAAACCTGGTTTCTTCCAATCGAAAGGAGACCCCTAACCGTGAAAGCCAGTTCTACGACGTTGATCACCCCTCGGCTCCAGGTGCTGTCTGAAGACCAGAAGGAGACCCTCTTCCTGAGCGCCCTCGAGGTACTGGAATGCACCGGGGTTCGCGTGGACAACGACGAGGGCCTGGAACTGCTCAGCAGCGCCGGCGCGCGCGTGGGCCCGCAGCGGCGCGTTCACATCCCCTCGTTTTTGGTGGAAGATGCGCTGGCCAGCGCGCCGCGCCGCATCGCCGTTTATCGTCGGGACGGCAAGCGGGCCGTGTCGCTGGAGGATCGGTGCGTCTATTTTGCCAGCCAGGTAGACTCAACCTACCTTTTTGACCCCTTCGACCGCAGTCGCCGCCTGTGCGTGCGCAAAGACGCTTCGCTGGGCGCGGTACTCTGCGATGCCCTGCCCCATATTGATCTGGTTTCCTTCTCGTCCCTCTACAGTGACATTCCCGGCAAGATCGCCATTCGCGTCGGCCACAAGGACACGGTGATGAATTGCACCAAGCCACTCATGCACGGCACAGGAGACTTTACCAGCCTGAAGGCCATCGCCGAGATGGCAGCCGTCGTCGTGGGTGGATGGGATGAGTTGGCCCGGCGGCCTTATTACGTTCACTACGCCGAGCCTTTCTCGCCGCTGATCCACACCGACGAGGGGGTGGCAAAGTTACTCTTCTGTGTCGAACACGGCATCCCGGTGATCTACACGCCGATGACCCTGGCTGGGAGTTCGGCGCCGGTGACGGCCGCCGGCAACCTGGTGGCCTGCATGGCCGAGTCGCTGAGCGGGTTGGTGATGGCCCAACTCAAGCGGCGCGGGGCGCCCGTCATCTTTGGCGGTGTGCCGACGATCATTGACATGTCCACCACGCTCGTCTCCTACGGCGCTCCGGAGATGAGCCTGTGGTCGGCGGCGCTGACCGAGATGGCCCATTATCTCCACCTGCCCGTTTTCAGCACCGCCGGGTGTACCGATGCGGTGGCCTTTGATCAGCAGGCGGCGGCCGAGTCGGCCATCTCCTGTCTGATGGCCGCCCTGAGCGGAGCCAACCTGGTTCACGACGTGGGTTTCACCGAGGCGGCAAACTCCGCCTCGTTGGAATTGATCGCCGCCACCGACGAGTTCATCAGCATGATCCACACTATCATGGACGGCATTAAAGTCACGCCCGAAACGTTGGCTTTGGAAGTGATGGAGCAGGTAGGCCCTGGCGGCAGCTACTTTGGGGAAAAGCACACCGTCCGCCACTTCCGCCAAAACTGGTTCCCCAAGTTGATGAACCGGGGCAACTATGACCAGTGGACGGCGGCCGGCAGTCTGTCGCTGGGAGACAAAACCAACCAGCGCGTTCGTCACATCTTGCGCCAGCACCAACCGGAGCCGCTGTCACCGGAGATAGTGGCTGAGCTGGACAAAATGGAAAAGCATTGGTGGAAAGAGGTGCCATAGGGAAGGTGGGAAGCATCCCAATCCCTTCATTTCTAACACAAAGGAGAATCACGAAATGGCTCGTATTCGAATCAATGACAAATCCTTTGGCGGCGTGCAATACGGACGGCTATCACCCGAACAATGTCAGAAGCTGCACAACGCCAGTCTCGAAATCCTGGCCCGGACAGGCGCGCGGCTCTATGACCAGGAGGCGATTGATCTTTTGAAAAAGGCCGGCGCCTCCGTATTGGAAGGGAATCGCGTGCGGATTCCCGCCGGCCTGGTGGAAAAGGCCTTTAGCACCGTGCCCAAACGGGTGACGCTTTACAATCGTCACGGCCAAGCGGCGATCTTTTTGGAAGAGGGGCAATGTTCCTATGGCCCCGGTTCCGACTGCCTCAACATCATAGACCATCGCACCGGGGAGCGACGCAAGCCGGTGCTGCAAGACGTCGTCGAAGGCATGATCGTGTGCGACGCTCTGCCTCATATTGACTTCGTCATGTCCATGTTTCTCCCGTCTAACGTAGACGCCATGGTCAGCGACCGCTACCAGATGGAAGTGATGCTCAACTATACCACCAAGCCCATCGTCTTTGTGACCAACGAATTCTCCGGCTGCGTGGATGCCGTAGAGATGGCCGAGGTGGTCGCAGGAGGGGCCGAGGCGCTGAAATTGAGACCCTTTGCGGCCTGCTATATCAACGTCACTACCGGCCTGCGCCACAACGAGGAGGCTTTGCAAAAGCTGCTCTTCCTGGCCGGCAAGGGCCTGCCTGCGCTGTACGTCCCGGTGGTCGTCTCTGGCATCAGCGGGCCGATCACAATGGCCGGCAGCATAGCCCTGGTCAACGCCGGCGTGTTGGCTGGCCTGGTGCTCTCGCAACTAAAGCGTGAGGGGGCCCCGTTCATCATACCTGGCTGGGGCGGCGAGGGAATTGACATGAAAACAATGGTTAACCCCTACTGTGCACCCGACCCTAAAGGCATAGCCCATGCCCTGGCCCATCACTATAACTTACCGCAGTTTGGCCTGGGTGGTTGTAGCGAATCAAAGCTGGTTGACCAGCAAGCGGCGGCCGAAGCTGCTCTCACACTGATGGCCGAAACGTTAGGCGGGGCCAACCTGATTCACGACCTGGGCTACCTGGAGTCGGGTCTATGCGGCTCACTGGCGCAGTTGGTTATCTGCAATGAGATGGTGGACTGGCTCGGGCATATGATGGCCCCCATGGAGATCAACGATGAAACCTTGGCTCTTGACCTGATTGACGAGATCGGCCCCGACGGCCAGTTTCTCGACAGAGAGCATACGCTGGCCCATTTTCGCGAACGGTGGTACCCAGACGTATTCGAGCGCGGCAACTATAGCCAGTGGCAGGCCGCTGGGGGTCAGAGCCTGGGTGAACGCGCCGCCGAGCGCGTGGAAAAGATTCTGGCAGATCATCAGCCAGAGCCGTTGCCCGAGGATGTCGCTCAGAAGATCAAGGCCATCGTCCAGCGAGCGGAGGAGAGCTTCAAGAAGTGATGGAAACACTCCAACTCTTCCCGCCAGGCGCTCGTGTGGATGAGCAGGGACAACTTTGGCTGGGAGGATGCCTGGCCTCGTCCCTGGCCCAGGAGTTCGGCACGCCGCTCTACGTCTTTGACGAAACGACCCTCCGCGACCGGTGCCAAGCATATCAACAGACTCTGGCACAGCACTATCCGGCTACAGGCCAGGTGGCATATGCCGGTAAGGCTTACCTCAACCTGGCCCTGGCCCAGCTCTTCGACCAGGAAGGACTGAGCCTGGACGTCGTCTCAGGTGGCGAGCTTTATGTGGCCCGGCAGGCGAGTTTTCCCGCAGAGCGGATTCACTTCCACGGCAATAACAAGTCGGCGGCCGAGTTGGCCGCCGCCCTGGATGAAAACGTAGGGCGCATTGTGGTGGATAACTTCCACGAACTGAATCTGCTGGAGCGGTTGGCCGACCAGCGGCAGATTCGGGCTCCCATCTGGCTGCGTCTCTCGCCGAACATTGATGCCCACACCCACGCCTATCGCAAAACCGGGTTACTCGATTCAAAATTCGGCTTCCCCCTGGAGACAGGTGATGCGGAGCGCGCCCTGGTCCGCGCTACGGCCAGCCCCCACCTGGACCTTGCCGGCCTGCATGCCCACATCGGCTCACAGATTTTAGATGTCGAGCCTTTCATCAAGGCTGTGACCGTCCTCCTGAATTTTGCGGCGGCGATGAAAGTAAGCCACGACTTTGAGCTACGGGAATTTAGTCCCGGTGGGGGATGGGGGGTGCCCTATCACGAAGCGGATGCTCCTGCACCGGTGAACCGGTACGTGCAAGCCGTGAGTCAGGCTGTGGTTGAGGGTTGCCGCCGCCACGGGTTGGCGCTGCCCACGCTGGTAATCGAGCCGGGCCGCTCCATCGTCGCCCCAGCAGGGGTGGCGCTCTATCGCGTTGGGGCGCGCAAAGAGATCCCGGGTGTGCGCATCTACGTCTCGGTAGACGGCGGCATGGCCGACAATATTCGCCCGGCTCTCTATGGCGCTCGTTACACGGCTCTGGCCGCAAACAAGGCCCATCAGCCGGCCGAAGAGACGGTGACAGTAGCCGGGCGGTTCTGCGAATCGGGGGACGTGCTCATCCGTGACATTGCTTTGCCGCGCTTGAGTGCGGGTGACCTGCTGGCGGTGCCGGGGGTAGGGGCTTACTGCCTGCCGATGGCCAGCAACTACAACCTTGCCCCCCGACCTGCTGTCGTTTTGGTCAAAGAGGGACAAGCCAGCCTGATCCAACGGCGAGAGACCTTTGAAGATTTGACGGCTCGCGATCTCCCACTGCCCGCTTGATGGGGGGTACGTTCACTGGCAAGATCCGCGAGACGCGGGTGGCCGACATCGCTCTAGGGGCCAAAGTAGCCGAAAATGGCAAACATCCGTACCAACGACCGAACTTTCCTCAGTGCTCAGTTCCGACGGATGTCGGACGAGCAGTGCCAAAAGATCCATTGGGCCAGCCTCGAGGTGATGGAACGCACTGGCGTGCGTCTGTACGAGCAGGAGGCGATTGACCTGCTCAAAAGGGCCGGAGCCTTTGTGTCCGACGGCAACCGTGTCCGCATCCCTTCCGGGCTGGTTGAGAAGGCATTCACCACCGTCCCCAAACGAGTGGTACTGTGCGACCGCCACGGCAACCGCGTCATACCCATAGAGGGCCATCGCAGCTTCTACGGCCCGGGTTCCGATTGCCTCAACATCATAGACCACCGCACCGGAGAGCGTCGCAAGCCGGTGCTTCAGGACATCGTCGAGGGGATGATCGTCGCCGACGCACTGCCCAATATTGACTTTGTGATGTCTATGGTCTTGCCGGTTGACGTGCCCCAGATGGTGGCCGACCGCTATCAGATGGAGGCTATGCTCAACTATGCCAGCAAGCCCATTGTGTTCGTCACCACCGAGTTCTCGGGCTGCGTGGACGCCGTGGAGATGGCCGAGGTAGTGGTCGGCGGGGCCGATGCGCTACGCCGGAACCCGCTGGTGGCCTGCTATATCAACGTCACCACCGGGCTACGACACAACGAGGAAGCGTTACAAAAGCTGCTCTATTTGGCTGGCAAGGGCTTGCCGGCGCTGTACATCCCGGTGGGCCTGGGTGGCGCGACGGCTCCCATCACCGTGGCCGGTTGCCAGGTGATCTGGAACGTCGGTGCTCTGGTTGGCCTGGTGCTGTCCCAGCTCAAGCGCGAGGGAGCGCCCTATGTCATGGCTGGTTGGGGAGCCAGCTCGCTGGATATGAGGACGATGGTCCAGCCATATGCTGACCCAGACAGACGCGGCGTTGCCCAGGCCATAGCCCATTTCTATGGGTTGCCCATGTTTGCTCTGGGCGGGTGTAGCGATTCGAAGTGTGTGGACCAGCAGGCGGGGGTCGAGGCAGCCCTGACCCTGATGGTGACGGCCCTGAGCGGGGGGCACATCGTTCACGACCTGGGCTATCTGGAGTCGGGCTTGTGCTACTCGCTGGCTCAACTGGCCATCTGTGACGAGATCGTGGGCTGGCTGGAGCACTGCTTGCGCGGGGTGGATGTCAGCGACGAGGCTTTGGCGGTGGACCTGATTGATCAGGTAGGTCCCGATGGCCAGTACCTCGACAGCGATCATACCCGGGAGCACTTTCGAGAGCGGTGGTACCCGACGCTCATCCAGCGGGATAACTATGACAACTGGCTGGCCAAGGGTGGCAAGACGTTGGGTCAGCGGGCCGCCGAGCGGGTGGAGGCGATTCTGGCCGAGCACAAGCCGGATCCGTTGCCCCCGGATGTGGCCCAGGCGGTGCACGCCATCGTCGAACGAGCGGAGGCGCAGTATGGGGAATGAGGATTAGTATTTAAGGAGGGAGTCCAATGTATTACCGCAATAGAGATATGGGCATCAACTATATCAAAGCCCGCAAGGACCATCGTTGCTATGGAATGGGGCTGGGCATCATCATCCTGGACGACGTTTTCCCCGGTTTTCCCGGCGATGTGCGTAACGCCAGTGCCTACCCGTTCCCCATCCAGTATGAGATCGCCGAGGGGGTGGACATCCAGGCGTTGGTTCATAAAGAGGACAAGTCGCCCTGCTTGGAGCCCATTCAGCGAGCAGCTAAAAAGCTGGAAAAAATGGGCTGCCGGGCCATCGCCGCGGAGTGTGGCTACTTTGCCTACTTTCAGAGGGATATCGCAGGGTATGTGGACGTACCGGTGTTTATGTCTAGCCTGCTCCAGGTACCCCTGGCCCAGCAACTCATCGGCCCAGACAAAGTAGTAGGTATTCTGGTGGCACGGGAAGACTGTCTGACGCAAGCGCACCTGGAAGCCGTCGGCATTCAACCGGGCAGCAACTATGTCATAACCGGGACCGAGGACGACGGCCGCTGCCCCGAGTTCGAGCACCTGTGGTACGAGCCCAAGCGACCTGACCCGCCAGGGGCTTATTATGATAAGGCGGAAAAAGAGTTTCTACAAGTCGCTGTTGATTTTTACCGCGACCATCCCAACATGGGGGCCATGATGTTGGAATGCACCGGTATGCAACCTTTTGCTCGTGCCATCCAGCGGGAGATTGATATCCCCATCTTTAGTTGGGGCACGTTGCTAGATTATGCCTACTCGGTGGCGGTTCACCGGGACTACTATGGGCACGTGTAAGACAGCGACGCTAGCCGGGCGGTCGGACAATGACCGGTGAAGCACAGCGGCGCAAACCGATTGGCCCCAGGTTGAACAGGTGGCTTGTCTCAGGTGCCGGCAGCACGCTGGTCTTGACGATTCTGTTTCTCCATATGTTGCTGCTTGGGATGACCCAGCTTGTCGCGCCTTTGTACTCGCTGGCTCTCGGAGCTTCACAAGTTGTCTTGGGAGTCGTTGTCGGCGCTTTCGGCGTGGCGGGGATACTACTATCAATCCTCAGCAGTGTCCTGTCCGACTATCTGGGACGACGACAGATGATCTCTGTCTCTTTTGTGTTTTGGATAGGGGCCGGTGCGGTGAGCCTATCAGCCCCTCCGTTTCTATGGCTGGTGTGGGGCCAGGTACTGGCAGGGGTGGCAGACCTCTGTTTGTGGGTTGCCGCGATGACCTATCTGACCGAGATCACTCCGCAAGGCAAACACGCCGAGATTCTGAGCCTGGGCACTGGTTTGATGGGGTTGGGGCTGATTGTTGGGCCAGCCCTTGGTGGTCTTATCGGCCGATTCATAGGCTTCCAACCAGCCTTCACATTGGTTGTTCTGCTCGGGATACTGGGACTGATTCTCTCCTATAAACTGCCAAACACAAAGCTCCCAACAGCGGAACGGGGTGCGTTTCTCAAACAGCTATTTCTGTCCCATCGCGGTGCTTTTGTGTTAGTTCGAAGAAACCGGCCTATGCGTATGGCTATATTGGTTATGATGCTGGGAACGGCGGGTTGGATGGCAGTGGGGCGTTCCTTCTATCTGGCGTACTTGAACCACCTGGGGTTCTCCACAGAGGTCATAGGTCTGCTGACTACACTCAGAGCAAGCGCGATGACGCTAGCGCAATTCGGTTTTGCCTTCCTGGCCAACCATCTAGGAGCGGTCGTAACCACTCTTTCGGGCCTGGCTATCGGAGGTTTGGCTCTGACGTTGACCCCTTTCTTGACCACGGCTCCAATCCTGGCGCTGGTTGGGTGTCTTGGAAGTGGCGCAGACCGGCTGCGCATTCCTGGAATGTTCACGATGATCGCTGAAGGTACTGATCAAGATAGCCGGGGCCTGGCTGTCGCGCTGCTCAACGTGGCGTGGGCGGCCACAAATACAGTGCTCCCTCCTGTTCTGGGGATGATCGTCGAGAGAACCGCTCTTTCGGTGTCGTTCTTGCTTGTTGGGCCTCTTGTAGCTATCTCATCAATCTTGCTATACGTATGGAACCAGCGAGTGGCTTCAGAACTTTCGGGGCCAAGAAAGATATGAGAGGGGAAAGATGACGCTTGTTGACGAGTTTATGGTCGCCTTTGGTGTTTGGGAGGTGCCGCGGCCATACATTCACGTGATCGTGGATGAGCGGGAGATGGAACTCATCGTGCGGATGCAGGGTCAGCCGATGACGGTGGATGAGGTGGCTGGCCTTCTCGAGATGACCCGCGACCAGGCATCTGCCCTTTTGAAGAGGTGCTACTCCCGCTGCATCGTGGACAAAACGGTCGAGGATGGGGTTACGAAGTACGCACCGTCCGATTTCTATGCGCGCCTGGATCACTTTGCCAAGTTCGAGAACTGGGACGACGTTCCAGCAGAGGACCGCAAGGTAATAGATCGCCGATTTCTAGACGAATTTATCGCCCGGCACCGGCCCAACGTGGAACGGAAAAAGCGAGGGTTAGCGGCGGAGAACGCATTGCCCAACGATACCATCCTACTGTTGATCGAAGTGGAGGAGATGATTGACGCCGCCACCGACATTATCGTGCAGCCCTGCGACTGCCGGCGGTTGGGCCAGAACTGCGATCGGCCGGTGGAGACGTGTATCTGGCTGGACGAGGGCGCCCGCGAAGCCCTGGATCGCGGATTTGGGCGCCGGCTGACCAAGGAGGGGGCCAAGGAACTGGTTCGTTGGGCCGATAAGAAAGGCCTGATGCACACCGCCGACAGCGAGTGGCAAACGCGGGGGTTGCACGCCATCTGCAACTGCTGCGCCTGTGATTGTTACCCTTTCCGAGCCGCCCGGGAACTGGGCAGCAAGGGCGTCTGGCCCAGGAGCCGGTACATCGTGGTCTACGACCGGGAGCGCTGTACCCTGTGCAGGGTGTGTGTGAAACGTTGCCACTTTGGCGCTTTCTATCACGATGGTTCCACGGTCGAGGTGGACGGCAAGACAAGAAAAAGCATCCGGTTTGAGCCGGAAGAGTGCTGGGGCTGTGGCCTCTGTGCGAATACGTGCCCATCGGGAGCCATTGTGATGGAGAGTTTGAAGGAGAGTTGACACAGCTTTTGCAACAGCCCCCCGGGGGAGATTCCCTAGACCGTAAAGGAGATGTATCAATGAAAGCAGTTCGTTTAGTCAAACCTGGCCAATCTTTGGAGATGCAAGAAGTTCCTGTTCCCCAGGTCGGCCCTGGAGACGTGCTGGTGCGGGTCAAAGCGGCCGGCATCTGCCATTCAGACGCCCACTACCGGGCTGGCGTCTCACCGGTGTACCCGCTCCCGTTGACGCTGGGTCACGAAGTCGCCGGGGTCGTCGAGCAGGTGGGGTCGGAGGTCACGAACATCAGTGTTGGCGACCGGGTATGCCTCCACTACATGGTCACCTGCGGTGACTGCATCTATTGCAGCCAGGGCAGCGAACAGTTCTGCACCTCGGGCCAAATGCTGGGCAAGAACCGAGACGGGGGCTATGCCGAGTACATCAGTATACCGGCCCGCAACGCCTTTCCCCTGCCTGACGAGATCCCCTTTGAGCAGGGAGCCATCATGATGTGTTCGTCGGCGACCTCGTTCCACGCGCTGTGCAAAGGCCGGCTGAGCGCGGGCGAGACGGTTGCCGTTTTTGGCGTCGGCGGGTTGGGCATGTCGGCGGTGCAACTGGCTCGGGCCTTTGGGGCGTTAGACGTGTACGCGGTGGATATCAACGCTGACAGGCTTAAGATAGCCAAGAGATTTGGCGCCGCCCCGATCAACGCAGCCGAGACCGATCCGGTGGCCAAGATCAAACGATTGACCGGCGGCCGGGGCGTGGATGTGGCCCTGGAGTTGATCGGCCTGCCGTTGACGGTGCGACAGTGCATCGAATCGTTGGCCGTCTTTGGACGGGTGGTAGTGGTCGGCCTCAGCGACAAAACCGTCGAGATCGCGCCCTACCGCGAATTGATATGCAGGGAAGCGGAACTCATCGGCTCGGCCGATCACCTGGCTCACGAATTGCCCATCCTCATCGAGTTGGTTCGCCGGGGCACGCTGGACCTTTCCGACGTGGTCACCGACACCGTGCCCCTCGACGCCGACGCCATCAACGAAGTGATGGATCGTCTCGAACGCTTTGGCGGCGACGTGCGTACTGTAATCACGCCGTCAAAATAGCCTGTACCGTGAAACGAGTGCGAGGGTATATGACCTGCATTACCCAAGTTTTGATAGCGCCAGCCACAGGCGCTTATTACTACGAGGATCTGGCCGCTCTTCAATCCCACCCCACCCCTCTGGCCGAACGCTATGCCGCCGCCCCGATGACGCCTGGTTTCCGTCACATCCGCGAGGTGGCCGAGGCCCTCTCGGTGGGCCTGGTGCTGGACATAGGACAGGTGGCGTGGGGGGACTGCGTGGCCGTGGCCTACAGCGGCAAGGCCGGCCGCGACCCGGTCTTCCGCACCGAGGAAGGTCTGGCGACGATGCAGCGGGTGGTGGCCCCGTTGCTCCAGGGCCGGGAGATCACGACTTTCCGCGAACTCGCCGGGAAGGTGGACAGTCTGTTCGAATCGGTGAAGATAATCAAGCCGCTACCTCAGCCCAAAGGAATGACCCGCCGGGAACTGTTGGCCGCACCGGCCCGCATGTGGCGGGCAGCCCAGGGGCAGAAGGAAGAAGAGAGGATCGCCCCTACGGAGCGCGTCACCGTGGAGCGGCGACTGCACACCGCCGTCCGCTACGGCGTCAGCCAGGCTCTGCTGAAAGCGGTGGCCCTGGTTCGCGGTGTGACGATGGCCGAGGTGATTGCCGAGGAATGGGACCTGCCGCTGCCCAACGCGCCGGTGCCCATCCACGCCCAGTCGGGCGGCGAGCGCTACCACAACGCGGACAAGATGATCGTCCGCCGGGTGGCCTCGCTCCCACACGGACTGGTGGACGACATTCCCGAGCAACTCGGCGAGGATGGCGCCAAACTGACACGGTATGTGCGCTGGCTCAAGGAGCGTATCCAGGAACTGGGCGGCGCCGATTACCGGCCAACGATTCACCTGGACGTTCATGGAGCGCTGGGGCAGATTTTTGATAACGATCTTGGTCGCGTCCTCGGGCAACTCTACGCACTAGAGTTGGCCGTGCAACCCTACTCGCTGCGGGTGGAGAGTCCGATGATTATGGAGAGCCGGGAAGCCCATATTGAGACGATGAAGACGCTGCGCGAATACGTCCGCTTCCGCAAAATGAAGGTGCAACTCGTCGCTGACGAGTGGGCCAACACGCTGGAAGACATCCAGGCATTCGTGGACGCTCAAGCGGCCGACATGATCCAGATCAAGACACCCGACCTGGGCAGCATACACAACACGATCGAGGCGGTGTTGGCCTGCAAAGCCGGGGGCGTGAGCGCGTTCCTGGGCGGTAGTTGCGCCGAAACCGACCTGTCAGCAAAGGTAGCCGTCCACGTTGCCCTGGCCACCCGGCCAGATTTGATAATGGCAAAGCCGGGTATGGGGGTGGACGAGGGCGTTATGCTGGTGCAGAACGAGATGGCCCGCACCTTGGCCTGGATTCGGGCGCGTGAAGCGTAAAACGTGAAACGTGAGAGGAGATCTGTGGACACCAACTATCACGCTCATCAAACACCACAATTCCGTGTTTTGTCGGACAGGCAAATCGAAAAGGTCTATCGAGCGACGTTGGAGTGCCTGAACCGCACCGGCGTCAATGTGCTCAACGCCGAGGCGCGCGACCTGTTGGCCGCGGCCGGCGCGCGGGTGGACGGCGTGCGGGTGCGTATTCCGCCGCACATCATTCAGGACAGTGTCGCCGCCAATCCGCGCTCCTTCACCCTGTGGGGGCGCGATGGCCGACACCAGATACAGGTGGTGCCCGATCGGGTTTACTTCGGCCCCGGCCCCACCTGCACCTACTTCATTGACCCAGAAACCGGCGAACGGCGGAAGGTCCGCCGTGGCGATCCCGGCCTGACAGCCCGGGTGTGCGACAGGCTGGACAACATCGACTACGTGATGGGGCTGGGGTTGATCGACGACGTACATCACCGGCTGGCCCCGGTGTACGAGTTTGCCGAGATGATCGCCAACACCGGCAAGCCGGTGTTGCCCTGGGCGTATTCTCTCGAAAACATATCCGACATCTACCAAATCGCCCTGGCCGTCGCGGGGAGCAAGGAGGCCTTTCGAGAACGCCCTTTCTTCGCTCTCTTCGCCACGTTCCAATCCCCACTACAGCACACCGACGAAGAACTGGCTAACGTGCTCTGGGCCGTCGAGCGCGATATCCCCATCGTCTACCTGGGCGGTGGTACCGCCGGATCCACCGCGCCGGTGACCGGGGCAGGCACGCTGGTCATCTCCCTGGCCGGGGCGCTGAGCGGCCTGGCGATCATCCAACTCAAGAGACGAGGCGCGGCGGTGTGCATCGGCGGCGTGCCCGAGCCGATGGACCTGCGCACAGGGCGGCCGGCCTACGGCGGGCCGGAGACGAGCCTCTACAGCGCGGCTGTGTCCGATATCTCCCGCTACCTGGGCCTGCCCTTCATGGGCACCGCCGGCGCTTCCGAGGCGAAGGTGCTCGACCTGCAGGCCGCCATCGAAAGCACCATGCAGGTGGTGCTCTCCGGCCTCAGCGGAGCGACGCTGGTCCACGACGTGGGCTTCCTCGACTGCGCCGACATCGGTTCGCTGGAGATGCTGGTGATGAACGATGAGATTATCGCTATGACTCGGCGCATCATGCGCGGCATCGAGGTCAGTGACGACACACTGATGCTGGACCTGATAGATCGCATTGGCCCAGGGGGGGAGTTTATGTCCACCAAAGAGACGGCCAAGCGGTGCCGCGCCGAGATTTGGACACCGACGTTGATGGACCGCGATCCGTGGGTGAACTGGGAGGCAGCCGGCTCGCCGACGATGCCCGACCGGATCCAGGCGCGGGTGCGGGAGATTCTGGCGACCCACGAGCCTCCGCCCTTGCCTGAGGGCGCGGCGGAGAAGATTGAGACGATCCTGGAGGCGGCAGAAGTACGTGAAACGTGAAACGTTTACACTGAGTTACGCAGAGTAGACACAGAGATGCACAGAGAGAACAAGAGGAGAGAGACACTGTGAGCAATCTTGCCGAGTTGAACGAGCTAACAAAGCAGATCATCGGTGCAGCTATTGAAGTACACCGTCATTTAGGGCCGGGATTGCTGGAAACAGCTTATGAAACTTGCCTGGCTTATGAATTGCAGCAACTTGGACTGAGCTTTGAACGACAAAAAGCGCTTCCTCTGGTCTACAAGGAAATCCGTCTGGATCAGGGATACCGCATTGATTTGCTCGTGGAGCGAAAAGTGGTCGTAGAGCTTAAAGTCGTTGAGCGAATTGCCCCGGTTCACGAGGCTCAGGTACTCTCTTATCTGAGGTTTTCTGGGTGCAAGATTGGCCTGCTGCTCAATTTCAACGTCAAACTACTCAAGGATGGCATTCGCCGCTTCATAATGTAATCTCTCTCTGTGTAACTCTGTGTCTTCTTTGTGCAACTCTGTGTAAAAACGTGATGCGTGAAGCGTGAAATGTGAAATGTGAATGGACGTATTCTTTGCCTTAAACGATAAACCTGTCATCGTTCACGTGGACCCAGCCAGGAATCTGCTAGACGTGCTGCGGAATGAGTTGGGGCTGACCGGAACCAAGCAGGGGTGTGACTACGAAGGGGAATGTGGTGCTTGCACCGTGCTGCTGGACGGGCAACCGGTTCGCTCCTGCCTGACGCCGGTGGGCAAGGTCGCCGGCCGGCGTGTGCTCACCATTGAGGGCCTGGGCGACCCCGATAACCTGCATCCTCTCCAGGCCGCTTTTATTGAAGCAGGCGCGGTACAGTGTGGATACTGCACGCCCGGCATGATCCTGGCGGCCAAAGCGCTCCTCGACCACGAACCCAATCCGACTAGAGAACAAATCATCGAAGCACTGGAGGGCAATCTCTGCCGCTGCACCGGCTACACCAGGATTCTCATGGCGGTCGAGCTGGCTGCCGCCCGCATGCGCGCCGATAGAAACCCGGTTTTTTGCAACAACCGGGTTTCTTTGCCGCTCGTCGGTGGGGACGTCACCCGTATCGACTCCATCGAGAAGGTGACCGGCCGGGCCAAATACGTCGAAGACATCCTGATGCCCGGCCTGCTACACGCCAGAGTCTTGCGCAGCCCACACCATCACGCCCATCTTCTCTCTCTGCACATCGAAAGAGCCGCTCAAATGCCGGGCCTGGTACGGATCATCACCGCCGCCGACATTCCCGGCGAGAACGGTCTTGACGACTACAGCCGGAACGAGCCAATTCTGACCCCTGTCGGCGATAGCGTCAAGATGGTAGGCGCTCCAGTCGCCCTGGTCGTGGCGACCTCGCCAGAACAGGCCCAAGCAGGCGTGGAGGCGATTGAGGCCCAGTACCAACCCTTGCACCACACCTTCAACACGGAGGAAGCGCTAAAAGAGGGCGCGTTCCCCATCTACGAGGGAGGTAATGTCTTAACCACCGACCGGGTGGCCCACGGAGACATGGAGACTGCTTTTGCAAAATCGAACCTGATCGTGGAAACCTGCTATCGCACGGCGTACCTGGAGCACGCCGCTCTGGAGCGGGAAACGGTGCTGGGGTATATTGACGAGGAGGGGCGGGTGACCGTCGTCGGCGGCACGCACGAACCACACTGGGCGCAAGGATACATTGCCAGCGTACTGGCGTTGGATCCGGCGCAGGTACGTGTGATCATGCCACCCACCGGTGGCTCTTTCGGCGGCAAGCAAGACCCGTGGCCACTGGTGGCGACGGGACTGATGACCTACTGGGTGCGCCAGCCCGTTCGCCTGGCCTATTCCCGGCGGGAATCTTTCGACGCCTCGCCCAAGCGTCACCCTTACCGGGTAGACTACAAAATCGGCGCTGCCGGCGATGGACGATTGACCGGCATTTATGTCCGCATCAACGCCAACACCGGCGGTTACGATGCCCACGGCCAGTACATCCCAAACTTTGCCATCACGGCCAGCGGTGGTCCCTACCGGTGGCAGGCCGTGGACGCTGGTGCACAGAGCGTCTACACCAATGGCCCCAAGTCCGGTCAGTTCCGTGGATTCGGCACGGCGCAATCCACTTTTGCACTGGAATGTACCTTGGACGAGTTGAGCGCCAGGCTGGGGCAAGACCCCCTGGAATTTCGGATCAAGAATGCCCTTCAGCAGCCCGACATCTCCTTTCTGGGATATCCGGTGGCAGAATCCCTGGGGTACACTGAAGTATTGGAGGCGATTCGACCTCGCTACCTGGTATTCCAACAGGAGGTGATGGCGTTCAACGCTGGGGCAGGTGACGGCGCGCTTCGCAAGGGAGTCGGTCTCGCCGGTATGTGGTACCGGTTTGGGAAATCCGGTTCTCTACGAATCGAGGCCCACGCGGAACTGGCCAACGACGGTCACTTCGTCGTCTACTGCTCAGCCCCCGATTACGGCCAGGGCACCAACACAGTGATGAGCCAGTTAGCGGCCGAGACCCTGGGAGTACCCAGAGACCGGATCAAGTTGGTGAACGCCGACACGGCCCTCACCCCCGATAGCGGCATCCAGGGCGCTTCTCGGGCGACCTATTGGGTTGGAAACAGTGTCTGCAAGGCCGCGCAGAATCTCAGGCAGGAAATCCTGGCCACAGCCGCCGAACTGCTGGATTGTGCCCCTGCTGATTTGGTTCTCGACTACCAAAGAAACCGGGTTTTTCAGAAAAAACCCGGTTTCTGGGTTTCGCTGGCAGAAATCGCCCAGGAGTTCAATCGCATAGGCAAATCCAGAAGAGTGATCGGCTTGTTCGACCCTTCCCCCTGGTTTCCAGAGGAGACGCGCCCGGAGTATATACCGATTTTCGTCACAGGTGCTCAACTGGCTGAGGTCATCGTGAACCTGCGTACCGGAGAGACTCAGGTCACCCGCGTGGTGGCTGCCCACGACGTCGGCCGGGCCATTAATCCCCCGGATGCCAGGGGGCAAATCGAAGGCGCGATCGTGATGGGGCTGGGCGGTACCCTGATGGAAGAATACATACCAGGCGCTAGCACCGGCTTCAGTGACTACTACCTGCCGACGATCAGGTCCACGCCCGAAATTGAGGTGATCCTGGTTGAGGTGCCTAGCCTTCACGGCCCCTTCGGCGCCAAAGGCCTGGGAGAGGCAGCGATGCTCCCCTCGACGCCGGCGATCATCAATGGTATCTCCCGCGCTATCGGCGCGCGCATCCGAGAGTTGCCCGCCACCCCTGAGTGTGTGCTAAAGGCAATCCAAAACCCTAAGGGTTTGATGTGACAAGATGACCGAGTATCTCATCCCCACCTCGACCGAGGAAGCAATTAGCCTCCTGGGAACCTGCCACGGCGAGGCTCGCATCATCGCCGGCGGAACAGACGTCATGCCTGACCTCCGCAAGCAAAAGATCAATCCGCGCTGCTTGGTGGACATCACCCGCATCCCAGGTCTGGACCAGATCAAGGTTATGGAGGATTTCATCGAAGTTGGGGCCGCGGTCACGTTTGCTGCCATCAAGGATTCCTCTTATCTGAATCAGCACGTGCACGCGCTGGCCGACGCCGCGCGTTCCGTCGGTGTCCTCGCGATTCAGAACGTTGCCACCTGGGTGGGCAATATCGTACAGGCGATGCCAGCGGCCGATGGAGCGATTATCGCTATCGCCTTGGAAGCGGAGGCCCACATTGCGGACAGCCACGGCGCGGTATGGCGGCCAGTCGAATCGTTGTTCGACGGGCCTGGCATCTCTGCCATAGATCCGTCGCGCCAACTGGTCACACATATCCGCTTCCCAAGCCTCCAGTCTCCATCGGGCACTGCCTGGAACCGCATCGGACGCCGGCCCTCCCTGGCGCTGCCGATCCTGAATTGCGCCGTGAAACTGTGCCTGGACCCCATAGATGCTCAGCACCAGCAGATAACGCACGCACGCATCGCTCTCGGACCGGTCAGTCCGCGCCCTTTTCGCGCGCGCGAGGCGGAAACATTTCTGATAGGTCAACCACCCACTGAGGAGACCTTCGCGCAAACCGCGCACGTCGCTCAGAGGGAATCGAACCCACGCAGCAGCATCATGCGCGCCTCCCGGGAATACCGGCTTGCCATCATCCCGCCCTTGGTCAGCGACACCCTGGCCGCAGCGGCGGAGCGCGCCAGAGGCGACATCCATAAGACAGGAGGATAAATACCATGACCCAAGACGCTCTTGTTTTTCCCCGAATGGAAATGTTGGACAAAGAGCAGTGCGAGGCGATCCACCTGGCGTCGCTGGAGATCCTGCGGCGTACTGGCGTGCGAATCTATCACGAGGAAGCGCTGGACATGCTCCGCCAGACCGACGCTGTGATCACCGATGACAACCTGGTCCGCTTCCCGCCAGGATTGGTAGAATGGTCGCTGGCGCAGGCTCCCTCGCGCGTCGCCCTATGCCAGCGGGGAAGTAGCCAGGTCGTCGCCCCTCTGGAGGGGCGGCGCGTCAACTTCGGCACCGGCTCCGACTGCCCCAACTACCTGGACCCTCACACCGGGGAACGTCGCCCATTCACCGTCGCCGATGTGGTTGATGCCATCCACGTCGTAGATGGCTTGCCAGAGTTAGCATTCTGCATGTCTATGGGCATCCCGTCCGACATCGGATCGGCCAACCCTTATCGCCACCAGTTCGCGCTGATGCTGGAGCACACCACCAAGCCGGTCGTCTTTGTGTGCGACGACCGTGCTGACTGTAAGGCCATCGTCGCCATGGCGTCCGCTGTGGCCGGGGGCATAGACCAACTGAGGCTCAACCCCACCCTGCTCCTCTATTCCGAGCCCTCGACGCCGCTCAAGCACTCGGAGACCGCTACAGGGAAGCTACTATATATGGCGGAACAGGCGCTGCCTATCGTCCATTCTCCTGCACCGATGATGGGGGGAACCGCACCGGTGACCCTGGCTGGCGGGCTCGCTTTGGGCAACGCGGAGGTGCTCTCCAGCCTGGTGATGCACCAGCTCAAGCATCCCGGAGCGCCGTTCGTCTACGGTCAGGGCCTGCACCACATGGACATGAAGGCGACCATCAGTGTGTACGGCGCGCCCGAGTTCCAACTAGCCCGCATACTGGTGGCCGAGATGGGCCGCTTCTACGGACTGCCCACGTGGGGCTACGCCGGACACTCCGACAGTTGCGCCATGGACGAGCAGGCTGCCGCCGACGCCGCTTTCTCGGTGCTGGTCGCGCTGCTGACGGGGACGAACCTGGTGCACGACGTGGGTTACCTGGAGGCGGGCCTGACCACCTCACCGGAGATGATCGTTTTCACTGCCGAGATGATCTCAATGATGCGTCATTTCATGCACGGCACATCCCTCAATGCCGCGTCCTTAGCCCTGGACGTGATCCACCAGGTGGGACCGGGCAGCGACTTTCTGACGACCAATCACACCCTGAAGCATTTCCGCAAACTGTGGCAGCCCACGTTGTTCAGCCGGCAGCGGGCGGATGGCTGGATCGCCACGGGGAGCAAGCGGCTGGGACAGCGGTTGCGGGAGAAGACCCTGTCCATCCTGGAGGAACACGAACCGGAACTCCTTCCCGATAGCGTGCAGGAAGAAATCGCTTATATCCTGGAAAACGACTAGCCCGTTCTGGTGGAGACCGAAGAGTTGAACGAACTCTACCGCCCACGTCCCGTCCCCCGAGCCACACGCGTTTGACAAGAATGCGAGGGAGGATATAATAGAACTTATGCTGACCTACTTAGCGTGTGCCACATGGCCACATAACCCGTGTGAACTCTGGAGTTGACCGGTTTCTATTGAGAGAAAGGAGGTGCCTATGGTCAAAGTGTAGACCGTTCTGCTGGCAGAGTATTCTCATTATGTCATCAGTCTCATTTGTAGCGGCTGCTGCAAACATAAAGTAAGGAAAAGGAGAAATAAGATGGAAGAGGTCAAGAAACCATTACTTACCCCCAGGCAGATAGGAATGGCCGCAGCTTTCGGTGGCGCGGCTCTGGCTATCGTACTGGCGGGAATCACCATCCCCATCCCAGGCACCGTGGTTGTCACGGACCCCCGAGAACCCTTCACCACCATTGGTTCCAGCCTGACCGGCCCCATCGGCGGCCTTGTGATCGGCTTCCTGGCCGGTATCGCTGAGCCTGGTATCCCATGGGCTAGCCTGCTCGCTCATATTATCGGCTGCATGTATATGGGCCTTGCCTATAAGTTTGTCTACAATCACTTCCCGGTGTTGTGGATGAAGCTGGCAGGGTGGGCTGTCCTGGTTCTGATCTACTACTTTGTCGTCGTTGTGCCCCTTTTTGTAGTGGGCATCTGGATTTTTTATCCTGCTGAAACGGGTGGCGAGGCTTTCCTGCCCCTCCTTGGCGCTTTGGAAATTGGTGCTGTGCCGGAGGCGGTGTTGACTACCATCTTCACCACCGTTATCATGGGGATTCTGCCCGAGAGATTCAGAAGGCCCGTGTGGTGAGCCACCTTTCGCAGTAGGAAGACCGCGTGCAACTTTAGTAGACAACCGGTCTATGCGCTGGTCCCTGGCCCGCTGGTGAGGCCAGGGACCTGTTTACTTTGAGCAATCATTGTTCCGTCCTTTTCGACCACTACTTCAGGAGATGTCACGTGGAGTATGATATTGAGTTCATAGATGTTTTCTTCACCTACGAAGACGCCGAGACACCGGCCATCGAGAATATCAACCTCAGGGTGCAGCCAGGTGAGATCGTTCTTCTTACCGGCCCCTCGGGAGCGGGTAAGACGACTCTGTGTAGCTGTCTCAATGGATTGGTTCCTCATTTCCATAACGGGGTGTTGAAGGGACAAGTGCTAGTTAGGGATAGGGACACCAGGAGAACGCGCGTCGGCGTGCTGTCGTCGCTGGTCGGGCTGGTTTTCCAGAACCCCGAAAGCCAGCTTATCTGCCCCACGGTGGCCGACGAGATTGCCTTTGGGCCGGAGAATCTGGCGGTGCCTCGGGACGAAATCAACCAAAGAGTGGAACAGGGCCTGGAGATCGCTCGGCTCAAGGGCTTTGAGGAGCGGGAGCCTCATAACCTGTCGGGGGGAGAGCAGCAAGCCTGTGCTATCGCGGCCATATTCGCCATGTATCCGGAGATCTATGTGATGGACGAACCCACCTCCAACCTTGATCCACTGGGCACGCAACACGTCCTGTCCACGATCGTAAAAGTAGCCAAGGAGCGCGGCAAGACCCTTCTCATCGCCGAGCACAAGTTCGAGGAAATCTTGCCGTTGGTGGATCGGATAGTGGTTATGGATCGGGGCCGCATCGTTCGGGATGACAGCGTAAAAGATGCTTTGAGCAAAGGTGATATCGAACACGTTTTCGTCAGACCTCCACTCATTCGTCTGGCAGAGAAACTGCAACTCGATGCTCAACCTCTCACTGCTGAGCAATTCTATTCGGCCTTTACCCAAAAGTACAGACTCGATGGCCTCACTCTGAGCGCAGACAAACGCTCGGTGGTGGGTGAGGAGGAGAAAGGCGAACCTGTCATCGAGATCAGAGGCCTCTGTCATTCATACGACGGCGCCAACGCCGCCCTGAATGGGGTTGACCTGACCATTTGCCAGGGCGAACTGGTATCCATCCTGGGCAAGAATGGATCGGGCAAGACCACGTTGGTCAAGCATATCAACGGCCTGCTCAAGCCTGGCGCGGGCAGCGTGGTCGTGCTGGGCCAGGATACTACCCAGGTCACTACCGCTCAACTGGCAAAGAAGGTGGGATTCTGTTTTCAGAACCCTAACCATCAGATGATCACGTTCGTGGTGAAAGACGAGTTGGCTCTTGGCCCGAAAACCATCGGGTTGGACAAAGAGGAAATCAAGCGCCGGTCGTTGGAAGCGCTGGAATTTGTGGGGATGGCCGGGCAGATGGGGGGTGACGTGATAGCCCTGGGCCAGGGACAAAAACAGAGGCTCGCCCTGGCCTCAGTGCTCACAATGAAGCCCGAGATCCTGATCATTGACGAGCCTACGACCGGTCAGGACCCACAGATGACCGAAGACATCTTTGAGATTATCAAGAGATTGAACGAGAATGGCACAACAATCCTGGTCATCACCCACAAGTTCGACTGCGCGGCAGTCTATACCGAGAGAGCCGTGATCCTCGCCGGCGGGAACATCGTCTACGATGGGCCAATGGGTCCGGCGCTGATGGATGAGGAGTTGTTGAGTGAGAACTCGCTGGCTCAGCCACAGATCACCAGGCTGGCGGCCAAACTGGCGAACCACAACGTTCCAGGGGATATTGTGACTATGGATCAGATGGGCGATGCCTTGAGTAAGTTGACAGCAGGAGAACAACATGGCCATTACGTATAGACACGGGGACTCTTTTTTGCATTCGCTCGACGCCAGGACAAAGCTGGTTATGTTTTTCGCTCTGGCCTTTATCTCTTTGTTGTTTCTAGATCCGTTGATCATTGGTTCTCTATTCTTTGGGCTGTACGCTCTCGCCGCCAATGCTGTTGGCCGCAAGACCATCGCCCAAAGCACCAGGCCGTTGATCACCATTTTCACCGTTTTCTCTCTCTACAGCCTCTATTGGTTGAGGCCCGAAGGGGCGATCCATCTTTTCTATCTCTTCCCATGGTGGGACTTTTTTCCCGTCACCCTGGAAGGTTTGATAAGTTCCCTGGCCCTATTCTTTCGTTTTTTCATCGTGGTTCTGGCTATCCACACCCTGCTGTATACCACGCCTGCTGCGGATCTGGTTCTGGGGCTGACCAAGCGTGAGTCCTCCCGGCGACTCAGAGATATTATGATCTACGTGGCTATTGTGACAGCCTTGCTCTTTTCCACCATCAATCTTTCCTGGGGAGAAAAGTTGCAGGATGTTTCCTCGAACACAATAGTGGCGTTTGTTATCTCGCTGGGGGCTTCTCTGGTGGTGGCTGCTGGCTCCTATTGGTTGCTATCCAAAGGACTGCCGCCAGAGATCGGCATCACTATCAGCCTGGGCTTTTCGACGGTGGGTATCCTCACCGAACAGACGCAAAAGATTATGGATGCCCAAAAGGCCCGTGGTTACGAGATGGAACAGAAGAACGCCCTCTTGCGGATAAAGGCCTTTGCGTCCTCTTTGATACCGATATTCTTTGCTACCATCGAGAGGGCTGAAAATATCAGCATCGCTATCCTGGCGCGGGCCTTTGATCTAGACATCAGAAACCGCACCTACCGCCGCGCCTTGACCTTCCAGAAAAATGACTATGTGATGCTGACAATCCTGTTACTGCTCATTTTTGCGGGCCTGGGCGTAAACTACCTGGGATTGGGAAGAATCACAGAGATCGCTATTCGGGCACTGTTTTTCAACTAAAGTCGCAATGAGACAAGATCAGGAGGAGCGACTGATGACAAAGAAATTGACCAGGGACAAAGTCTTTTACGCCTTCTCTGCAGATCTCGAACCGGTACTGGAGATCGAACTGGGTGAGAAGGTGCAGATGGAGACTCACGACTGCTTTTGCGGTCAGATGCAGTCGGAATCAGATACCATAGATGACCTGGATTGGGAGCGGGTCAACCCGGCCACCGGCCCGGTCTACGTACGCGGGGTCCAGCCTGGGAACATCCTGGCTGTGGAGATCGAGGACGTCCAGGTGGCTGACCAGGGGGCGATGGTGACCATTCCGGGCGAGGGGGCCCTGGGCGATATCATCACTGAGGCAGAGACCCGGATCTTCCGCATGGAAGAGGGCCAGGCTATCTTCAACGACAAGGTGCGGCTGCCGATGAAGCCCATGATCGGCGTCATCGGCGTGGCTCCGTCAGGTGAGCCGGTACCTAACGGCACACCGGATGCCCACGGCGGCAATATGGACTGCACGCTCATCGGGGCCGGTTGCACAGTTTATCTGCCGGTCAACTCTGAGGGAGCACTACTGGGCATGGGCGACATGCATGCCGTGATGGGTGATGGCGAGATCGTAGTCTGTGGACTGGAGGTTCCGGGGGAGGTAACATTCCGCACGCGGGTGCTCACAGAGGCCAATCTACCCACCCCCTTCCTGGAGACCGCCGATCTGGTGGCCACCGTCCACTCTGCCCCCACCATTGACGAGGCCACTGATGGAGCCATCCACCGCATGGCTCAATTCCTGACCGAGATGGTGGGGATGGACGTCAACGAAGCCGGAATGATTATGAGCGTCGCTGGCGAGCTCAAGTTTTGCCAGGTAGTTGATCCTATGAAGACCATACGGTTCGAGTTCCCCAAATTCATCTTGAGCGCATACGGTTTCGATATGAAGGCCTTGAGATAACTGGGGAACACAGAAAGCAAAACTTGGAGCGGTAGACGAGATCCAATGGAAGGGCCACCTTCATTCAAGGGCAGCCCTTTTGCCCTTTTGCGATGATGGGCTGACCAGTTGCACGACATTCACACCTGGGGGCATCAGCCGGAGCCGCTGCCGCCGGATATCCAGGAGTGTTACGACGTGTGCACCGCTGTCTGGAGACATTGTGATCCACATTGACCACCTCACCGCCCGTTACGGCTCCCGGCTGGTTCTGAACGACGTCTCCCTGGATGTGGAACAAGGCGAGTTTGTGCTGATCAGCGGCCCCTCCGGCTCTGGCAAGAGCACCCTGGCCCTGTGCCTGGTCGGGTTGATCCCACAAGCGGTCCTGGCCAATCTTTCCGGCCGGGTGACGGTGGCTGGGCTGGACACCCAGACCCACCCCCTGCCGGCTCTGGCCCGGCAGGTAGGCGTAGTCTTCCAGAACCCGGTCACCCAACTGTTCAACACCACGGTGGAAGAAGAGATCGCCTTTGCCCCGCGCAACCTGAGCCTGCCTGGCGAGGAGATCGAGGCTCGCGTCCGCCAGTCACTGGCGGCCACCGGCATCGAACACCTGCGTCAGCGGCCGATACGCGCCCTCTCAGGCGGAGAGCAGCAAAGAGTAGCCATCGCGGCTGTGCTGGCCCTGCGCCCATCGGTGCTGGTGCTCGATGAGCCCACGGCCAACCTGGACTGGCACGGAGTGGAACAGGTCACCTCGACCTTGGCCCGGCTGCAACGGGAACACGGCCTGACGGTGGTCCTCATCGAGCACCGGCTGGCAGCCATCGCTCCCCTGGCCACGCGGGTGGTGCTGATGGACGCTGGCCGCATCGTTGCCGATGGCCCCCCTGCCGCAGTGCTGACCGACAAGACGCGACTGAAGACGCTGGGTCTGCGCTACCCCTGGCTCGACATAAGCCGCCGGGTCGATCCGGCCGACCTGGAGCGATTGCCTGCCGATGGCGACCCTCTGGTCGCCCTGCGCCGGGTGACGGCCGGTTATGGCCGACGGCAGGTCTTTTCAGAACTGAATCTGGCCCTGTACCCTGGCCAATTCGTCGCCTTGGTGGGGGACAACGGGGTCGGCAAAAGCACCGTGGCCCGGCTGCTGGCCGGCATCCTACGCCCCCAGCGCGGGCGGGTGGACTGGCATCCGGCGCTGCGCCGCCTATCCCCTGGTCGGCGCGTGGGCCTGCTTTTCCAGAACCCTCTCCATCAACTCGTCTGTGACCGCGTTGAGGACGAAGTGACTCTCGGCCCTGCCAACTACGGGCTACCCCTTGTAGACAACCTCTCGCCCCTGCTGACCGCAGCCGACCTGACACCGTTGCGGCATCGGCGTCCCCAAACCCTCAGCGCTGGTCAACAGCAACGCACTGCCTTGGCAGCCACCCTGGCCCTGCGCCCCCGGCTGCTCATTCTCGACGAGCCGACCATGGGACAGGATTGGGCCCACCTCAGCCGGCTGATGGATTACCTGACCCATCTCCACGACAACGGGCAGAGCATCTTGCTCATCACTCACGATGATCGGCTGGTCTGCCGGTACGCACGACGGATCGTCCGGCTGGCCGGCGGCCAGGTGGTGGCCGACGGCCACCTGCCCACACCAGCCACTCCCACGCCCTGGCCAGACGTCTCTATTCCTTTCATCTTTCAGGAGGCCAAACGATGAAATTCTCTACCTTCACTGTGCGCGATTGGGTCTACGTGGCTGTGTTTGGAGCGCTGTGGGGTGCGCTAGAGATGACCCTGGGCGCGTACCTCCACGTTCTCTTTCCGCCCATAGCCAACACCTTCTTCACCGGCCTGATCATGGCTGGCATAGGCGTTGCCATCGCCCTGGTCGGGCGCTACTTTGTGAACCGGCCCGGCGCGGTGCTCAGCATCGGGATCATAACCACCCTGCTGAAAGTACTGAGCCTGGGTGGGATCAAGATCGGACCGGTCGTGGCTATCCTGGCCGAGGCCATCTTGATGGAACTGGCGCTTCTCTCGAAAGCGCCGCCCACCCGCTGGCGGTACGTGTTGGCCGGCACCCTGGCCGTGGGCTGGAATTTCTTCCACAAGTTTGTCATGATGCGCCTGCTGTACGGCAAGGGGATCACCGAAGTGTACCTGAAAATGGTCGAAGACGGCAGTCAAGCACTGGGGTTGGACATAGGCTATGCCGTGGCCATCATTGGAGTGCTGTTCCTGTTCCGGGTGGCGGTTGGCGCAGCGGCAGGCTGGCTAGCCTGGAGACTGGGACGGCTGGTGGCCCGGCGGATAGCATAAGCATGACAAGTCTTGGCGCTCGATTGAACTCGGGCAGTTACCTGTGCTTCTTGGTGTGGGCATTACTGCTCGTAGCCTTGCTGCCCAATGGCCGGCTGTGGCTGCTGCTGGTCATCGTCGTGGCTTTCGGCTGGCTCAGTGGGCGGGCAGTGCTTCAGGTATTAGCCAGCCGCCGCTTCTGGCTGTTTATCCTTTCGATCCTGGCCATGTCCCCGTTCGTCCTGGGGGAAGCGGACATCCGTTGGGGAATGTTGCGTCTCTCCTGGACAGGATTGGAGACAGGGCTGTGGATGGCGGTGCGGGCGGCCACGCTGATGCTGGCCTTCAGCGTGAGCCTGGGAGCCCTCTCGGTAGCCCAGATGATTCGCCTGTTCGATAGGCTAAGGCTGCGGGGGTTGGGATTCGCCCTGGGGGTGGCGCTGAACCTGGGGCCAGTCCTGCGCGACGTGGTGGAAGCGGCTTATCATACCTTACGTCTGCGAGGCGGCTTCCGCCGACCGGCCCGGAACGCGCGTCTGTTTCTGATCACCGTCATCGCCAATGGTTTGCGCTACGGCGACGATGTGGTCAAGGCCGCCTTGGCCCGGGCCTTCGACCCGGCTGCCAAACTACCCCAGACCAGCCGCTTCCTGGGTCAGGCCGACAAAACGTTCATCGTCGGACTGGCAGCCGTCGGAGTGGGGTTGCTCCTTTAACGTGACAGTCCTGATTTCCGAAACAGCCGCGTAGACACAGAATCTTGACTTATTCCGACAAACATGATAAAACCAGCACCATCCTGTTACCGCTGGTAATGAAGGATGTCTACAACTGGCAGATTCCTGATTCTGCGTGCGTGGATAATAAGGAGTGAGACATGGACAAAACAAACTGCTATGCGGGAAAGGTACTGCGAGTGGATCTTTCCAGCGCAACCGTGGTCACGGAGCCACTGAACGAACAGTGGGCCAGGGACTTCATCGGTGGCAAGGGGTTGGGGTTCCGCTACCTCTTCGACACACTGCCGGCAAACGTCAACCCGCTCTCCCCAGCAAACGTGATCGCCCTCTTCCCTGGCGCGCTGGCCGGCACATGCGTCGCCACCACCGTCCGCACCGCCGTCTTTTGCCGCTCGCCCGCCACCGGCACCATCCTCGACTCTTACGTGGGCGGATCGTTCGGCCTGCAGCTCAAACTGGCCGGATACGACGGTCTCATCATCACCGGACGCGCCCCCCGTCCCAGTTACGTGCTCATCCTGGACAACCGGGTAGAGATCCGGGACGCCGCGCCCGTGTGGGGCAAACCCATCTGGGAGACGGACGCCTGGATGAAGGAGCAGGCCGACGACGACCTGGTCTCGCTCGCCGCTGGCCCGGCGGGTGAGAACCTGGTCCCCTTCGCCTGCCTGACCTCGGAGGCGTACCATCAGGCAGGGCGCGGCGGAGCCGGGGCGGTCTTTGGCAGCAAGAACCTGAAGGCTGTCGCGGTGCGCGGTACTGGTTCCGTCCGCGTGCCCGATATACAATCCTTCATGGCGATGTACGATGACATCTTCCACAACCACCTGCTGACCGACGACAACCTGTGGGCCTACGAGGAGGGCACACCAACCATCGTGGACCTTTCGCAGACGACAGGACTGCTGCCCACCCGTGGCTTCAGCGAGGGAATGTTCGAGGGAGTGGAGGGCATCAACTCCGCAGCCATTCAGGCCCGCAAGAGCCGCAACCGGGCCTGCGCCACCTGCCCACTAGCCTGCGGCCAACTCACCCATAACGCCGACGGTCCGATGGAGGGGCCGGAGTACGAGACACTGGGACTGGGCGGTTCCAACTGCGGCATAGACGACCTGGAGGCAATCACCGCCTTCAACCGGTTGTGCGACAACCTGGGGCTGGACACCATCTCCACCGGTAACGTGATCGGGTTGGCGATGCTGATGGCCCAGGAAGGCATCCACGACTTCGGAGTCCACTTCGGCAACGTGGAGGAGTACCTGGCTGTGACCGAGAGCATAGCCCACCTGCGCGGTGCGGGGGCGGAACTGGCCCGGGGCTCTCACCACATCGCGCAAAAGTATAGCGTCGAGCACCTGGTGATGGAGAGCAAGGGGCTGGAGTTCCCAGCCTACGACCCGCGCGGCTCTTACGGCATGGCCCTGGCCTACTGCACGTCAGATCGGGGCGGGTGCCACATGCGCGCCTTCCCCGTCAGCGATGAGGCATTTGGAAACATGGACCCCTTCACGCTGGAAGGCAAAGCGGCATTGGTGATAGAGGGACAGAACTTCAGTTCGGTCAAATGGACCGGCATCTTCTGCGATTTCTGGGCCATCAGCATCGAGGACATCGCGAATCTGGTCTCGAGCGGCACTGGCCACCCGTACACCGAGGATGAACTGCCCACCATCGGCGAGCGTATCTGGAACCTGGGCCGTATTCTTAACGTGCGCGAGGGATTCAGCCGCAAGGACGACTACCCGCCGTCAGCCATCTTTGACCGCCCGCTTCCGGCGGGGCCAGCGGCTGGCAAGAACTTCACGCGGGAGGAGTACGAGACCGCGCTGAGCGAGTACTACCGGCTGCGCGGCTGGACCGAGGACGGCATCCCGACGCCGGAAAGACTGGCGGCCCTGGGACTGGCCGGCCTGATGGAGTAAGAACCTACTGGATAAGCCTTGAATAAACACCAGGGAGGAGACCCATGCCCCTCAAGTTCAAGAACAAACTATGCACTGGCTGTCACCTATGCGAATTGATCTGCTCGGTCTCTCACTTCGACGAGTTCGCCCCCACCAGGGCGCGCGTCCGAGTCAGCAATCACCCACTGGAGGGCAAGAGCGAGGTGATGGCCTGCTTTTCCTGCCCCGATGCCCCCTGCATCGCGGCCTGTCCCCAGAACAGTATCTCGCGCGCCGGGCCACGCCAGCCGCTGTTCATCGATCCCGAGAAGTGCGACGGCTGCGGTGGCGATCCGGCCTGCGTGCCAGCCTGCCCTTACGGCGCGATGTACTTTGACACGGTCACTCAATACGCGCTGGCGTGCGACCTGTGCGGTGGTGACCCCCAGTGCGTGAAGTACTGCCACCCCGGCGCAATCAGTTTCGACAACGGTAAGCCGCCCTCTGCCGAGGCCGCCTCACCGGCAACCGATTCACCTGCGAAGGAATCAGAACGATGACCATGCGTTCATCTAATCGTGAAAAGAGCAAGATCGCGTGGCGCAGGGCCGCCGAGGTGATGCCTCTGGGCGTCAATTCCAACTTTCGCTACTGGGGCGATGATGAGACATTCGTCATAGAGAGAGCCAAAGGCGCTTATATATGGGACATAGACGGCAACCGGTACATTGACTACAGACTGGGCTTCGGCCCGGTAATTCTAGGCCACGCCTACGAGGAGGTGGACGCCCGGGTGCGGGACGCGATTCACAACGGCGTCACCTATGCCTTCACCAACCTGTTGGAGATCAGCGTGGCCGAAAAGATCGTCGCCATGTGCCCCGGAATGGAAAAAGTACGGCTGGCTAACTCAGGTACCGAGGCTACCATGCACGCGCTGCGCGTGGCCCGGGCATACACCGGCCGGGAAAAGGTCATCAAGTTCGAGGGCCAGTACCACGGCATGTACGACTACATGCTCTTCTCGACCTACGCTGACGTCGGGACCTATGGCAACCGCCGCAGCCCGATCCCCGTCGCAGCCAGTTCCGGCATCCCCAGGTGCATCCACGACTTGGTCATCACCCTGCCCTTCAATGACCTTGAAGTCCTGGAGGCCACGCTGCGCCGGGCCTGGTTCGACGTGGCAGCCATCATCATTGAGCCGGTGATGGGCAACTGCGCCGCCATCGAGCCACTGCCGGGCTGGCTGGAGTTCGTGCGCTCCAGGTGCAACGAGTACGGCATTGTTCTCATCTTCGACGAGGTGAAGACCGGTTTCCGGCTAGCCCGTGGTGGGGCGCAGGAGGTGTACGGGGTGATCCCCGACCTGACCACCTATGCGAAATCCATGGGCAATGGCTACCCCATCGCCGCCTTCGGCGGGCGGCGGGAGGTGATGGACATCGTCGGCAAGGGTGTCGCCCACGGTGGCACCTACACCGGCAACGTGGTGGGCGTGGCCGCGGCCGACGCCACGCTGGGACTATTGCAGAGCAAGCCCATTCTGGAGAGCATCGCTGAGCGCGGGCGCAGGCTTCAGGCCGGTCTCAAGCACATCTTCGAGGACGCTTCCATCCCTGTGCTCATCACCGGCCACCCTGCCATGTTCAGCATCAACATCGGCGTGAAAAAACTGACACAGCAACGAGACTGGGCTCAGAGCGACCACGAGTACTACGAGCGGCTTATCACGGCGGCCATCGAACGCGGCATCATGCCCGACGTGGACCCGCGCGAGCCCTGGTTCCTCTCCTACTCCCACTCCGACGCTGACATTGACGAGACGCTGAACGTAATGGAGGACGTGGTGCGGATGGTGAAGCGATAGCGTCAATTCCGCGTCACAGACTAAGAGCAGAATTCTCAGAATTAGCGGATCAACCCACGATCAGAACAGATGCAACCTTGGGGCCGAGGATTGAGTGAATCACTCAGCGAATGGAGAGACAGATGGAAATCACCATACTGACAGAAACCGAGATCCGGAACTGTGTGGCTCTCGACCACGAAGCCCTCTCAGCCGTCGCAGATGGGTTCACTTCCCTGGCAACTGGCGAGGTCATCTTACCACCTATCGTGCGCGTTGATATCCCAGAGCACAAGGGAGAGGTGGACATCAAGACCGCCTATATACGAGGGTTCGACAGTTTTGCCATCAAGATCGCCGCAGGGTTCCTCAATAACTACCTGTTGGGCCTGCCGACCGGCAGCGGCATGATGATAATCATGAGTGCCAAGACCGGCACACCCGAGGCGGTGTTGCTGGACAACGGCTACCTGACCAACGTGCGAACGGGTGCCGCGGGCGCGGTGGCAGCCCGCTACCTGGCCCGCAAGAAGATAGACACGGCTGGCGTCATCGGGTCGCGTGCGCAAGCGCGTTACCAGATGATGGCCCTGAAGCAGGTGCGCGACTTCCGGCGGCTGATGATCTACGGCATCATCCCCGACCAGGTCGAGCAGTACGTTGCCGAGATGACCCCAGCGATTGGTGTTGAGATCGTAAAGGCAAAGGACGCCGAAACCGTCGTCCGAAATAGCGACGTCGTGGTCACATGCACCCCGGCGCGGGAGCCTTACCTGAAGGCCGAATGGTTGCACCCCGGCCTGCATATCACGGCGATGGGGGCTGACTCTGAGGACAAGCAGGAATTGCACGCCGACGTACTGGGACGCGCCGGTCTTCTCGTCTGCGACCGCAAATCCCAGTGTTTCCGTCTGGGGGAGTTGCACCATGGGCTGGAGGCGGGTATAATATCCCAGGACAACGAGATTATCGAGTTGGGGGAGTTGACCTCCGGCCGGAAACCTGGCCGCAGAAACAATGAAGAGATCACGGTCTGTGATCTGACAGGCGTCGGCGTACAGGACACAGCCATCGCCCTGCTGGCCTACCGAAAAGCCATGGAAAAGGGGCTGGGGCTGCAGATTCAGGTCTAGCGACTTCCAGAACCTGACGTTTCACGCATCACGTTTCACGCATCACGTTTCACGCATCACGTTTCACGCATCACGTTTCACGCGGAATCAGTTAGTTGGAGGACCCAAGATGAACCGCATAGCCACATTCCAACCGTTCGACATGGAACGCATGATGTCCAAGTGGGAGAACATCGTGAC
>JADHWW010000084.1 GCA_016783285.1 Anaerolineae bacterium
CCAGGTTGGCCGGGATGATGGCGCGGGGGTCCTTTGGGTAACGCGCCCCCTGCCCCATCAGCGTGCGCACCAGCCGCACCAGCGGGTAGGCGTACTGGTCGTACCAGACGTTGGGGGCGGTGTGGATGATGAACCGACCATCGGGCCGCAGCACGCGCCGCGCCTCCGCCAGCGCCTGGTCCAGTTCCCACGGGTGAAGATGCTCGACCAGGTCGAACATCAGCACGCGGTCGAAGGAAGCGGCGGGAAAGGGCAATATTTTGGCGTCGGCCTGGTAGACGCCCACAGCGTCCCGCGTCTCCTCGTCGGCCAGCGCCGATTGCCGCGCCATCCGCACCGCCACCGGCGCATAGTCCACCCCGTATGCCCGCGCCCCCAACCGCACGCAATGGCCCAGGATCTCGCCGCGCCCGCAGCCAATGTCGAGCACGCGCATGCCAGGCGCGACCTCGGCCACCTCGAACGCCTGGCTCAACCGGCGCGAAAGATGTGCCCCTTCGCTGGCGATGAACTCGGTGTATCCCTCGCAGGCGCCTAAAAAATAATCTTTATCGTATCGCTCAGGGCGAACTGGTTGAATCTGCTCAATTCCCATTTGCCACGTTTCGCGTTCTATGCCCAACGGCATTATAATCTACCGCCCATCCCTCGTCAAGCGCCGGCGCCACTCGAGCAAGGCTCGTCCCAACAGGCCGACCTCTTCCATTCGCAGAAGGGCGGCCAGTGCGCCGTAAATGGTTGCCCCGATGAGCCCGGCTCCCCCTACCAGCAGCACCTCGCCCGCTAATCCGGCCAGCGCGACGTGCGCCAGTTTACCCGTCGCCACGTGGACCGCCCCTCCCATCACCACCGAGGCGCCCGTCGCCTTGACCACGAGTCCCCATATTCCGCGTCCCCCCAGGCCGCCCATCTTGCGCCGGGTCAGCACCAGCATGGTCAGTGCGTGGGCGGCCAGTTTGATGGAATTGACCAGGATCAGGAGTGGCAGGGTCAACACCCCCAGCCACCAGGGAAGCAGAGCCATCAATGCATAGAGGAGCGTCGTCCACACGCCCACCAGGGCCGGCGTCAGCGTGTTCTTGCGGGCATAAAAGGCGAAAATGAGAGGCTGATCTATGGAGGCAAAGACCAACCCCAGGAGCGCGCACCGCAGCGCCTCCGCCGTCGCCACCGTGTCCGCTGGCGCAAAGTCGCCGTGTTCAAAGAGCAGCGCGACGATGGGGGTCGCCAACACCCATAGGCCGACCGTTGCCGGGATAGTCAGCGCCAGCACCAGCCGCAGCCCCCGCGCCAGCGTGTTCTTGAAAAGACCGGGCTGTCCGCTGATTGCCTGGCGGGAAAGCGTGGGCAAGATGGCGATGGAGACGGCGGTGGCGATCAGCCCCAGGGGGAACTGGATGAGTGTGGCTGAGTACTTCATCCAGTTAATGCTCCGATCACCCGTGCGGGAGGCCAGGTTGTAACTGAGCGCCACGGCCAATTGATTCACCACCAGTCCGAGGAAAATGGGGACGTAGAGGCGCATGATGCGGCGGAGAGCCGGATGATCCAGGTCGAGCGTAAAGTGCCAGCGGGCGTCGCGCAGGCCAGGCCACTGGAGCACGATCTGAAGCATACTTCCCACCAACAGTCCCACCGCCAGGCTGGCCACACCCCACCGTTCGCTCAGTAACAATGCGGAGACGACGACGGCCGCGTTGAAAGCGGCGGCGGTAAGGGCCGGGAAGGTAAAACGCTTGAGCGCGTAGAGCGTCGCCGAGACGACGCCGGCCAGATTGAGGAACAGTACCGCCGGCACGCACAAGCGCAACAGCCGGGCCGCCAGAGCCTGAAGATCGGGGGTGAGACCGCCGCCCAGCAGCCAGACAACCTGGGGGGCCAGTACCTCCACCAGGAGGACGAAGACGGAGAGGATGACGGCGACCAGGCTGAGGAGATTGCCAAGCAAGTGCCACAGTTCGGCGCGGCGCTCGGGGGCGGTGTAGTTGGAAAGGACAGGTACCAGGGCCGCGTTGCTCATGCCACCCACGAGGAGATCATAGATCATTGTGGGGACGAGGGCAGCCACCTCGTAGGCGCTCAATGGCCCGGCGGCGCCGAAGAGATCGGCTTTGACCGTGTCGCGCACGACGCCCAACACGCGGCTGGCAATGTTCCCCAGCGCAATGATCCCGGCCGCCTGCGCGACCTCCACTTCCTGCTGCGATGCCATTTCGTGCGTTTCGTCCAACCCGTTCCTCTCAACTAATCAACTATCCAACCAACCAACTATCCAACCAACCAACTAACCAACCAACCAACTAACCAACCAACCCCCCCCACGCACGCCATTCTACCGCAGTTTGGCAAAGACCACAAACACCAAATAACTCGTGGGGCAGACATTCCTGTCTGCCAAAGCAGGCTGGAAAGCCTGCTCCACATTTTACCACTGCTTCGTGCCGGTTTGCGCACAGGGCCGAATCGTGGTAAAATAGCCCCGTGAGATTGGGCGGGGTTATTGGATCTCCGTCCATGCGTAAGTAAGGAGGAAACGGTGCCGTTGAGCAAAAGTGAGAAAGAAGTCATTATGCAAGAGTACGGGCGTGCGCCCAATGATACTGGCTCACCAGAAGTACAAATCGCGCTATTGACTACCCGGATCAAGCAACTGACAGAACATCTCAAAACACACAAGCACGATGAGCACTCCCGGCGCGGCCTGCTCAAGATGGTCGGCCTACGCCGGCGACACTTGACCTATCTCAGCCGCAAAGAGCCCGAACGCTACAAGGAGATCATCCAGCGACTTGGGTTACGCAGGTAGTACAATCAGGCAAAGCCAATCGAACGAGTAGATGCGGGAGAGTGTGCCCATCTACTCGTTCGGCATGTCAATCACACTCGAAATAAACAATCTTACGAGGCCCGGCGCCAGGTCCAGGAATTGGGGGGTGTAGCGTAACCCAGTTTCAAGAGTGGGGCAGACTTTCCAGTCTGCCGTGCTACGAGGCACCCCCCAGTCCCTGACCTCTGCGTTTGGCCTCAGACACGGAGGTGTCAAAAGTGAATAGTCACAAGTTTACCGCCACGTTGGGAGGCGAGGTCGTCACCATTGAGACCGGGAAACTGGCCCAACAGGCAGGCGGTGCAGTCACAGTTCGCCAGGGCGACACGATGTTGCTCGTCACGGCGACAATGTCACGTTCTGCTCGTGAGGGGATCAATTTCTTCCCCCTCACCGTGGACTTTGAGGAGCGGCTCTACGCGGCAGGCCGTATCCCAGGTTCTTTCTTCCGCCGCGAAGGGCGGCCAACCGAGTCGGCCACGCTCACTATGCGGTTGACCGACCGTCCCATCCGCCCCCTCTTTCCCCACGACATGCGCAACGATGTGCAGATCGTCATCACCCCCCTCTCGCAAGACGAGGAGCACAAGACCGATGTCCTGTCCATCATCGGTGCTTCGGCAGCGCTCACCATCTCCGACGCCCCGTTCGATGGCCCGGTGGGCGCCGTGCGCGTGGGGCACATAGAGGGTGAATTGGTCATCAACCCGACTGTCTCGCAGATGGAACACAGTGTTCTCGACCTGCGGCTGGCCGGCACCGCCGGCGCCGTGTTGATGGTCGAGGCTGGGGCGAATGAGGTCAGCGAAGACGTAATGGTCGAGGCGCTCCGCCGGGGCCACGAGGCGATACAAGACGTGATTCGTCTCCAGAACGAGATGCGGGAGGCAGTGGGTAAGCCCAAGCGGGCCTACACTCCCTACGCTCTGCCCGACGAGGTGTGTGAGGTTGTTCGCCGGCGGGTGGGTGACCGGCTGCCGGAGGCCATCTACGGCGCGACGAGCAAGGCGGACCTCAACGAACGGTTGAGAGTCCTGCGGAACGAACTGGTCGAGAATCTGGGCGAGGAATGGGACGCGAGAAATGTCAGGGAGGCTTTCGGAAAAGTGGAGCGCGAAATCATCCGGCGGCGCACCATCGAAGAAGGCGTCCGCGCCGACGGGCGAGATACCCAGACTATCCGCGCCCTTTCGGCCGAGGTGGGGTTCCTGCCACGGACGCACGGCTCTGGCCTCTTCACCCGTGGCGAAACCCAGGTGCTCTCCGTCGCCACGCTAGGCACGCCGAGGGAGGAGCAAATGCTGGACGATCTCTCGCCGGAGGAGACCAAACGTTACATTCACCATTACAACTTTCCCCCTTACTCGACGGGCGAAGTGCGATTCATGCGCGGCCCCAAGCGGCGCGAGATCGGCCACGGTGCGCTGGCCGAACGAGCATTACTACCGATGATCCCCGACAATGGCGAGTTCCCCTACACCCTGCGCGTCGTCAGCGAGGCCATCAGTTCCAACGGCTCGACCTCAATGGCGAGCGTATGTGGGAGCACGCTGGCGCTCATGGACGCCGGTGTGCCCATCAAGGCCCCGGTCGCGGGCATCGCCATGGGCCTGATGATGGAGGATGGTCGCTATCAAATCTTGACCGACATCCAGGGGTTGGAAGACCACATCGGGGACATGGACTTTAAGGTCGCCGGCACGCGCAAGGGGATCACTGCCTTGCAAATGGACATCAAAATTACCGGTCTCTCCTACGACGTTCTGGCTCTGGCGTTGGAACAAGCCCACCAGGCACGCATGCAGATCCTCGACGTGATCGAGGCGGCCATCCCCGCGCCACGGGCGGAACTTTCGCCCTACGCTCCTCGGATGACCATCCTGCACATAGACCCCGATAAACTGGGGGCGGTCATCGGGACGGGCGGCAAGACGGTGCGCGCCCTCCAGGATGAATGTGGTGTGCGCATTGACATCGAGGACGATGGCAGCATCTACATCGCTTCGACCAGCGGCCCGGCTGCGGAGAAGGCGCAGCGCATGATCGAGGCGTTGACCGAGGAGGCCGAGATAGGCCGCATCTACACCGGGCGCGTAGTGCGCACCACGAACTTTGGCGCGTTCATCGAGATTCTGCCCGGTACCGACGGCATGGTGCACATCTCGCAACTGGCCGACTATCGCGTCAACACCGTCGAGGACGCGGTGCGCGTTGGCGACGAGATCATGGTGATGGTGACCGACATCAGCCCCGAAGGCAAGATCCGCCTCTCGCGCCGGGCAGTGTTGGAGGGCTGGACGCCAGAGCAGGCCCGGGCGGCCGACAGACCGGGGGGAGGCCGGAGTAACAACAACAGAGGACGTCGTCCACCCCAACGACGATGAGGCGAAGTAGATCCAAAATCGCTCCAAGGGGATCGCCAGATCCCCGCTTCTGGCCTGGATCTGGCAGCCTGTCCTGAGCCTGCCGAAGGAATCCAGGCCGAGCAAAATTGGATCTACTGAGGCTAAGGACAGCAGGAGGATAGAATGTCGACTCATTCGTTTCGCTGCTATGCCTATCGCAAGAGTGAGGACCGCCACATCGCTTATTGCCTGGATCTGATGCTGATTGGAGAAGGCACGACGATGCAGGCAGCCATCGCTGACCTAGAAGATGCCATTGATTGTCACGTCGTAGCGGCGTATAGGCGAGGTTGGGATAGAGACCTGATCCCTCGCCCCGCTCGTCCCGGCCGGTGGCTGGAGTACTATGGACTCCTGATCCTGCATACCATCAAGGTTCTGCTTGGCAGATTTGATGACTTTACTACTTTCACCTTCAAAGAACAAGTGGAGGGAGAGAAGAAACTAGCGTATGCCTAGAGCGTGTCCTCCACTGACGCCGGACGAAGTGATCGTCATCTTGCTGGCCCGTGGCTTTACGCTCGATCGTGAGAGTGGTAGTCACGCTACGTACCAGGCGATCATCCGGGGGAAAAAGAGATCAGTTACTGTGGACAAGCATTACCTCCAATTCGACGTCCGCCGCATCAAGGATATGATTGCCCAATCTGGCTTTACGCGCAAAGAGTTCTACGGAAGCACCAAACGCACGGCTAAAAAGATCAACCTGCGAGCGAAAAAGTATCCCATCTCTATCGGAGAATAGATGACGGAAAACGAAGAACACTCCCCACGCGGATTAGGGCGCTGGCTGCTACAGGCACTGTGCGAGGTAGCCGAGACACTCATCCCCGCAGTCGCCATCGCCTTGGTCATCAACATTTTCCTGGCCCAGGCCACCCAGGTGCTGGGTCAGAGTATGGAACCGAACCTGCACACCGCCCAGCGGGTGGTAGTGGAGAAGGTGACGTATCGCTTTGTCCACGGCCCACGTCGAGGTGACATCGTCGTGCTTGACCTGTCACAACAAAAAGAGATGCTGATCAAACGCGTGCTAGGGCTGCCGGGGGAGACTATCGAGGTGCGCGGCGGAGAGGTGTACATCGAAGGCGAACAGGTAGATGAGCCCTGGGCGGTAAGACCAGGTGGAGGCAATTACGGCCCACACACTATCCCCCCGTTGCACGTCTTCGTCCTGGGCGACAACCGGGGCGCTTCTAACGACTCACGCAATTTCGGGCCCGTGCCCATCGATCACGTCGTGGGCCACGCCTGGTTTTCGTACTGGCCCCCGGAGTACGTCGGCTTCGTCGAGTAGGGTACGAGACCCGCACATACGACAGGCCGGGCGAGATGCCCGGCCTGTCTTGTACAGGGGCATACGGGCGCAATCATCCGCCCTCCACCCTGCTGATTATCCGGCGGGGTGCTCACCATGCGCGTCAACCTAACGCTGTGATTGTAAAAAGCGCCGGTCGAGTAGCGCCCGAAGGGTGCGTATCGAGACCAAGCGGCTTTGTAAGACCCGCTCCCTTGGTCTCGATACGCCTGGTTTCGACAGGCTCAACCCAAGCCGCTCCGCTACGGGCTACTCGACCAGCGGTCGCTAGTCTTAGGTTGACGCGCATGGGGTGCTCACTCGCCGCCCAATACCCCCACACCCGTAGCCTGTAGTGTCCCGTCCTCGTTCCACGTTCCCCGGGCGCTGACCGGATCGCCCGCCTCGATATCGTCGAGACCAGGATCCTCTACACCGGGCACGCGGTACTCTGTCTCGTCATCCACCAGCATCGTCACCGGGCCGTGCAGGGTACCGAGAACGAGACTTTCGGTCCCGACGCTGATGGCGCGCCCGCGCACGACGCCGGGTTGGCCCGGCCGGCGGCCACCGCGCACGCTAACACCGATGGCACTGAATGTCGCCTCATCCTCCCACGTGCCAGCCGCGATCACCCGATCGCCGATCTCGACGTCTGCCAGCGTGGGTTCCTCCATACCAGGGACGCGAAAGACGGTGCCGGCATCGGTGAGGACGTTCACCGTCCCGCCGAGGGTTTCGAGCACCAGTATAGTTCCCTCAACGGCGGCCACCTCACCGTCCAGACGTGCTACCTGCTCCGGTAGTACGACCACAAGTGTAGCCCGTACCGTGCCATCCTCCTCGCGCACACCTTCACCAGTGATTTTGTCGCCCACCTGCAAGTCGGCGATGGAGGGGTTTTCCACACCCGGCACGCGGAACTCGGTTGTCTCATCGGTCAGCACCTGGATCTCTCGACCAAGCTGGCGGCCACGGGCGGTGCGAACGGTGAAGGTATCCCTTTCGATAGCCAGCACCTCGCCCCGCAGATGACCTTGGCGCGGCCCAGGCTGCGGCACAGTGACCACCTGCGCTAGTAAACTGCCATCCGGGTTGAGTGTCCCCCTGGCGACGATTCTCATCCCCACCTCCAGGTCGTCCGGGCCGGGATCTTCCACGTCGGGGATGCGGTACACGGTTTCATCGTCCACGCCGACGGTGGCCGGACCGTGGCCGGTCTCGACCGTCAAGGTGTCGGCGCCGATGGCGGACAATTTGCCGGCCACGGGCAAGACGCGATCAGTCTCCACCCGCGCCACACCAAAGGCGTGGAAGGTGTTCCCCTCTTCCCACCATCCGGCTGCGCCCAGGTAATCGCCGGTGACCAGATCGTCCAGGCCGGGGTCTTCCACGCCAGGGATGCGAAAGATGGTGTTGGCGTCAGTGACGACGGCCACCGGGCCGACAGGCGTGGCGAGCGTCAGCGTCTCGCCTGCGATGGCCTCAATCACGCCGTAGACTCGCGCGCCCCGTCGAGTGCGCGGGTCGGTTCCAGGGCCGCCGGTCTGCGCTGCCGCGATTCCCACGGAGCCGAACGCCAACGCTACAATCGTGATGCCAGCCAGTAGTGCAAGTTTCGTGTTCATCTGTCTCCTTTACTTGTGTGATGTGATGGTTACGCCCAGTGCCGGTTACGTCCGGCGCGGGCAACTGTGTATATTATCGGGCATACTTGTTACCCGAAAATCAACTGGGTGTAAAATCCATGTAAAGCG
>JADHWW010000187.1 GCA_016783285.1 Anaerolineae bacterium
CTTCGAGGTGTTCTACCTGGCGCAGGTGTTCCATGCGATCTTTGCCGCCGATCAATTCCAGGTAACCGGCAAAGTCCTCAACGGTGTAGATGTACTTGTCGAGATACTCGGCTGCGCCCTTGTCGGTCTTGGAGAGACGCAGCCACTCGCCGATGTGCACCTCGTCAAAGTAGTACCGGTCGGGCATCAGCGTGGGGTGGGCGCCGGAGGGCACCTCAATCACCGCGTCCACCAGGTAGTAGGGAATGAGCGTGCGCCAGGGTTGGCTGCGGATCACGTCCTCGTCCACGACCTCCTCGGTGGTGACGATCAGCCGCCGGGCAGCACGAGCCAACTCAAAGTCCTCGACGGCGATACCGTCAATCTGGCAGTTGCCATATTTGTCGCAGCGGTGGACGTGCATCAGCACCACGTCGGGATAGCAGGCGGGGAGCAGGCAGACCGGCTTGCCGCTGAAGGGGTCTTCGATGACGCGGGCGGAACTGTGGGCCAGTGTGTCTGTGCCGAGCATCACCCGGGTGGGGATGAACGGTAGCCCCATCGCGGCGGCCAGGAAGCGCCACTGGTAGCCGGCGTTGCTGATCTCGGCCACCACCTGGCAGCGTCCGCCCTCGACGGCGCGGCGCGATGCGGGTGAGAGGCCGCGCAGTTCGTGCCCGAAGGCGTAGGCTACCTCGATGCGGTTGACGCATCCGGCGCCGATGAGGACGTCGGAATCGTGGACGGCGGTCTTGCCGCAGAAGGTGAGGTCGCGCTTGCGCTGGCGGATGATCTCGTAGACGGCGGCCATCGAGACGCGGATGTGGCCAAAGCCGCCGCAGGCGATCAGAGCGCCGTTGGGCACGTACTGGGCGATTGCCTCGCGCAGTGTGGTGCGCTTGTCTTGCAGAGCGCGCGATTTGTGGGCGGCGACCCAGGCGCGGTGCTCGTCCGGGTCGTGCCAGCCGATCAGTTCGCCCTGGCCTGTTTGTAGAACGTCCACCGTGTTATCCTCCTCGCCTCTTCTCATTTGTTCCAGGCTCTGCCCTTTGCCGGATTGAACTCACAAGTTGCCACGCCAGGTCCAGATCCGCTTTGATCTCCTCGAGGCTGTACTGTGTCAGTGGCCCTGGAGGATATCGCTCCTCAATGTAGTATCGCGTGGCTTTCTCGCACAGGTCAATGAACTGTGGATACAGGTCAGGCTCAAGTTGGGATACGAGGTTGAGCAAAGTGTCCAGTTCGTGAACCCACGGCGGCCTTTGCCCCTTGAGCACCAGGTAGCCTTTCAGATACTTTTCGATGGCCTGCTGGATGTGGTAGGCGATGACGTCTGTATATCCGCCCTCACCGTAGAGAAATTGGGCGGTTTCGATGTCGTGGTCTCCTCGTTCAAACCACTCCTGTGCCTGTTGCTTCAGTCCTTCATCCATAAAGTGCCTTCCCCTTCTCCAACACCTCCTGGATGAAAAAGTCCTTGATGGCAAGCCGTTCTTCCAATTCCTGGGCCGTGTAGACGAGGGGTGACACAGACGCCCTACGGCTACGGTCCCTCACCAGTCGCTTGACCGTCATCCATCTCTTGAGAGGAGGCTCGTTGGTATCCTTGATAATCAGAAGGTCAATGTCGCTATCCTCATCCGGCTCCCCATAGGCGTAGGAACCGAAAAGGATGACTTTTCGCGGAGCGTATCCAGCGACGATCTTTTCCAGGATGTCTGGTATGACGTGCGGAAGTTTGTCCATCTTGCTTACCTCAGCATTACTATGCTTCCCTCTAGCCGCTTGCGGCGCGTGGCCAGTACTTCCCATTTCAGGTAGTTCAATATCAGCGCCCTCATACATCATACCGCTCGCGCAGGTAGTTTCGCCAGCCCAGGTCAATCCCTTCGATCTTATTCACACGCGCCATCAACTGCTCCACCGTCCAGTGACGCATCGGGGGCACACCTTTCAGCACAGCGTTCCACGCGCTGACTATGCCTTCTTTCTCCCCGTCAACCAGCGAACGGAGTTGTGGCGGAACTATGTGCAATTTAGTGTTTCTGGCAAAGCCGATGGAGACCACCTCAACCTCGTCCGCCTCGCCCGTTTGCCGGAGGTACGCTGCCAGGAGGAACTGACGCATCAGTTGATAGAACGGGTCCTGGAAGGGACAACCCTGCACGCTCGCAAAGGCAGAAAGCGAAATACCCGCTGCCTCCACGTGCTCCCAATAACGCCGTGACCTGCGGTCTCCGCCCGTCGTCAGCAAACACGACCGGGCAGGATCTACGTCCCTCGCCACGTCCAGCGCCCGACACTTGGCCTTGTCATCCTTGGAGGCCGAATGAAAGGCGCTACACGCACCAAAGTTGCTTTCGGTGTATTTCCACTCAACCAGCGTTATACACTTTCGCTTGCTCCTACCGATCCAGAAGATGGCCGCGTCAATACTGGTGCGGTTCTGTCCCCGCTTTCCCCTCCTCGGCTCGCCCAGCCACTCTGTAGCACCTGGCGGGCCTGTGTATTCAAATTCGATTCCCGTCACCTCCCGCAAACCGGGGAGGAAAGGGAAACGCTGCAATGCAGCTTTGGCCATATTGAGGTTCTGCCGGAGTGGAAAGAGAAAGTTCAGGCACGCAGCCTGAGAACTTTTCAGATTCAGCACTTCGGAATGCAGGGCAATGTCTTCCTCAATGAGGTAGGACAGGATCGCGTCAGCCAGAGGCTCGTGGAAGGTCAGCCGTTTGTGGTCGGTGGGCAGAATGTGGGGATAGGTGTAGGCTGGCCGCTTGCTCGCGCTGCCGTCGCCGAGTTGAGGCCAGCGCCGGCGCTTGAAGGCGACCTGCCGAAAGATCTCTTGCTGCTCGAAACTGTTCTGCCGGTAGAACCAGGCGGTATCCCCGCCTTCCTCACCGGGAAGCACGTGACGCTTGATAGTGACTGGAGCCATCGTTTTCACCTCCTCGTCCATCTCGTTTACCTGAATCTGCTTTACTGAGACTGGCAGGGCGACGGGCCTAGGCCGGGTTCCATCCACAGACCCGCCGCCCCGTCCGCTATCCGTTCCTTTCTCAATCCGTTGTTGTCCTACACAGGCCTAAAGTACTCAATGTCCAGGATGCTTCCTTTGCGCTCCGCTTGTTCCTTGAAAACAACCTCAACGGGCATCCCGATGCAAACCTGGTCGGGCTCGACCTCGCCCAGGTAATGCACCAGCCCGCCGTCGGTGCCGTCCAGGTGCACGAAGGCCATGATGCGCGGCTCTGGCAGATAGTTGCCGTCCAGGTCCAGGTGGACGACAGTAAAGGTGTACACCTGGCCCGTAGTCGGCGCCTCCACCCACTCTTCCAGGTGTCCAAAGCACTGCTCGCAGTAGAGGCGCGGCGGAACGTAGGTGATGCCACAGGTCGGGCAGACAGTGCCCAGGAACTTGCCATTGTCTTTGATCTCGCGGAAGAACTTTTCTCCGGCGATGCCGACGGTGTACCGGCCCTGGGTGGGCATGTCTCCTTCCCAGGCCAGCGCGTCGCGCGGGTGCTCGATTCGGTGTAACAAACTCATCTCTGCCCTCCTCTACTCCAACGGCCTGAAGTAAGCAATGTCGGTGATAGCGCCTGTGCGCTCCTCGGCCGGCTTCCACACCGCCTGTACCCGCATGCCGATCTTGATCGCCTGCGGGTCCACCTCGCCCAGCATATGCATGATGCCCATCCCGGGCGAAGCGCCGTCAATCTCGATGACAGCCGGCAATTGCGGCTCCTCCAGCCGGATCATGTCCCAGGTGACGTAACACAGGGAGAAAGTGACGATGGTGCCGGTGTCCTGGAGATCCACCCAGCGGTCGGTGGCGCAGAAGCAACTTTCGCAGAACATGCGGGGTGGGATCAGCACGCGGCCACATTCGGGGCAATGCCGTCCCATCAGTTTGCCGGCCTTTAGCCCTTGCAGGTAGCCGCCGATGGCCACGCCCGCATCCCAGGCGTAGCGGGTGTTGGGGTCCCACGTCTCGAAGAGAACGCGGCCCTCCTCAAAATCCTTTCTGCGAAGGTATACGGTGTCGTACACGTGTTCAATCATTTTATGTCTCCTTCTGTTCGGTGAAAGATCGCTATTGAGATTTCTCTTCGTCCGTCGATTCCAACTCTTGTTCGAATTGAACAAGCCGCTCCAGCAGCGCTTTGGCCAGAGCGATGACTTCTTCGGCATCGGCCTGATTGATGTTGGTGTCCTCCACATAGCGGGCGCGGGCACGGGTTTCCAGTGCCAGGTGCAGGTCGCGCCCCATCTGGGCCGGCACCTTGCCTGTGCGGGCGTACAGGTCGCCGAAACGATTGACCAGTCCGCCATGGCTGCGCGGCAACTCATCGAGTTCCAGGAGCAAGAGGCCCTTGACCGCCGTCTCGGCTGCGTTGTAGGCCAGATCGGCCGCCTCACGGTAGTCGCCGTTATCACAGACGTACCGCGCAACCCGCGAGTAGTCGGCTGCCAGCCGGTGCTTACCTGCAAGCAGGATGCGTTTCAAATTGTGCTCGCTCATAGTCAGTATCTCCTTTCCTCGCCGCCGCAGCCGGTGGATGAAGGGAGAGGCCGGATGGTAGTAGTAGCTCAGCGGGAACACCAGCGGCTCCACGCTCTCTCCCGTTGCCAGGCCGGTCTCGAAAGCCAAGCCAGCACAGGTGCGACGCAAGGTCTGCAAGTCGCCTGTTCCCAGGACAAGCAGATCCACATCGCTCTCTGCTGTGACGTCGCCCTCCAACGTGCTGCCGAAGAGGACGACGCGCCCTACCTGAGCGCGCTCCGGCCGGCTCAACAGCCCCGCGACGAAGTTGTCCAGCGCACGCAGTTTGCGGCGATGTAGATCGTTCTTCGGGCGGACGAACCGCTCAGCGGCGATCTTCTCTATCACGCTCTACACTCCCATGACCACTACAGTGCCGACCTGCATCAGGTCGCCCCAGGCTTGCGCCAGGCCGCGCTTGGGATTGCCGGGCACCTGGCGGGCGCCGGCTTCCCCGCGCAACTGCCAGAATATCTCGGCCACTTTCATCAGGCCGGCGGCGGCGATGGGGTTGCCCACACCCAGCAAGCCCCCCGAGGGACACACGGGCAGGTCGCCGTCCCGCTGAGTTACCCCGGCTGCGGCGGCCTCCGGCGCTTTCCCCTTGTCGAACAGCATCAGCCCTTCCAGGTGGTGCAGTTCCTTGTAGTCGAAGGGGTCGTAAGGCTCGGCGATGTGGATCTGCTGGCGCGGCTCGGTGATGCCGGCCATCTCGTAGGCCATCCGCGCCGCCTCTTCGACGTAGACCGGGTATGAGAGGTCGCGGTTGGTCCAGTAAGCGGTATCCAGGTTCCAACCCACGCCTTCAATCCAGACCGGCTTGTTCGTCACGCGGCGGGCGACGTGGTTGGCGCACATCACGACCGCCACCGCGCCGTCGCTGATAGGACTCACGTCCCCTCGCTGCACCGGCCAGGCCATGACCTCGGTGTTCAAGATGTCCTCGACGGTAATGTTCGGGTCGCCTAGTAGCGCGGCGGGGTGGTCGGCGGCGTTGCGCTTGTTCTTGACCGCGACAGTGGCAATGTCCCGCTTGTCCAGCCCATAGCGGCTCATGTAAGCGTTCATTTCCAGCGCAAAGATCCATAGCAGATTCGGCCACAGAGGCCGCTCGGTGGTGTGGTCGAATATGGTAAGGAATGCCCCCTGCGGGTGAGGCTGGCAGGAGGACATTTTTTCCTCGCAGACGACCAAGACGGTGTCAAATAGGCCGCTGGCGATGTGGTACCAGCCTTGGATGGGGGCAAAGACGCCCGTGCCCCCGCCGACATAGCCGCGCATATAAGGCTTGCCCCAGGCCCCGCAGCCGTCGGAGAGATACTCGCCCTTCATGTGTACGCCGTCAAAGGCGTCGGGCGCGGTGCCGATCACCACGGCGTCCACGTCGTCCAGCGTCATCTCACAGGATTCCAGCGCCAGGTGTGCGGCCTCCCACGCCAGTTCCTTGGGTGTTTCTTGGGCGCGGCGCACGAATTTGGTCATTCCCGCGCCGACTATTGCAACTCTCGATTTACTCATAGCTGCCTCCTTACTTGTTTCCTTGTCTACTTGTTTCCTTGTCTACTCCGCTATAGTCTAACTGTTGCAAGGCTTGGTACCTCCCATACGTGTTCCTTGATCTTGTGCGCCCGCCAGGCTCTCAGTTGGCTGGCAAAACGCCTGGTCAGATGACGGAAGAAATCCCTCCGGTCATACATCAGTCGGTGAGCGTCATAGATCTCAAACATCAATGGCGCGCCGGTGGCGATAGCCCGCTCCGCCTCATCTTGCGTAACCAAAAGTATCTGGATGGGCAAGCCATAGTCGAAGCCCACCTCGGCGATGTCCAGCGCCAGTTCCCGCTTCTGTCTCTCGTCGGGCAGAGACCGCGATGATGAGATGATCAAAGTCAGAATCGGGACGGGCGTTACCTCGTGCACGGCTGCCGTAGAGCACGACCGACACCAAGTCGTCGCCAAAGAGGGAGTGCGCTCTGGTCACGGTCTCTTTCAGCAGGACTTTATAGACTCCTGGCATAACTCACTCCTTGGTGGACCTGGATTACACTTCCCGCAGCCACAGCACAGGGATCATGGATTCTACTTTCTTAAACTCCGGGTCTCCTGTGACAGCAGTGGCACCGAGTTCTTCGGCCAGGGCGATGGCGAAGGCATCGGCGTAGGAAACGGGATAGCAGGCTTTGATATGAGCCGCAGCTATAACGCGCTCTTCGTCAATCCTGCTGAGGGTGATAGGGAGGAGGCGGATGTCTTCGAGCAACCTAACTGCTTGTTGCGGCCCCCTCTCGCGCTCAGTGATATATGCCACTTCGCCGAAATTGATAAGGCTGAGAAACAAGGAGACATTCTCAGCGGTTCTCTTGATCAAATCGGCGACGATGTTTGCTCCCTCTTCATCTTCAAAGTAGGCGAAGAGAGCATAGCTGTCTAGCACGTAGAAAGCGCGTTCGGCGACTTTCCTACTGCTTCTTGAAGAACCACTCTGCTCTTTCCTGATCACATCTCATCTCCCGTTCTCTTTCAGTTGACCTCTCGGCCAGGAGAGCATTAACAAGCGATGGCCCGCTGGCGTACTTGCCACGGGTTTCCTTGACGAGCGCCAGCACTTCTGCCCGCGCAACTCGGGGAGCGGGTTTCCACTTCTCGAGTATCTTGAGGATAGCCTCGTACATTCCCGGGGGAAGAGAGAAAATCTTGCCCTGCGGTGTGATCAGTTGAGCGGCTTGCATTGTTGACATCCAACACCTCCTGTTACTCAGACTCAGTTACTCAGCACCACAGCCGCGCCGCCGGTCGTGGGCACGCCGCGCCAGCCGAAGGCCAGGCCGACCTCGGCATCCTCGATCTGCCGCTGCCCGGTCTCACCGCGCAGTTGTTGCACCACCTCCAGCACACGGGCCAGCCCGGTGGCGTCGAGCAGGTGGCCCTGGCCCAACGCGCCGCCGGAGGGGTTGACCGGGAACTCGCCCGTCAGTTCTGTGCCTCCTTCGGCGGTCCATTCACCGGCAGCGCCCGGCGGACACAGCCCCAACGCTTCCAGGTGTTGCAATTCCTTGTAGGCGAAGGTGTCGTCCACCTCGGCAAAGTCTATCTCTGCCCGTGGACTCTTGATGCCGGCGGTGCGGTAGGCCATGCGGCCAGCATCACGGGCATAACGGGCCTCACCCCAGGGACGGCTCTCCATCCAGAAGGTGTCGTTGGCCCATCCCACGCCACGCACCCAGATGGGCGCGTCGGTGAGGACGCGGGCCGTCTCCCCGGCGGCCAGCACGAAGACGATGGCACCGTCGCTGTGGCCGGCGCACTCTAGCCGGGTCAGCGGCTCGGCCACCGGCTCGGAGGCCAGCACGTCGTCCGCAGAGACGGCGGCCCCGTACCCGGCCAGCGGGTTGAGCAGCGCGTTGTTGCGGTTCTTGGCGGCCACGCACGCACATTCTCGATGGGTCGTGCCGGTCTCGGCCAGGTAGCGCCGCATCTCCATCCCCGCCACGTAGTAGGGATGAGCAGCCAGCGGCCGGTTGAAGACAGGATCGAAGGCGAAGGCCAGGATGTAGGGCAGGGTGAGGATGTTGGACGCCTTGCTGTGTCCCTCGACGACGACAACGTCGAACTTGCCGGTGAGAATCTGCATCACGGCCGCCGCCAGGCCGTGGATGCCCTCGCCGGCGATGGTCTGGACGGGACGGTACAGCGCGCCCAGTTGGTCGGGCACGTACTCGTCAAAGATGCTGGTGCCCTCGTTATAGTCCTCGGCCACGGTG
>JADHWW010000085.1 GCA_016783285.1 Anaerolineae bacterium
CAGCGTGCGCACCGTCGAGACGCACCGCGCCAATCTGATGGACAAACTGGACATCCACGATGTGGCCGGCCTGACCCGGCTGGCCATCCAAATTGGTCTTGTGGAGGTCGCCGGATAGGGAGGATATCTGATGACCCTGGACGACTCAACACGTTTTGGCGAACTCGACCCCGACGGCATGCTCGAGCGCATCGGCGAACTGCCGCAGCAATGTCAGGCAGCCTGGGCGCTGGCCCGAGGGCTGGAGTTGCCGCCGGCCTACGAGGCGGCGCGGCACGTCGTCATCCTGGGGATGGGCGGCTCGGCCATCGGCGGGGCGCTCCTGCAGGGACTGGTCGCCGGAGAATGTGCCATCCCCATCACCGTCGTGCGCGGGTACACTGTTCCTGCTTTCGTCCGCGGCGCCGACTACCTGGTCGTCGGCTGTAGTTACTCAGGCAACACGGAGGAGACGCTGTCGGCCTTTGGCCAGGCGCTGGAGCGCGGAACCCGCCCGCTGATGGTCACGACAGGGGGAAAACTGGCGGCGCTGGCCCAGGAGAGGGAACTTCCGCTGGTTCGTTTTGACTACCAGGCGCAGCCGCGGGCCGCGTTGGGCTACTCCTTCACCCTGCCGCTGGGTATCTGCTGCCGGCTGGGGCTGCTCCGCGATTACTCCGCCGACCTGGCAGAGGCCGTCCGGGTGATGGAGGAGTGGCGGACAGAGATTGGCCCAAAAGTGCCTACGGCGCACAACGCGGCCAAGCGCCTGGCGGGCCAGATCGCGGGCCGTCTGCCGGTCATCTACGGGGCGGGCTTCCTGGCCGCCGTCGCCAACCGCTGGAAGACCCAGTTCAACGAGAACAGCAAGCACTGGGCCTTTTTCGAGACACTGCCCGAACTGAACCACAACGCCGTCGTCGGCCTCGGCATCCCTCAGACCGTGCGCGAGCAGGCCGTCGTGTTGATACTACGCTCGAACCTGGACCATCCGCGCGTGCAGTTGCGCTGGCAGGTGACGGGGGAACTGCTCCGGCGCGAGGGCGTGGTGGCCGAGGAGGTGCAGGGGCGGGGCAAAAGCCGCCTGGCGCATACGCTCTCCCTGATCCACTTTGGCGACTATGTAAGTTTTTACCTGGCGATGCTCAATGGTGTGGACCCGACGCCGGTGGAGACCATCGCTTTCCTCAAGCAGCGGTTGGCGGAGTATGGGAATTTGTAGTGGCGACTTTAGTCGCTGGCGGCGAGCCTGCCGCATTGGGAGGTGGAGATGGTCGAATATCAGGTAGTTGAGCAAGCAGGGGTGGCCGGGCAAGGTCCGCGAGCCAGACATCCTGTTCGTCTCCCACGCCCACGCCGACCGCATCGGCGAGCAGTTCTACGGCCCGCCCGATCTGGTGGTTGAGGTACTCTCCCCTGGTACCCGGCGCACCGACCGGGGAGTAAAGATGTTAGAGTACGCCCGCGCCGGTGTGAGCGAGTACTGGTTGGTTGACCCCGATGCGCGCGCTATCGAGGTTTACACGTTGGATGAGGGGGTCTACGCTCCGCTGGGCCAGTTCGGCGCTGGCCATAAGGCCCGCTCTCAGGTGCTGTCCGGGTTCGAGGTTTCGGTGGACGAAGTGTTTGCCGAGCCGCCGGTGCATAGAACACCGGCTTGAAGAGCCGGTGTTGGATTCTCCAGCGCCGCCTGTTTACGGCGGTGCCTTCCCCCAGGCACCGCTCAGCCGAGCGTCAGCCGCTTGACCTCCCGCGTCTCTGTCACCACACGGGTCACCCGCAAGGTGGTCAGGAGCAGGAATACGACGCTGAGGATCAGGGGGGGCAGCCAGGAGAGCAGGCTGACGATGGAGGTCAACGACATTAATAGCATGGCAGCGACACCGATAGGGATGTACAGTTCGTAGCGTTTCAGTGTCTCCTCCATCGGCCCTAGCCACTGGCTTTCCAGTTCTGCGCGGACCCCAGCCAACACCTTTGCCTTCTCCGCTGGCGTCAGGCCGGCCTGCTCCTCAATCCGTCGCTCGATGGGCATCATTGTCATGCGGGTAATGACGTCGCGTGCGGAAGGCGGCAGCGAGAAGCCTTCCCGCTCGATTTGAGCAGCGTATCCCAGGTACAGGCTGGCGCAGGCGACCGCGACCAGTGCCATCAGCAGGATCCTCTGGCTTTGTGCAACCGGCCGCACCGAGAAGTGCACCCGGTTGTTCAGTTCCGCGATGACGCCACGTGTGTAGAGCAACGAGGCCACCAGGTAGACGAGTACCGCGATGCCGCTGCCCAGCCCGATCTCCCAGGCAACGAGTACTGCCGCACTGGAAAAGACGAAGGCGACGAGACAAGTCCAGAAGGGGCGAAAGAGCACCGCTACGAGGCCAGACGTTACGGCGAGCACTCCCATTGCCAGCAGGAGTTGTCCGACCAGGTACAAGGTATCGCGAGATGGTGAGAAGAGCATCTCATATGCCCTGCCTACCTGCCCACAGATGAGGCCGAAGTAGTAACCGGCGGCGACCAGTAGTGCAGAGAATACGATCATTTTGATCACCTTGCCCACTTGTCCTCTTCCTGCCCGAGCCTCAGCGACGTCAGAGATGACGCGCTCCGGCTGCTCCCGTTGGTACTTTGGTTCCATCATGGCTCCTCCTGTGTGCTCAATTTACCACCGCGCCGGCCGTGCCGCACGGCGATGATCTGCGCCAGAATCGCCAGCGCGATCTCGGCCGGCTCCCGTCCGCCCAGGTCGAGCCCCACAGGGCCGTGGATGCGCGCCAGTTCCGCCTCGCCGAAGCCTTCCTCCCGCAACGCCGCTTTCCGCTTGGCTTGAGTGATGCGCGAACCGAGCAGCCCGACGTAGGCCGCCCGGCTGCGCAGTGCGATCCGCAGCGCGGGCAGGTCGAACCTGGGGTCGTGGGAGAGGATCACGACGTAGTGCCGTGGCCCCAGTTCCTCCGCCTTCAGCGCCTCTTGCGGCCAGGCGACGACCAGTTCGTCCACCGTGGGAAAGCGATCACGGGTGGCGAAGACCCGGCGGGCGTCCACCACCCGCACGCGGAAGCCCAGCGCCTGCGCCAGGCTGACGAGTGGCATTGCGATGTGCACTGCGCCGACGATGACCAGCGCCGGCGGCGGGGCAAAGACCTGGACAAACAGGTCGCCCTCGGTGCGGGAGCGGTGTTCAGCCAACGGCCCTGGGAATACGCCTTCCATCTCCGGGGCCAGGGCCGTGTCCCCCTCCAGTCGGCCATCGGGCCAGGCCAGCAGGTGACCACCGCCGTCCAGGCGGGTTGCCAGCGCGACGGTCTCCTCCGCCTCCAGCGCCGCCAGCAGCCGGCGGTGGATCTCCACCAGCGGCTCGACGTAGACCTCAATGGCGCCGCCGCAGGCCAGCCCCACCTCCCAGCCGGTCTCGTCCGCCGCGCCGTAGTGCAGCCGCTTCGGTGGCCCGCCGGAGAGCACGCTCTGGGCCTCCTCGAATACTGCTCCCTCCACGCAGCCACCGCTGACGGAGCCGGCCATCTCGCCGGAACCGGTCACCGCCAGGCGCGAGCCCAGCGGCCGGGGGGAGGGGCCTTCGGCCCACACCACCGTCGCCAGCGCGATTTTTTCACCGGCCGCCAGCCAGCGATTCAGATCACCCAGGATTTCTCTCATCGGACCCCACAAGACTCAGCCACCAGATGCCCGTTTTTTCTTCACTCGTCAAGCACACTTGATTGTAGCCCATGTCGGGTCTGCGGTCAACCCAACCAACTAACCAACCAACTAACCAACTGACCAACCAACTGACCAACCAACCAACACCCCCCAATCAATGCAACTCCGGGCGACGATCTGCGTAATGAAAGAAGTAACCGAGAAAAAAGGAGGTGGACGTGATGTTGGATTGTCTGGTCTGGCTGATCAAACTGCCCTTTGTGCTGCTGGCCTGGCTGGTCAAGGCGGTAGTTGTTTCCCTGGTCTGGCTGATCAAGTTGCCGTTCGTGCTGCTGGCGGTGGCACTGATGGTCGTGCTGGGACTGGCAGGGGTGATCGTCTCGCTGCTCGGCGTGGGCCTGATCCCGGTGTTTGGGATCGGGCTGCTGATCCTGCCCATCGGCCTGGTCTTGCTGCTAGCGGCCTGGGTGATCGCAAAGATACTATAGACAGCACATACTCACTCCCTCGCCTGCCGCTGCAACTCGTATAACCTGTTGATCGCCTCCAGCGGCGTCATCGTCGAGACGTCCAACCCGCGCAACTCTTTCACCACCGGGTGCTCCTGGGCAAAGAGCACCGGCTGGTGAGGGGACGGCTTCTCCGTCCCCGGGCGGAACTTGCCACTCTCCAATTGCTCCAACAGTCCCTCGGCCCGATGGATGACCGGGCGCGGCACGCCCGCCAACTGGGCCACGTGAATGCCGTAGGAGCGGTCCGCCCCGCCGGGCACGACTTTATGCAGGAAGACAACCTGCCCGCCCTCCTCCACCACCTCCAGGCTATAGTTGCGCACCGCCGGCAGCCGTCCGGCCAGTTCGATCAACTCGTGGTAGTGGGTGGCAAAGAGCGTCCGCGCCCGCCGCTCCGGGTGGTTGTGCAGATACTCGACCACCGCCCAGGCGATGGAGAGGCCGTCGTAGGTGCTGGTGCCGCGCCCGATCTCGTCGAGGATGAGCAAACTTTGCTCCGTGGCGTGGTTGAGGATGTTGGCCGTCTCGACCATCTCGACCATAAAAGTCGAGCGGCCGGCGGCGATCTCGTCCAGCGCCCCCACGCGGGTAAAGATGCGGTCCACGAGACTGATCCGCGCCCGGTCGGCGGGCACGAAACTGCCCATCTGGGCCATCAGCACGATCAGCGCCGCCTGGCGGATGAAAATGCTTTTTCCGGCCATGTTCGGCCCGGTGATGATCAGGATGCGCTCGCCGGCGTTGAGGCGCAGGTCGTTGGGCACGAAAGGCTCATCCCGCTGCGTCTGCTCGACGACGGGGTGGCGTCCGGCGACGATCTCTAGCACGCCTTCGCCGCCCAGTTCGGGGCGCACGTACCGGTGACGCACGGCGACCTCGGCCAGCGTCGCTGCCACGTCCAGCCGCGCCAGTGCCCGCGCCGTCTTGAGCAGCGATCCAGCCCGCGCCCCTACTTGCTGGCAGACCTCGCGGAACAGCCGCGCCTCTACCTCGGCCTGCCGCTCCTCGGCGTTCAGGATCAGCGCCTCGTACTCTTTCAACTCGGGCGTGATGAACCGCTCGGCGTTGACCAACGTCTGTTTGCGAATGTAGTCGTCGGGGACGGCGCTCAGGTTGGCTTTAGTGATCTCGATGTAATAGCCAAAAACCTTGTTGTAGCCCACCTTGAGGTTCTTGACGCCGGTGCGCTCGCGCTCTTCCCGCTCCAGGTTGGCGACCCAGGCTTTGGCATCCCGCGCAGCCGTGGCGATGCTATCCAGTTCGGCGGAGAAGCCGGGCCGGATGACCCCGCCAGCGGAGACATTCGCGGGCGGGTCGTCCACGATGGCGGAGGCGATGAGGGAAGAAGTGGATTGGAGATTGGAGATTGGAGATTGGAGATTGGAGGTCAGAGATCGGGTGCCCTTGGAGCGGGAGGTTGTGAATTGTGAAAGAATATCCACGAGTTCGGGAATGACCTCAAGGGCCTGGCGTATGCCGGTGAGATCGCGCGGCCTGGCTATGCCGGCCAATACCCGATTGGTCAGCCGTTCCAGGTCGGGCGTGCCCTTGAGCGTTTTGCGCACCTGCCCACGGGCGATGGTGTCCTCGTAGAACGCCTGCACCTCGTCCAGCCGCGCCTCCAGTTCCGCCCGGTCGAGCAACGGTTGGGCCAATCGCGCCCGCAGCAGCCGTCCGCCCATTGGGGTCAGCGCCAGGTCGAGCACGCCCAGGAGCGAGCCGCGCACCTGGCGCTCGCGCAGTGTCTCGGTCAGTTCCAGGTTGCGGCGCGTGGTCGCGTCGAGTGTCATAAAGCGGGCGGTCGAGTAGGTGCTCAGGCCCACGATCTGCGCCAGCGCCCCCTTCTGGGTCTCGCGCAGGTAGTGGATGATGGCGCCGGCGGCCCGGATAGCCAGCGGCCTGCCCGCGCAGCCAAAGCCGTCCAACGTCGCCACGCCAAAGTGGTCGAGCAGCACTTGCTGGGCCGCGCCCGGTTCGAAGCGGTAGGCGGGCAGTGGCGTGACGTGCGTGCTGAGGATTGTAGATTGTAGATTGTAGATTGTAGATTGTCCACCAGCGTCGTCCGGTACCAGACATTCGCGGGGCTGCAAGCGGGCTAACTCCTGTTTCACCTCACCCGCGTCCAACTGGGCCGTGGCGAACTCGCCGGTGGTGATGTCGGTGTAGGCCAGGCCGGCCCGCCTGCCCCCATCCTCGACGACGACCGCCGCCAGGTAATTGGCCCGCTTCTCGTCCAACAGTGCCGGCTCGACGACGGTGCCGGGGGTGACGACGCGCCTCACCTCGCGGTGGACCAACCCCTTGCCGGTGACCTCGCCCACCTGCTCGGCGATGGCGACGCGGTAGCCTTTTTCGATGAGGCGGGCGATGTAGCCCTCGACGGCGTGGTGAGGGACGCCGGCCATAGGGATGCGCACCCCCTTGGCCACCGGGCGCGAGGTCAGAACGAGGTCGAGTTCGCGGGCGGCGGTCCTGGCGTCCTCGTCAAAAGTCTCGTAAAAGTCGCCCAGCCGAAAGAAAACGATGGCGTCCGGGTGCTGGGCCTTGATCTGGAGATATTGTTTGCGGACGGGGGTTGTTTTGGGCATAGTTTTATACCGATTGATTACTCAGTCCTAGTCTCTGGCGGACGAAGGTGCGCACTGTACGCATCGCCTTGACAGTGGTGCGCGCTTCTTCTTTCGTCGCCTCCTCGCCTGGGTAGCGAAAGTCCACCGCGTATGCGGTCAGGTCTTTCAACAAGTCCCCTCGAAGGTTCCGTCGTATGGCAGGCACAGTTCCAGTAACTCAGTGAGGTCGTGAACAGGGAAGAAACGTTGGCCTTGCTCCTGCAAATACGCTTTCAGGTACTTTTCAGCGCATTGCTGACAATGAAAGCAAACCGCGTCGTAATTGGGCGCTTTCCTGACCCGCGCTTCCCGGCTGGCGGTACGAAAATCGCCCTCGGCTTTGTCAACCCATTCCTATGTCAGAGTATGCATAGAGCACCTTTCCTTTCTCAGTGACTTCCTGTAGGAAAAAATCGCCCAACGCCAGTCGCTCGGCTAGTTGCTGCGGACTTCGGACTAGCAGATCCAGCCCAAAGTAATAATCTATGGTGCGAGCGATTTGTGCCGCTTGTTCCCGGTTGCGCAGTGGCGTATCCATCACCACCAGCAAGTCTACGTCGCTTGCCGGCCTGGGCTGGCCGTAAGCGTAGGAGCCGAAGAGGATGATTTTCTCCGGCTGGAACTTGGCCGCGATCTGCTTCACCACGGCGCGTATGGCCTGCATGGGAATACGACGACGTTCGTTGACGTTGGGCACTTTATCCATCGTTCCTCCTCCAGTATGACTTGCATCCCTTTCATATCGTTCATTTCTGCATCTGTGGTACTCTTATATTTTAACGCAATAAGCCGCAAAAGGCAACAAGGGGTGCCCGGCGGGCGATTTGACAGCCAGCCCGTTTTGTGGTATTATCTCCTCCAAACAACCACATACTCGGAAAGACAACGATCGGGAAGAGTAGGCATCGAAGCGGGGTTCAGAGAGTCGGGCACTCGAGTTTTGAATCGAGGGCTGTGAGCCCGACACCAGCGCCAGTGCTGAATGGGCCCAGGAGTCGCCCGCCGAAAGAACGTCGGATTGCAGGACAACAACGGATTCAGATGTTTGAGTAGTCCGGGCCGGAGACGCCACCGTTACCAGGGCTGAGGGTATCGTCCTGAGAAAATCAAGGGACTGTACCTGCAAGAGTGAGGCTGGCTCTTTACGTACCACGCGCCGTCACCGGCGCGTTTTGTGTTTAGAGCCACCTAAGCAGGGTGGCACCACGGGTAAGATGCCCGTCCCGGCAACGGGGCGGGCATTTTTTCTTTCTCGTAGGACAAGTCTTTCTCGTAGGACAAGTTGCCAACTTGTTGTCTTTCTCGTAGGACAAGTTGCTAACTTGTTGTCTTTCTCGTAGGACAAGTTGCCAACTTGTTGTCTTTCTCGTAGGACAAGTTGCCAACTTGCTGTCTTTCTCGTAGGACAAGTTGCCAACTTGTTGTCTTTCTCGTAGGACAAGTTGCCAACTTGTTGTCTTTCTCGTAGGACAAGTTGCCAACTTGTCCAACTGTCAAGGAGGA
>JADHWW010000013.1 GCA_016783285.1 Anaerolineae bacterium
GAAATCGAGGTTGGTACTCGTGGGACTCTGCCAGATTGAGACGTTTCGCTTGGCCGACCATCAATGACTCGGCCGGAATCGTCCTCCCGTACAGATCACCGATGATGCTGAGTCCGCCTGAGGATACCTCGAATCGCACATGTCGAGATGAGTAAGCGATGTAACTGAAGAGAAATAGCAAGCCGACCAACAGGAGAGCGATTCCGCCCAACGTCCAGAGAACTTTTCCTGAAGCCGGCGCCATCCGGAAGACATCATTCATGACAACATTCACCTCTCTCTTTCAAGTTCCTTTTCCTCACAGCGGGTCTTTCTTTGGCAGGATGCCGCCTCTTGTCACCTGGTTGCACCCTCGACAATCTCGATTTCTTCCTCCGTCAACCCGTACAACTGGTACACGATCTGGTCAATGAGCCGGTCGGTGGCCTCGATGTGCGCCAGTAGCGGGCGCAGCGTCTCCATCGAGGTCTCCCACGCGGCGTGGATCCTGGCGGCGGGCTCGTTCTTGTAACCGTCCACGTCCAGGTCCACGTTGGGCAGTTTGCGCTGGTTGCGCTTGAGCACCCGCTGCATCTCGGCCCAGTCGTGCTCGTAGTAACACCGCAGGTGGGTCTTGAGCGCCCACTCGTCAATCGGCCGTCCGGTGTACTCCGCCAGCCAATCGAGGAAACCGCGCACCTCCGCCTGTTTCTCCTTGTGCATCTCGATCATCCGCCCGGCCAGGTGGGCCAGCAGGTCGTGGACGACGTCGGCTTGTTCGGGCTGGGCCGATAGGCGGGCGTCCAGCCAGCGGCCGAGGTCTGAATCACGAAAGGCACGAAGGTCCGCGAAGGGCACGAAAGTGTCCTGCGCGTTTCGTGTCATTCGTGCCATTTCGCGTGCTTCGTGTTTCAGCCCCTCCTCCACCAGCCGTTCCCGCTCCTCCGGCGGGGTGGTGAACTCGATGCGGCGAATTGGGAAGGTTTTTGCGTCCTTTATGAGCACTTTCTGAAATCGTTGTAGTGCAACATCAAGAAAAACCCGCCTGTGATAGTAGCTCATTAGCTTGGAGTTCAGGACTGCCAGCACAAATCTGAGGTTTGTTCCCTCGCGCGGCAGGAGATTGAACTGATTCTGTGTGTTATAAAGCTCTTCATCGGTCCAACTAGCGAAAATGCGAAGCAAGCTCCAGTCAATGATTTGCTGAACTAAGATCCGTTCTTGTGTGAAAAACCTTTGTTCTCTCGGTGCAGCCAACCACTCACCATACTTTATCCAGTCCTCTCCGTTCCACTCTATTGAATATCTTCTCACATCACCGCTCAAAAGCAGTTTTTTATACGTAGAGTCGAGTCGAGCCTTTGCGTGGAAAACTTTGCTTCTAATTTGCTCTTGTGTGTGTCCTGTATATTTATCGTATGGTGTCAGACCAAGACAGAACTCGCAGTAGCCATCCAGTGGTGTGGACTGACTTCGCATTCTATCAACGATATCAGCCTCTTCACTTCGCATGAGTGTGATAACTGAACCCTCGCCATTGATCCACCTCCGCTGAGGTATCTCGAACACGTTAGATGCAGTATCACGTGAGATGCTTGTGATGCGTTCAAAGGAGTCGTAAACTAAAACATCTGTTTTGATTTCTGACGATGCAGAACCTTTATGAACAATTACTATGCAGGTATCCACCTTAACTTCACCTGCCGCCTCGCCAAATAACTCATTCGGCAAACGTATGAGGCTCCTAAGCCAACATATGTCAAGTATAAGCTCCCGCAGACGCGCATACGATACCAGTGTCAGAAATGCTGTGGGAATAATGAATCCAACTTGTCCGTCTCCAGCCGCCGCAATCTCGAGCACTCGCTCCAAGAAGGCTGCGAACACGTTTATTCTCAAATGTATAGTGGAGTAAGTCTCAACAAGATATCTGGCAAGCTCTTTGTCTAATCCTTTGATGTCTGCATACGGTGGGTTGCTGACCACCGCGTCGAACCCCGCCGCGTCCCCCTTGTGCCGGCCGTACTCGTCGAAGAACACCTCCGGGAACTCGATCTCCCAGTGGAAGAATCGCTTCGCCTCCCATACCTCGTGCGCCTGATCCAGCAGCGCCTCGGCCTGGGCCGCCTGCAAGAGCACCGGCTTGCCCTGGACGTGCTGCACGCAGGCGTTGTACAGTTCCGGCGTCAGTTCCAGCCCAAAATAGGTAGCAGTCCACAGGTCGGCCACCGCACGCCACTTGTGCCGCTCCCGCTCCACCGTCTCCTCAAACAGCCGCTCCTTCTCCTTGACGCTGACCAGATCGGCCGTCTCGTACTCCTGAATCTGGCGCATCGCCCCCACCACGCGGTACATGTCCTGGGTGAAGGCGCTTTCATCCCACATCGTTAGCTGCGAGACCTCCGAGGTTTCCGAAACCTCGGAGGTCTTTCGCGCCTTTCGCCCCTTTCGTGTTCCCTTTCGTGTCCCCTTTCGTGTTCCCTTTCGTGTTCGCGTTGGCAACACCTGCAAATCGGCCACCCGCGCCCCGATGAGCGAGTTGCCGCAGCGCAGATGGTGGTCCAGGAACGAGAGCGGCTTGCCTCTGGCGACCGTCGCCAGCCACAGGCTCAGTTTGGCCAGTTCCACCGCCAGCGGGTTCAGGTCCACCCCGTAGATGCAGCGCTCCACCACCCGCCGCCGCCAGTGACTCAACTCGCTCTCCTCGTCGCCGGTTCCGGTGAGCGTAGCCAAACCGTCCACCAGTGCCTCGGTCACCACCCCAGCCTCGACGATGCGCCGCGCCAGGTAGTCGGTGGCCTCGACCAGGAAATGCCCGCTGCCTATCGCCGGATCGAGGACATTCAGGGCCAGTACGCGGTCGGCGAAACTGTTCTGCAGGCGAGCCAGTTCGTCCTTGTAGGCCTTCGTGCGCCGCGCCCCAGCCCTGCTTTTCGCCTTCAACGCCGCGATCTCTTCCTCCACCATCTCCGCCTGGGCGTCCGCCAGCGGCCCCAACGTCTGCTCGACGATGTACTTGACGATGTAGTCGGGGGTGTAGTAACTGCCTGTCGCCTTGCGCTCGCCCCGATCGGTGACCAGGTACACCTGCCCGGCGGGGAAACGCTCCACCACCTTCCCCTGCTGTGGCCGGTCTCCGACCGTGCCACCCGCCTCCGACAGGGGGACGATCTCCTCCTTCTTGCCCCGTTTGACGACAGCCATCTCCTCGGCAGCGTAGGCCAGCCGGTACTCCAGCAGCCCCTCGTAGATGCTGCCCAGGTGGCGGATCGAGAGGTCGCGGTAGTCCACGAAACTCAACCCTTGTCCCGGCCCCGCCTCGGCCCGGGCCAGCAGGTCAATCGCCTGGGCCAGGTATCTGTCGCCGATGGTGTGCTCCTCCAGGAAGGGGTACCGCGCCGGGTCGAACAACCGGCCATCGTAGGCCGGCACGCCCAGCGTCTCCTGTCCGCTGTAGATGATGTCGAACAAGGTGCGCAGGTCGTCCCATATAGTCGCCTTCTGCGCCAGGTAGGTTATGCCGTCGTCCGTCTTGCGGGCGATGTCCTCCTTGATCGCCTTCAGGCTGTACTGCCCGGCGTAACTGGGGTTATCCAGCGGCAACAGACCCCGGCTCTCGGCGTAGAGCAGGAACAGCAGCCGGTACAGCAGGATCAGGCATGCGTCGTGGACAGGGGACAGGTCGGTGGTTGGGTCGGGACACAAACCAGGTTTTTCAGAAAAAACCCGGTTTGTCGGGTAATCGAGAAAGCCCTGGGCCAGCAGCCTCAGCGCCTCGTACACTCGCCCCTTCAGTTCGTCGCCGACGTGCACAGCGTAGGCCGTGCTCTGGGACAAGACCTCGTCCAGCCAGCAGCGGTCCTCAGCGTCGGGTTGAAAGGCAACGACTCGGAAGAATAGGTAGAAGTGGCGGAAGGCGGCCAGATCGCCCTGCTCGATCAGTTGAACCAGGTCAACCTCGTAGAAGTGGTCCAGGAGCACGCTGGTGTCACCGTGATAGAGCCGCCACCGTCGCCCGTTGGAGACTATTCCCCAGGCGCAGCCCGTCCGCCGCAGGTAGTAGTCAATCTGAAAACAGGGATTGGCATTGGTGAAAGCATCTGGTGCGCCGTTCACGAGGCGCTTGTCGAGCGGGCGGTCCCAGCGCTTGGCGTCGCCCACTGCCAATGCCGCCTCCCAGAAGGTGGGTGTACCCCACACGCGGGCGGCTGCCTGCTTGGCGGGTTCGTCTGCGAAGAAAGCATAATCGGGCGTGCCGGCCGCACCGGTCAGAGAGGGTTGAACGTGGTAGACGTGTCCCAGGATATCGAGGATTGGACGGATCCACTCCTGCTCCAGAGCGGCTTCGTTGTAGTGAGGCAGTGCGTCCTCCAGCCGTGAGTACAATTCGGCGATACCGTCCAGGGCTTGCCTGGCCTCTGTTTCAGACTCGCGCCATGCATCCTGTCCGGGCAACACTTCGTTGAGGAAATGGTCGGAGAAGAGGTAATGGTTGCGGTGGGTTTCCAGGGGCAGGGCGAGTTGGCGAATAGCCTTGGGCATTGGGACACAGATCAACACGGATCACACGGATGTACGCAGATAAAGATAAAAAAGAATCCGTGAGAACCCGTTTCATCCGTGTGTATCCGTGTGCTATGGGAACAAAACGCCTGCCCCAACCTTGACGGTGGGCGGGCCTGTGCTAGAACATGTCTGCCCGGGCGGCCCTCACCGCCTTGGTCATAGCCTCCGGCTCCGTGAAAGACGAAAGGCCTCTATAGTATATACCCAGTTCCCCATTCTGCAAATCCTTCGGGATCGCGCCGCTTGAGCACATTCGTGAACAGCGGGCTAAACATCAAGGTATCTTCTCAATAAACTGGGGTTTGACAGATGAGAAACCGGGTTTTTTCTGAAAAAACCCGGTTTCTTTCCCCGAATTTTTGAGAAGATACACATCAAGCTTAGGGTTACGTTTGTGGGTCAACTGAGGTTCCCCCCCCAGCGTAGGCTGACCAGGGGCGGGCTACCGACGTCGGTCGGGCGTTTGCCTTCTGTGGCGGGTGTGTGTACAATAGCGGCAGACGGGATTTGATCATCAGGGGCAAACAAGAGGCTCGCCTATGCGGGGGCGACACATCAAGGAGGAGGTGGTACGATGTTTGCACGGATAAGCAACAGTTGGGCACTGATCAAAGCTAGCGCTGCTGTGCTGCGCGCCGACAAGGAGTTGATCGTGTTCCCCATCGTGTCCGCGATTGGCGTGTTGGTGGTGACGGCCAGCTTTGCCTTCCCGATGTTCCTGGCCGACTTCTTCGACTCGCTGCTGGCAGGACGGTCACAGGCATTTGGCCTTGTTGTGGGCTTCGTGTTCTACCTGGTGCAGTATTTCGTCATCATCTTCGCCAACTCGGCTCTTGTCGGTGCGGCGATGATCCGCCTGCGCGGGGGCGACCCGACGGTCAGCGATGGGTTCCGCATCGCGATGAAGCGCATCGGGCCGATCTTCGGCTACGCGTTGATCTCTGCCACGGTGGGCATGATCTTGCGCTGGTTATCGGAGCGCGGGAAAACCCTGGGGCAGATTGTCTCCTCGATCTTTGGGTTGGCCTGGAATCTGGCGACGTACCTGGTGGTGCCTGTCCTGGTCGTGGAGGGCGTCGGGCCGATAGAGGCTATCAAGAAGAGCGCGAACCTTCTGAAGAAGACCTGGGGCGAGCAAATCGTCGGCAACTTCAGCATCGGGATCATCTTTGGCCTGCTGGCAGTGCTGGTGGTCATTCTTGGCATCCCGGTCATTGTTCTGGCTGCTTCGACCGGCTCAGTGGTGGTCATTGTGCTGACAGTCTTGCTGTTCGTCCTGGCGCTGGTCTTTTTGGGCCTGATCAATTCGACGCTGAGCGGGATCTACGTGGCGGCAGTGTATCGCTACGCGGCGGAGGGGGAGGCCAGCGGCTTCTTCGGCGAGGAGATGGTGAGGGAGGCCTTTCGTCCCAAATAGGGCTCGTGAATGCTATAAAAGTGTGCAGCGAAGTCATATAGGCTGGCAAATCGGCTACACGTGAGAACGGAGGATCGTGATGACCGGCATCCCCTGTCACTGGATTCCTCTGCACGAGGCGTCCGAGCCGTTCATCCTCTATGAGACGCCGCATTACAGAAAGACCGAGTACGACTGCATCCGGCTCGAGGGAGATCCGGACCTGGACCGGCTGATGTTGGCCGTCTCCCGAGCCATCGCCGGCTTCCCTGTCTTCCGATCCCTTCTGCGCGAGCGCAAGATGGACGGCCGCTATCTCCTTTTCTGGGAGCAGGTGCGGCATCGCGAGACAGAGATCCGGCTGGCGGATCTCCGCTCCTCGGTGGAGGAGGGGCTTCCTGCGCGCGAGGCGATCTCGGGACACCTGCGTCAGCGGTTGCTTCGCGGCACCGACCTGGAACGGGAGAGACCCGTCGAGATCTACCTCTTCCGGACTGCGGCCAACGAGCACTATCTGACCAGCGTCTGGCATCACGCCGCCGCCGACGGCGTCACCATGTTCGAGTTCTACAAGCGGGTTTTGGCCCACTACGACCGACTGTTCACCGCTAGCCAGCCGGACTGGGTGAAGGCGACCTTCGCCTCATCCTCGGTCGTGGAGAAGCAAGTCGGCAAACTACACGGCTACACGAAGGCGCGTTTTCTGCGGGAGTCGTTGGGCAGCGCGGTCAAGGAGGCGCGACGGCCTCCAGCCAGGCTCGCGCAGAAGGAAAAGCGCACCCATCCCAATCGCATTAACCTCATCCGGCGGATCGATCCAGAGGAGATGAAACGGTTGCGCAAGACATCCAAGCGCCTGGGCTGCAGCGTTGGCGACCTACTCTTGGCCGTGAGCGCCGTGGCCGTGGAGCGCTGGGTGGAAAAGGAGGGCGCCAGCGCGGACCTGGTCAGCGTGTGGACCGTCACCAACCTCCGCGACCGCCTGGGGGTGGGCCCTCTGGCCGCCAACCAGAGCTCGGCGGTCATGATCTACACCGATCCGGAAGATCGGCGTGACCTGGCCAGGCTGGTATCTATGGTGGCCGCCGAGCGGAAGCGGCAGTTGGCTGAGGGCTGTGATATCGCCAACTTCCTTGCGCTGATCCACCTGATCCGCTTCTGGCGGCGCTTCCCCCTGCGGGTGCGCCGTGGCCCGGTCCGCCGGATCCTGGAGCGGCCGTGTTCGTTCGTGGTGAGCAACATGGGACTGCTCTGGCCCGAGATGAAGGACGGCCATCCCACGGGCCGCTCCTTCTTGGAGCGGGCTGGGAACCTCGAGGTGATGGGGGTGGACTACGATTTCTCCGTTCTGCGCCACATCGGCTGCGGCTTCGTTGTCCACACCTTCCGGGGCTGGCTGCAGTTCAACTTCGGCATCCTGACCGACCTAATGGACCGTGGCGAGGCCGAGAGCTTCTTGGACTCCTACGTCGAACTGCTGCGCGGAATCTACGATCAGGGCGGGCGGGAGTCCCGATCGGCCGCGGAGGCCGGGACTTCATTTCGGGGTAGATAAAGGTGAAAACAGGCTGCCAACCCTAGTGGGGTTCGCCCCCACCCCCGGCGCTGGCCGAGAACGGGGTGGGGCAAACCGGCTCACCGTCGGTTGTGCCGAATTGACAACTGACGTAGAATGTACGTGCAACAGTCGAACGAGGAGGTGTAGCAGTGAGAGGCCGAGGGCTTGCCGTGCTGGTTGCGTTGGCGGTGGTGCTCCTGGCCTGGGCCGTTCTGGTCCCGGGCTTCGGCCTGAGCGCCTGTCCTGAGCGCAGCCGAAGGACTCAGCCGAACGCCGGTGCTCCCCCGCTTCCTGGGCGCGACGCCGAGTTGGCCCGGCGCTATGCGCCGGTGCTGTATTTCCACCCGTCTGAGATCTTCCGCCCCCAGCCGGTGGACGTGATCGTGGAGCAGGCTCGCCTCCTCCAGAGCCACAGGCTCTGGTTCAACGTCAACGTCCTGCTCAGCCTGGATGTCCTGGACTTGTTTCACCTTGAAAGCGACGAGAGTCACTTTCTCGACGTGTGGTACGGCGATGACGGCAGTTCAGCCTACACCAATTACTCCGCCCACCAGGCCTATTACGAGGCGCTGCTGAGCCCTGAGGCCGGTGGGCCGCCCATTGTGGTCTACGCCCACGTGATGCGGGATGAGAACCCGAACCACATCACGATCCAGTACTGGGCACTGTATTTCTACAACGATTGGTTCAATAAGCACGAGGGCGACTGGGAGATGGTCCAGGTGATGCTCACCGCCGAGGAGGAGAAGCCGGAATGGGTGGTGCTCAGCCAGCATCACGGCGGCACCCGCCGGCCGTGGGCCAGCACGCCGGTCGAGGACGGCACACACCCGGTGGCCTACGTCGCGCTGGGTTCACACGCCAACTATTTCGTCGGCGACGAGATCTACCCCAACAGGAAGGACATTGGCAAAGTACGGCTCGAAATCCTGGACCGCACGTCCACCTTCGACCGCATCATCCCCGACGTGATCTTGATCCCCGACCGGGCCGACCTGTCGGCGGACCCCGGTGCGTGGCCGGGGGCGGAATGGCTGCCCTACCGTGGTCGCTGGGGCCAGGTGGCCATCCAGAGCGACTTCGGCGGTCCGCTGGGCCCGGCCGACAAGGGCGCGCAGTGGGAGCAACCGCATGCCTGGGGGATGACCCAACCGCTTGACACGGATACCTGGTACGGAAACCGGCTGCGAGTGGAGGTGGTTGGGGCTGCTGTCGGGGAGGCGCAGGTACGCTTGAAGGACGAGCGTGGCGACAAGTTGCCGTCAGTGGAGGAGTTGGGCAATCTGGCCATTTTGCATACCGATCCGCCGGCAGGGATGGGAGTGGTGGCTTCGATCAGCGTTCTCCCAGACACCCGCTGGGACGTGGTCGCCACCTGGCCCGATGCCGCGGAGAGGTGCGTGACCCGGCTGCGCTTCGCCGACGTGGGGTTCGCCGAGTCGGGCCACGCGACGCTGGAACTGGGCCCCGGCGGTGAGGCGCGCCTGGTGGTAGATCACGCAGGCGACGGGGGGACTGGCCTGGCGCTGGGACCATCGGAGATGGAGACCTTCGAGGCGACGTGGGATGCACCTGACCTGGTCTGGATCGGCACCGTTCTCCCGGCGCACCAGGTGGGGGCGGGGCTGCTGATCGTGTTGCTGGCGGGTGTGGTGCCAGCACTCGTCTACGTCGGGGCACTCTATTGGGTGGACCAATACGAGAAGGAACCGAAGCGGCTGCTGGCGGCGGCGTTTGTGTGGGGGGCGATCCCGTCATTGGCGCTGGCGCTGGCGGCGGAACTGTTCTTTCGGCTGCCGCCGGACCTGATCGGTACCCACGCGCTGGAAGCGGCGCGGCTGGGCGTGGTCGCGCCGGTGCTGCAAGAAGCGTCGAAGGGAGCGGCAGTACTCTTCATCTCCTGGCGCTACCGGCGCGAATTCGACAACGTCCTGGATGGCATCATCTACGGGGCGATAGTGGGCTTCGGCTTTGCGATGACCGGCAATCTCATCAGTTACGTCGGCAGTTTTGCGTTGTGGGGCTTCGAGGGGCTCAGCGCAACCGTCTTCGCTGAGGGGCTGCTATACGGGATGAACCACGCCCTCTATACGGCGGTCTTCGGCGCGGGGTTGGGATTCGCCCGATTGGCCCAGAAGCGATGGCAGCGTTGGGCACTGCCTGGGGGGGGATTCGTGCTGGCGGTGGCGACCCATGCGCTGCATAGCCTGCTGGCGCGGACCCTCCTGGGGTTGAACGTCGTGACGGTGGTGACGACAGGGGCAGGGGTGATCTTGGTCGGGATCGTCGCAGGATGGTCGTTGGCGCGGCAGCACAGGTGCCTGCAAGTGGAGCTGAAGGACGTGGTTCCTGATGCACTCTACCGCACGATGGTGACGCCGGGTGGGCGCAGCCGTGCGCAGTGGCAGGCGCTGTGGGCCGGGGGGCTGAAAGGTTGGCGGCGGGCACGGCGATTGCACCAACTGTGTGCAGAACTGGCTTTCAAGAAGATGCAGCGCCGGCAGCGGCCTGACGAGTCTGGGATCGTCCAGGAGATTGAGCGGTTGCGCCGGGAGATCAACGCGCTGATGGGACGCGCGGGGTAGGTGTGATCAGGCGTAGGGGCAAGTCTCAGACTTGCCCCTACTTGCCCCTACTTGCCCCTACGGAGGGGAGAAGAATGGCTGAGAAATCCATCATTATCATCGGCGCTGGCCTTGCCGGCCTTTCTACAGGCTGCTACGCCCAGATGAACGGTTACAGCACTCGCATCTTCGAGCACCACGCTGTGCCGGGCGGGGTGGCCGCCTGCTGGAAACGCAAGGGCTACCTCATTGATGGCGGCATCCACTTCCTGATGAACCACAAGCCAGGTAATTCAGTCTATGAATTATACCACGAGTTGGGCACTGCCCAGACCAACCGTCTCGTTGACCTGACCACCTATGGATGCTTCATTGACGAAGCCAGTGGGCGCAGCGTGGAGATCACCCAGGACCTGGACAAACTGGCGAGCGACTTGAAAGCGTTCTCGCCGGCCGATGCCCGGATCATTGACGACCTGATCGCCGGTGCCCGCGCCATGCAGGGCTCCGATATGGACGAGATGGGTATGGGCAAGCCGCCCGAGTTGATGGGCCCTCTGGACCAGCTCAAGCAGGTGTGGGGGATGCGCCGGGTGCTCAAATACTTCATCGGCAAGTACGCCAAATCTGTCGCCGATTACGTGCAAGCCGTCCAAGACCCCTGGCTGCGTTCAGTCATCGAGAGCCTGTTCCTGCCGGATGTGCCAGTCTGGTTCATCTTTATGCTCCTGGGACTGGTGGCAGACGGGCAACTGGGGCTGCTGAAAGGGGGATCGATCGACTTCGTCCTGCCAATCGAGAGGCGCTACAAGAGTCTGGGCGGGCAGGTAACCTACAACACCACCGTCGAGGAGATCCTGGTGGAAAATGATCGTGCCGTGGGGGTGCGCTTGGCCGACGGCAGCGAGCACCGCGCCGATGTCGTGGTCTCCGCTGCCGATGGGTACAGCACGGTCTTCGAGATGCTGGGCGGGCGCTACGTGGACGATAAGATCGAGCATCGGTACAAGAATTGGGGGCTGTGCCGCCCCCTCGTCATGGTCAGTTTCGGGGTGGCCCACGAATTCGCAGGCAAACCGTGGCTGAGCATTATCAAGCTGGCCCGTCGCTTCACCGTAGGCAAGCAGGCCGTTGACGGGATTATGGTCCGCATCTTCAACTACAGCGCCAGGTTTGCCCCACCAGGCAAGACAGTGGTCCAGGGTACGTTCGAGACAGAGTGGGATTGGTGGGACCAGTTGCAAAAGGATCGACCGCGCTATGAGGCCGAGAAGGAGCGGGTGGCGTCGGAGGTTCTGGAACGACTGGAGGCGCACTATCCCCGCATCTCGTCGCAGGTGGAGATGACCGATGTGGCCACACCGTACACCACCTGGCGTTACACCCGCAATTACAGAAGGGCCTACGAGGGCTGGCTGCCGACCCCAGAAATCATCAATACTCAGGTAGAAAGGACTCTGCCTGGCCTGGCGAACTTCTACATGGCGGGCCAGTGGGTGGTGCCCGGCGGCGGCGTCCCCCCGACCCTCTACTCGGGCCGGCAGGTTGTGCAGATTCTCTGCCACCGAGACGGGAAAGAGTTCTCGGCTTCCGCGCCGTAGCGCGAGGGCAAAGGGATAGCAGAGGCCAATCTGAGACTGGCCCCTATACCGAAAGTCTGTCGGGTCAACAGGAAATAGTGGGGTGCTCGTAGCTGGCCAGGCTGCGTGAGGAAGCCGAGGCTTTGATGCTGCGCAAGGCCCATGCTTACACCCTCTTGCAAAGCCGGGGCCATCGTCTTCCCACTCTTGAACAACTCCAGCAGAAGCCCAACGTTCGTCTCCATCGGAACTGGCTAAGGCTCCACTGTCGGCGTCTCTGTCGGGATCGGTAACAAGGTGGGCGTCGGCAGATAGGGTGGCTCATCCACCAGCCCGATCAGTCCATCCACGTCACCGATGGTCACCAGGTAAACCAGTGGATCCCCCTCCTTCTGCACATAACGAGCGTTTCCGCGCGGATTCTCCGCCCCAACGACCACGTTGATCGTAGTCCCGTCGCTGAGCACCAGCGTTACCTGCACCTCTGGCTCCTGCAGGCCAAAGGCGGACAGGTCACCCACGTCCGCCAGGGCGCGACTGAACTTCATCCCGGCTACTTGATCCACCAGGCCGTTCAGCCGAGCGCTGTCGGCCTCGCCCTCCCCCGGCCGGGTCTGTCGCCATTCTCCATCGTCGCGTTCGACTGCCGTCGTCTGCCCACCCTTGGTCACCGTGATCTCCATCACGTCGCCACCCTCGAAGTTCCAGAGCGGGGCCGGCGTAGGTAAAGCCCCCTCCTCCGGTGGCGGCTCCCGTTTGGCCTCCACCAGAAAAATGTAGGCCGCCAGCACGGCCATGATGCCGACCAGCACCAGCGTCACGATCCACGGTTTGCGCTCACTCACTGCCTCACCACCTCCACACCCATTTGTTCATTTGTCATCCCATTCACCGCCTTTGCCACCACACGATGATGCCTGTGGCCAGGAGCGCGAGCGGGACCAGGAGGACACTGACGAAGAAGAGGAGGTTCGCCTGCACCTGCGTGAGGAATACGGAGCGCGGCTGCGTGCCCTTGGGACCGATGGCAATCAGGCTCTCCTCCTCTGCCAGCCAGTTGATCACATTGAGGAAAAGCACGCCGTTACCCAGGCTCCCCACATACTCGTCGGAGGCGAAATCCGAATCGCCGATCAGCACCAGGCGCGTCTTCAGGTCAGGTACGACGGGCACCTGCGCTTCTTCCCAATCTACGATGGGCAGAGACTCGATAGTCGCCACCAACGTGAGCGGCCCCGGTGTGTCCACCCCTGTATCGAGTTGCACTTCGGCTGATTCGAGGTCCTGCTCGGCCCAACTCTGGGGCGCGGTCTCCGCCAGCGGGCTGAAAGTGATGTTCCCGGTGGGGTCTTCCCCCGTCTGCTCTACCGGACGGGCCAGCGGGAAGAAGGTCATCGGCAGGTCCTTGGTGATCTGGCTGAAGCGGTAGCCTTCGACGACCGGGGCTGCCACGCTGCCCATGAGCGAACTGGCCGGGTCTATGACCACACCAGCGCCAAAGCGCACCTGCCAGATAGACAGAATGTCGCCTAAACCGGCATCGTAGAGCGGGTCCTGCATGATGAGCGCCTTGCCCCCTCGAATCAGGTACGACTGCAGCCGCGTCAGTTCGTCCTCTATGAACTCAGTCTGCGGGCCGGCGACGACGACGACTGACGCATCGCTCGGAACGGTCGTCGTGACCGCCAGGTTGAGTGTGCGCACCTCGTAGTTCTGATCCCGCAGCGCGTTGGCCACCCTCGAATAGCCATCACTGCCGTAGCCCTCCGGATCGCGCTCCTGGTGGCCAGTGAGAAAGTAAATCACCTTATTCTCCTCGCTGATGACCTTGAGGAGCGCGCTGGTGACGTCCTGCTCGTCAGGCATGTAGACTCTCTCGGTGCGCTCGCCGCTCTGCAGGAGCAGGCCGCCGTAGGGAACAGGCTCGTACTGGCGTGCCTTGAGCGGCTCACGGTCCGGGTCAATCACTGAGTAGGAGAGGAGGTCGTTGTAGTAGAGATACTGGTCCAACAGTTTCGTGAAGTTCTCCTGCTGGCGGTCGTCGGCCGAGAAGAAGCCGACGATGGTGACCGGCTTATTCAACTCGGCCAGCACCTGGACGGACTGAGGCGAGAGGGTGTGTTCCTTCAACTCCGTGGCGTCGTAGCGATAGTGATACCGCCCAGCCAGGTAATTCAGCCCGATCAGGATGCCGATGAAGGCGATGCTCATCAGGACAACATTGGAACCGTAGCGGGTACCACGCCGGGTGAGCGCGGCCCGCACCTGTGCCGGACGGGCCAGGACGAACAAAACCCCCAGCACCGCACCGCCGATCAGCAGCCCCTCGGCCCAGACGTCCATCTGACGCCAGATCAGATAGCGGAACGCGCCGGCTGCCAGTGCGGTCAAAGCGACGTAGCCCAGGATGTATCCATATCGTTCGGCGAAGCGACGCATTACCGCCACCTCCTTGTTTCCAGCACCCGCGTGGCCAGAAAGAGACTGACGGCCACCAGGCTGAGATAGTAAATAACGTGTTGGGTGTCAATGACCCCGTCCATAAAGTCGAAGTAGTGGGTAAAGATGGCCAGTTGGGTCAGAAAGCCGCCCGTGAAGGTGCCGGGCGACCGCGAACCCACGAACTCCACCAGCCACAGCGCCACGCCGATGGCGATGCCCATAATAGCGGCGACGACCTGGTTGCGGGTGAAAGTCGAGGTCAGTGTACCGATAGCCAGCAGCGCCGCCCCGGCCAGGAAGAGACCCAGGTAGCCGGTAGCCGCCGCACCCAGGTCGGGATCGCCCAGGCGGGCCAGGATGAGCGGCTGGTAGAGACTGACGAGGAGCATCATCAGGAAAAGGATCAGGCTGGACAGGTATTTACCCACGATCATCTCCCAATCGCGCACCGGCGCGGTGAGCACCAGTTCGATGGTACCCGAGCGCTGCTCCTCCGCCAGTAAACGCATCGTCACTACGGCGGCGTAGAGGATGAGCACGAAAAAGAGCCACGGGCTGCCCAGGGTGTGGGCCATCACTGCCTGTTGGGAATAGATGGTGATGAGCCAGAAGAGAAGTCCCATCACCGCCAGGAAGGCGGCCATCGTCACGTAGGCGATGGGGGAACTGAAGTAGGCGTACAATTCCCGTCGTGCGATAGTCCATACGTTACGCATCTTCCCCTCCTTCACGTTCCTTGTGGGGCGCTTCCTCAGTGGTCAGTTCGAGGAAGACGTCCTCCAGGCTCATCCCCACGTTGCGAAGTTCCAGCAGCCCCCAGCCCTGCTCGACGACGGCGCGGGCCATCTCGGCGCGGCGGTCGTACCCCTGGGTGCAAGAGACCTGGTAGGCCCTGCCGCATGCCTCCCCGCGGGCCTCCTCACTAATAGACTCGATGCTGATCACGCCGTCCACTCGCTCCAGCACGTCAACCGCCTCCGCCGGGCCGGCGTCGGCGATGCGCACCAGTACGCGCTCCGCCCCTTGCAGTTGGGCAGTCAGTTCCTCCGGCGTCCCCTCGGCCACGATCTCCCCCCTGTTGATGATGAGCACGCGACCACAGGTCTGGCTCACCTCGGGGAGGACGTGGGAACTGAGGATGACGGTGTGCTCACGACCGATCTCCTGGATAAGCGCCCGCACTTCAGTCACCTGCCTGGGGTCGAGGCCGATGGTGGGCTCATCAAGGATGAGCACCTCCGGTTCGTGAAGGATGGCCTGCGCCAGTCCGACGCGCTGCCGATACCCTTTGGAGAGTTTGCCGATGGGCGCGTCAGCGTGGTCACCGATGCCACATGCCTCCAGCGCCCGATCCACTACCTGCGAGCGGTCCGGCAATTGGCGCAACGCGGCCATGTAGTCCAGATATGCCTGTATGGTCATCTCGGGGTAGAGGGGCACCGTCTCCGGCATGTAGCCGACGCGGCGGCGTACCTCCAGCGAGTTGTAGAAGACGTCGAAGTCGGCCACGCGGGCCGTGCCGTCGCTGGGAGGCAGGAATCCGGTGAGCATGCGCATCGTCGTCGTCTTCCCCGCCCCGTTGGGGCCCAGGAAGCCGACGATCTCCCCCCTGTCCACGTGAAAATTGATGTTGTACACAGCCCGGGTAGGGCCGTAGTAACGGGTCAGATTCTCCGCTTCGATCATGTTGTTTTACCTCCTGGCCTGACGCAAAACGAAGAGCACCTGGTATCAGTGTCCTGCTCCGCAGGGTGCTCTTCCAGTCCGTTGGATTGCTTCAACGGAGTGTACTTTACCACTACCGGGGAAAGTTGTCAAGAGAGTGAGTATATGGGTAAATGAGTATATGAGTAGATAAGTACAGCCCCTCTCATTTACTCATTCCTCATTTGCTCATTTACTCTCCGTAGGTAGTCGCACCGTGAACTTACTACCCAATCCCACCACGCTCTCAGCGGTGACGGTGCCGCCGTGGGCTTCGACGATCTCCTTCGTGATCGCCAGCCCCAGCCCGGCCCCCCGGCTGCGCCGGCGGGCCTTGTCCACCTGGTAGAAACGCTCGAAGATGCGGGAGAGCGCCTCGGCTGGTATGCCCTCCCCAGTGTCAGTGATCGTCACCTCGACACCCTGTCCCTCTTCTGCCCGGCGCGCCACGACGGTCACCTTGCCTCCGGCGGGCGCGTGCGCGACAGAGTTGTCCAGTATGTTGGCGAAGACCTGCGCCAGCCGGTCCCCATCTCCGGTGACGAACAGTTTCTCGGGAACGTCTAATTCCAGGACCACCCCGGCCGCCTGTGACTGGGGCGCTAGTCTCTCGACGCACCCCAGCAGCAGCGGGCCGAGTTCCACCGGGTCTCGCGCCAGCACCACCTGTCCGGCGTCGAAGCGGGCCAGGATCAGCAACTCGTCCACCATCCGGCGCATACGCTCCGCCTCGTCGTGGATGACGCGGGCAGCGCGGGCGGTCGCCTCGGGCGTCGAAGCCGTGCCGTCGAGCAGCGCCTGGGAGAAGCCCTGGATGGAGGTGAGGGGGGTCTTCAGTTCGTGGGAGACGTTGGCGACGAAGTCGCGCTGCGATTGATGGGCGGCCTCGACCTGGTCTGCCATCGTGTTGAAGGAGCGGGCCAGCGCTCGTACCTCGGCCGGACCGGAAACCGGCGCTCGCGTGCCGGTCTCGCCACGGGCGATGCTCTCCACCGCGCCAGACACCCGCCGCAGCGGCGCGGCGACCGAGCGACTGATCAGAAGCGCCAGCAGAATGGAGAGCACCAGCGCCACCAGTCCCGCCTGCACCAGCGGTGGCAGGAGGTTCTCCGCAAACCAGGCCAGCATCAGGAGCCGGCTCTGGGGGGAGACGAAGACGATGATCCGGCGATCCCCGCCCGGCGCGGCCACCACCTGGCCCAGGAAGGCCCAGCGACCTCCAGTGGGGGCGGTGAAGGTTCCCTGGACGCGGCCCCGCACGACTGGCGCACGGGTCACAGCGTCCATCCGCTGCCCCTCCCAGTCCCCATTGCTGTCGAAGCGGACCGTCCCCTCGCCGTCCAGCAGCAACGCCCGCACCTCCTGCTCTTCGGCCGCCTGCGCCAGCAGACGGTGGAGAGACTCCGGTGGGAGAGTCTCCAGCAGGCCTGCCCGCCGGAGGACGGGCATCGTCGCCCGGGCCGTCGCCTCCAGCCGCAGGAACGCCGCCTGAGTCCACAGGGGGCTGGCCCGCACGAACAGCAGCAGCCCCAGCCCAACCAGCGCCAGGCAGACGAGGGTAACGGCGACGTAGGAAATCAGCAGTCGGGAGTTTAGGCTACGGAACATGCGAATTTATGGAAGCGGTCGAAATGGATATCAGCAAACGGTTCATTGGTTTGCGTACGCTCCTTGCCGTGGCCCGAAAGCCGCCGTTTCGCCAGACGCTCACTAGTCAACGACGAGTTTATACCCGACGCCGAGGACGGTCTCGATCTCGACGTTGGAGCCAGACAGTTTCTTGCGCAGGTGGGCGATGTGGACGTCCACCGTGCGCGTCTCGCCGTAGAAATCGTAGCCCCAGACCTGGTTCAGCAGTTGTTCGCGGCTGAGGACGATCCCACAGTGCTCGGCCAGCGCCAGCAGCAGATCGAACTCCTTGGGACGCAATGCCCCCGGTCGCCCGGCGACCGTGACCTCGTGGCGGGCCGGGTCTATCGTGACATCGCCCACGTGGATGGGGGCCTGCGGTCGGGCCACGCGCCGGGTGCGACGCAGGATGGCCTTGACACGGGCGACCAGTTCGCGGGGATTGAAGGGCTTGGTGACGTAGTCGTCGGCTCCCAACTCCAGCCCCACGATCTTGTCCACATCGTCGTCGCGGGCGGTGAGCATGATAATGGGTAGATCGGGCGCAACTTTGCCGGCCCTCACGCAGCGGCAGACCTCCCAGCCGTCCACCTCCGGCAGCATCAGGTCGAGCACCATCAGCGCCGGGGGCTGGCGACCGATCACCTCCAGCGCCTTGGCCCCGTCGCCGGCTGATTGTACGCGGAACCCATCCTGTTCGAGGTACATCCGCGCCAGTTCGACGATGTTGGGTTCGTCGTCTACGACCAGGATTGTCTCTCCTGCCATCGCTCGCTCCTCCACATGCCATTGTACCCAGGTCGGCCCCAAAAGGCAAGGCCCCGGACCGGGAAGGTCTGCTATGACAATTGTGATTGGGATGACTGCGGTGGGAGGTCTGCGACGTTGGCCGCACGATCGCTGAGTCGCAGGAGCACCACGCCGGTCAGGATCACGCTCCCGCCCAGGAGTTGTGGGACGGTCAATCGCTCGCCCAGGAGGCAAAAGGCCAATCCAGCCGTAATGATCGGTTCCAGCGTGGCGATCAGGTTGGCCGTAGCGGCCGGCAGATGCGTCAGGCTGACTGTGTACAGGCCATATCCGCCGAGGGTGGGACCGATGGCCAGCACTACCAGCGTCCCCCACCCCAGGGCGGCTTCATGCCACCCACCTGTCCCGGCCGCCAGCGGCTGGGACAACCACAAGAGCGTGTCAGACCGCTGCACGAGCAACAGAAAGGCTGCTCCAAATGCAAAGGCGTACAACGTGGCTGTCCACGGATTGACGCCCCGTCTTGACGAGACTCTGCCCAACAGGCTGTAGGCGGCAAATGCCACGCCATTCGTCAGGCCAACGAGGATGCCGATCGGGTTGACCTGCCAGACGGCCCGGTCGCACGCGCCGGATACGAACGCGCAGCCTACGATGCTCAAAACCACCGCGCCGATCTTGAGCGCGCTCAGCCGCTCGCCCCACAAGCGGTGTCCGACCAGCGTCGTGAGTGCTGGCGAGCTATGGACCAGCACCGCGGCCACCGCTGCCCCGTTGAGCGCCACAGAAACCGCCCACAGCACGTTTAATATTGATACGACAAAACCGTAAAGGACGAAAAACAGCACATTCTGGCGTCCCAGATGCAACAGGGGCCGGGCAACCAGAGCGATCACCCCAAAAAGCGTGCCTGCCGCAAAAAAGGCGCGCCAGAAGGCCAGCGGCAGCGGCGGCATGCGGAAGCGCGTGGTCAGGTAACCGATAAAGATGGCCGTTGTTGACCAGATGGCCGTGGCGGCAAAAGCGATGAGATAACCACGTGTGGGAGAGGATCTGGGAAGCGTGTCCATGTTGTCTCAATCCAGCATCATCGCCTGCACTCGCGCGCCGGCTGGCGCGTGCGTCCACCCCTCCGGGATGATCGCCAGTGCGTTCGCCTTGACCATCGAACTCAGGATGCCCGACCCCTGCTCGCCGGTGAGGGTCGCGCGATACTCTCCCTCGTGCTCCTCGACCCGCACGCGCAGGTAGTGGCGGCGACTGTCCTTGTGCCTCACCGCGTCCATCAGAGTGGCCTCCACGACAGGCCGCTCCCAATCCGTCACTCCCAGCATCTTCAGGATGGCCGGGCGGACGAACATCTCGAAGGAGACCATCACCGAGACAGGGTTGCCCGGCAGGCCCAAAATGGGCACGCCCTCCCCCCTCTCTATCCCCCCCCGATGGGGGGAGAGATTGAGGTGCCCGAAGGCCAGGGGCTTCCCCGGCTTCATGCGCACCCGCCAGAAGTTGATCGCCCCTTCGGCGGCCAGCACATCCTTCACCACGTCGAAGTCGCCCACAGAGACGCCGCCGGAGGTGAGGAACAGGTCCACTCCCTGGGCCAATCCCGCCCTGATCTTCTCCGTCAACTCCTGCACCCGGTCGCGGGCGATGCCCAGCAAGATCGGTATCCCCCCGCACTTGATCACCTGAGCAGCGTTGGAGTAACTGTTGCTGTTGCGGATCTTCCCTGGCGCGAGAGGGACGTCAACCTCCACCACCTCGTCGCCGGTGGCCAGGATCGCCACGCGGGGGCGGCGGACGACCAGCACCTCTTTCTGCCCCAACGTGGCCAACATTCCAATCTCCTGTGGGCGGACAACTGTCCCCTGTTGCAGCACCAACTCCCCCTGGCATACGTCCTCCCCGGCGGGGCGGACGTACTGGCCCACCGCTGCCTCTGCGAAGACGTCCACCCATTCCCCCTCCGCCTCCGTGTCCTCGACCGGCACGACACCGTCGGTTCCCAGCGGGATGGGAGCCCCAGTCATGATGCGAATGGCTGTGCCGGGCGTTACCTCCATCTCGGAGACGTAGCCGGCTGCCAGTTCGCCGATGACACGCAGGCGGTTAGGGGTCTGGCGGCTGGCTCCGGCGGTATCGGCGGCCAGCACCGCGTAGCCATCCATGGCCGAGTTAGCGTGGGGCGGGATGTCCATATCGGCGATGACTTCTTCGGCCAGAACACGGTCCAGCGCCTCCAGGATGGGCACCCGCTCTGGCTCTAAAGGGCGAAAACCCCGCAGTATTCGTTCCAGGGCTTCTTCGACGCTTAGCATTGGCTCAATCATCTCCCCTGTCCCCTGTCTCCCCCTCTCCCTGTCACCTTGTCACCCCACCCCTCGCTCCTCCATTCCGCCCCATCCGTCCACACCTCTTTCTTCCACAAGGGCACAATCTCCTTCAGCCGGTCGATACCGTAGTGGACGGCGTCGAAAACGTCGTGCCGGTGGGCTGCGGAGAGGGCGATGACCACAGCGGTCTCCCCCACCTGTAGCCGCCCCACACGGTGGACGATGGCGACCTCTCTGATTGTCTTCCAGCGGGCGTGGATCTCGTCGCCGATCTGGCGCAGCATCTCCTCGGCCATCTCCGGATAGGCCTCGTACTCCAGGCAACGCACCTCCCGGCCATCCGTCTCGCCGCGCACCACACCAACAAACGTGACCACCGCCCCTACGCCTGGGTCCGCCAGCCGGCCGACAACCTCGTCAACGGACACTTCCTCTGTTGTGATTTCAAACAACTTCATCCGCCTCCCCCGTCCGCCTATCCACTTGAACAGGTATCAAATCGCAGTAATAGAACCGGTTATCTCTCAAAACGATCTCCCCCTTCGTGTGTAGTATCCTCTCCCTGAATATCGGCCCATCGTACACAAACGAATGGAATTCCCCATTCTCACCACAAGGATCAACAGCAGCGGGAAGGTCCGACAAAAACTGCTCGTCAAAGACTCGGCCAACAAATCTTTTGTCGAGAGCATTTGAGTCAACGCAGGTAGTAACCGCCTGGAAGCCCAAACCGATAAATGTATGGGCAACCTCGGTGGTATTCCTTCCCCATAGCGGAAAGATGCCCTTCATCTCAATCTTCGATAGGTTGTCCTCCCGATACTCCCTGATGCCTTCCAGGAAGATGTCCCCAAAAACCACGGAGGAGACACCGGCCACCAGGTACCTTTCAAGCACCTCCCGCATTTTAGCCTCGTATTCTTCATTGGTGGTGTTGTTTGAAATGAACACTTTCTCAAGGGGAAAACCCAAGCATGCCGCTTGTGCCTCGAGCAGAGTCCGCCGTACACCATGCATGCTGATTCTGTCGTAGTCTTCTGTCACCGTTGTCAGCAGGGCCAATATTTCATAGTTTCCGGCTCTCTGAAGTACGTGAAGGGCCAGCGCGCTGTCTTTGCCTCCACTCCACGAAAGTATCACTTTTTCCGTCATACCCATGCATCTTCATTTCTGATCCATGGCCTATCCACCCCCCACCGGCGGCAGGCAAGCGACCTCGTCCCCATCGTGCAGTTCGGTCTGCATTCCAACGTACGCGCGGTTCACGGCGACGCTGACGAAGCGGGTGTAGGGACGCAAGGCCGGGTACTCCTCCGTCAGCAGGTCCATCAATCCCCCCACCGTCATCCCTGCCGGGGCCTCCATCTCAATCTCCTCCGTGCCCAGCACCTCCCGTGGCGCGGCAAAAAACCTCACCCGCACCCTAATCTCTCTATTCTCCATTCTCCATTCTCCATTCTCCGCTTTTGCCACCACTCTTGCGCACCAGGCGGATGTTGCCGATGCGCATCGTCCGCTCCACCGCCTTCGCCATATCGTAGATAGTCAGGGCGGCGACGCTGACGGCGGTGAGCGCCTCCATCTCCACGCCGGTCTTCCCACGGCAGCGCACCGTCGCGGTGATCTCAATCCGCGAGACCGCCTCGTTTATGCGAAACCCCACGTCCACTTTGGTCAGCAGCAGTGGGTGGCAGAGGGGAACAAGATCGGGAGTACGCTTGGCAGCCATGATCCCCGCCACCTGCGCCACAGCCAGCACGTCCCCTTTCGGCACGCCCTTCTCGGCGATGAGACGCAGCGTCTCCGGGCGCATCGTGACCTCCCCTTTGGCGACGGCCACCCGCTCCGTGTCCGGCTTCCCGCCCACGTCCACCATACAAACGCGCCCCTCTTCGTCTACGTGCGTCAATCTGTTCATTAGACTCTCCCATCCCACCAGGATTTGGCGGCTTTGAGAACGGCAACGCCGCTTTCGATGACGGCCAGCGCGTCTTCCGTCGACTTGCAGTCTCCAATCTCCAATGCCTATCCTCCAATCTCCGACATCACCCGGTTCTCCGGCCGCCTCGACTCGTCCAGATGATGCTGCATGGGCTTGCTTTCGATACCTTTCAAGAGCAATCCCTTGATCTCGGCGACGTCCGCCCCCTGGCGCAAGGGCGTGCGCAAGTTTATCTCGTAGTCGGAGAGGAGGCAAGGACGCAGTTGGCCATCGGCGGTGAGGCGCAGCCGGTTGCAGCGGTAGCAGAAGTGCTCACTAATGGGGGTGATGAAGCCAAGCGTACCCTTCGCGCCTGGCAACCGGTAGTAGCGGGCTGGCCCGCCGCCAGTGCCCATCTTCGCCGTCTCCAATTTCCCCAGCGCGGTCTCGATCTTCTCCCGAATCTCTGCTGCTGTCACGACCCTCTCCCGCCAATCACCGTCCGCCAGCACACCGCTCCCCACCGGCATCAGTTCGATGAAGCGAACGTTCCACCCCGCCTCCATTGTCTTGCGGGCAAGGTCCACCGCCTCGTCGTCGTTCATCCCCCGGATGACGACGGTGTTGATCTTGACCGGCTCCAGCCCCGCCCGCCGGGCCGCCTCCATCCCAGCCAGGACATCCTTCAGCCGGCCCAACCGTGTGATGCGCCGGAAGCGCTCCGGGCGCAGAGTGTCCAGGCTAACGTTGACCCGCTGCAGACCCGCCTCGGCCAAATCTGCGGCGTAGCGCGATAGGAGAATACCATTGGTGGTCATCGCCAGGTCATCAACGCCAGGGATGCGAGCCAGATTACGCACCAGGTCCACGATCCCCAGCCGCACCAACGGCTCCCCGCCGGTCAGCCGCACCTTGCTGATACCCAGTTCGGCTGCCGCCCGCACGACTGTCTCGATTTCCTCGTAGCGCAAGATTTCGTCGTGCGGTCGCCAGGGTACCCCCTCCGGCGGCATGCAGTAAACGCAGCGCAAATTACAGCGGTCGGTCACAGAGATACGCAGGTAACTAATGGGGCGATTGTAAGCATCTGAGTGAGCCATAGTCAAACCAGTAAATCTCAAATCGGCAAATCTTATCAAAACACGTGCACTGCTGAGGCCTTGAAGACGATGTAGACCTCCAGCCCTTCCCGCAGTTCCATCTCCTCCAGGGACCTCCTGGTGATCATACAGGTGAAATCCGGGGGAACGCGTACGGTGACGTAGATGAGCGTCACCCTGTCCGCGATGTTCACGATACGGCCACGGAAGGAATTGCGCGCGCTGGAATAAAGCGGTTCCCTGGAGATGACGATCTCCTCCGGCCTGACTGAGACATGCACCCGTCCCGAAAGCCCCGTCACCACGGCTATCTCCATCCCGTCGAGAAAGACCACCTTGTAGCCGTTGTCTCCGGGATGGATCTCTCCTCGGAAGATATTTCTCACCCCCACGAAGCGGGCCACAAACTCAGAGCCCGGCCTTCTAAAGATTTCCTCTGGGGAGCCCACCTGCACGACCCGCCCCTCGTTCACGACGGCGATGCGATCTCCCAGCGCCACGGCCTCCTCGAAGTCGTGGGTGACGTGGATAGTGGTGGTGCCCAGTTCTCGATGCAACCGCTCCAACTCGCGTTGCAGTCCCTCTCGCATCTCCGGATCCAGCGCGCTCAGCGGCTCGTCCAGGAGCAGTAGCCGGGGCTCGACGACCAGCGCCCGCGCCAGGGCCACTCGCTGCTGCTCGCCCCCGCTCAACGTCCCCGGCCTGCGGTGGAGCAGGTGGTCAATGGTCAGCAGTTGACTGATTCCGCTCACCCGTTCCTTGATAGTTGCGCGATCCATCTTCGTCAGTTTGAGCCCAAAGGCGATGTTCTCCGCCACGCCCAGGTGAGGGAACAGCACGTAGTCCTGATAGACGAATCCGATCCCGCGCCGCTCCGGCGGTACGCTCGTGACGTCCCTGCCGTCCAGCATGATACGCCCTTTGCAGGGTTGATGCAAACCCGCGACGGCCTCCAGAAGCACTGTCTTGCCAGCGCCGGTCGGCCCGAGGACGACGAAGTATTCGCCAGCAGCGACGTCGAGGTTGATCTGGCGCAGATGAAACTCCCCCAGGTCAACCCACAGGTCTCTAACCTGCACGCTCCCGCTGCTCTTCACGTCTCGTCCTCCTTCCGCCCGGCAGTCACTCGCAACGCGACGAACGTGACCAGGCAGATCAGGATCATCAAGGTCGCCACGGGCCGGGAATAGCGCAGCCCGAAGGACTCGAAACGCTCATAGAGGAGAATCGGGGCGACCATCGGGTGATAGGCCAGGATGACAACGGCCCCGAACTCGCTCAAGCCCCGCGCCCACATCAGGATCAGCCCCGAGAGGATGCTGCGCCAGGCCAGGGGGAAGGAGACGCGCCAGAAGGCCCGCCAGGGCGACGCGCCCAGCGTGCGGGCCACCCGCTCCAGGCGGGGGTCGACCGCCTCGAACCCCTCCCGCGCCGCGTTGACCAGAAATGAGAGGCTGACGAAGAGCATGGCGATGACGATGCCCGGCGCGGCCGAAACAAACCTGAGGCCAAAGAGGCCGAACGCCTGTCCCAACAGCGTGCGCCTCCCGAAGGTCATGAGCAGCGCGATGCCGACCGCCGAGTGGGGGACGACGATGGGCACGTCAATGATTCCCTCGACCAGCCACTTACCTGGGAAATCAACCCGCGCCAGCAGGTAGGCCAGCGGCACGCCGCAGGTAAAGGCGATGATCGTGGCGATGAGGGAAGCGTAAAAAGTCAGCCCTATCGAACCACGCACCTCCTCCTCCAGGAGTGTCTGCCAGAGGACTGCTGGGCTGGAGGCCATGATCGTCCGCAGCAGGGGCCAGGCGATGAACAGGATCAAGAGCGATCCGAGGACGACGAACGAGACTCGCATTTTATCGGCAAACAAGGCTCTCATATTTTCGTCCTACGTGAAGCGTGAAACGTGATGCATGATTCTTGTTCTCGCGTTTCACGCATCACGTATCACGTCTCAAGTGTGTCCGGTCACTCAATCAGCAGTTGCAACTCCAATGGGAGTGCATCCTTGTCACCAGCAACTGGCGGCACGATGGGCGGCTGGCCTTGCATCTCCATGATCGCCTGCCCCTCCGGACCGACGAGGAACTTGACGAACTCGAGGGCCAGGTCCGGGCTGGGCGCGTTCCTGGGGATGGTAACACCGTAGACGATGGGCTTGCCCACCATCGCCATGGTCGTCCCCGGCTCCTTGCCGGCGACCTCCACCGTCGCCTGGCTGTAGAAGTCGGTGTGCTCGACCATGCTCAGGTTGATCTCGTCCGGCAGTTCGACGAACTTCATGCCGTGCTGCACAGCCACCGACCGGTACTCCCAGGCGTAATCCATGTCGCCCGACTCCAGAAGCGCGATCAACTCCACCGACTTGGGGCGCACGTTCTCCGGCGGGCAGTGCTCCTCCAGCGTACCGTTCAATCCGGGCACTCCGTAGTGCGCCTCGGCCAGTTGCCAGACCAAAAGCGTGCGGTAGCCACAGGGGTCGGCGTCGGGGTCGGCGTGGCCATAGATCACGCCGTCGCGGGTGAGGATCTCGTACCAGTTGTCGGCGTTGATCTCGCCGGCGTACAAAGACTGGTCAGTGTAGGCGATGACCATCGTGTTGCGGGCGAACTGGATATTCCAGTCGGCGAAGTCGGGGATCAACAACTTGTCAATGACCGTGTAGTCGGCCGACATCATCACGTCGGCCTCGCGCTCCAACTCGCTGATCTTGCGGGCGGCGGCGTTGCTGCCAGAGGCCTCGGTCTCGAAGGTCACATCGGGGTGTTGGGCCCGAAAAGCCTCCGCCAGGGCGTCCATTGGCACGCTCAGGCTGCCGGCGTGGAACACGATCAGTTTGCCCTCCAGGGCCGGCTGTTCGGGGGCAGCCGTCGGTTGCTCAGGGACAGATGTTGGTTGCTCAGGGACGGCAGTCGGCTGATCAGATATATCCACGTCCGTCGGCGACGTACAGCCGGCCACCAGAGCCAGCACCACTATCAGGACTATAGATGTCCAAAGAATTCGCTTATCCATTGTGAGTCTTTCTCCTTGTGAGATTCTGGTTTATCCATTTGTCATTTCTCATTTGTTCATTTGTCCATTTGTCATTCACTTACATCCCATCACCCCCCTTTCCTCTCGCCCGCGCTGGAAAGGGGCGGATGGGAGCGGTGCAGGAGAAATCTCACATCGGCCCAGGTCTCCTTTCCAAGCACGGGAGGCATGGCCGTTTCCAGCCACACCCTGTCGCCCAACCCCCGTAGGCACAGCCCTTAGGGAGTAATGGGTCGGAGACTTGTGCATATTATGGGGGACGCAGATTAACGCGGATACACGCTGCTTTTTTTTGGTCCTATCTGCGAAAATCTGCGGTGATCTGCGTCCTATGTCAAAAACCGGCGTCCACCTGGAAAGAGGTGGACGCCGGCGCGTTGGCTGCCCGTCGTCCTTCTCCTTTCCAAGCACGGGAGGTGTGGCCGTTTCCAGCCATACCCTATCGCCCACCCCCCGTAGGCTCGGCCCTTAGGGGCGGTGGGTCGGAGAAGAGACACCGTATGTGATTGTGAACCATTCTACACGATTTTGGCTCAGAAGGCAAATGCAGCCGCAAGGTAGCGCATCAGTGCCTTGGGGCGAGGGTGAAGGGGTTCTTCACGTAGATTTCAGCGGGATACGGCTTTATCACGACCCCGACGTCTTCCCCGACGAGGAAGCGGCCTAGCCGTTTGGCCTCGGCCGCTAGCACTTCACTCTCGACATTCCTCCAGACAAGCAGCTCGATGGCGGCTTCCCGCTCCCTCCAGACGCCCACTACCCTCCCGTTGACCCAGACGGTAGCGAAGGCGTTGCCTGCCCGGTCGAAGACCTGATCGTGGTGCTCCGGGGCGTGTAACGTACCGCGCATGCACAGAATCCTGACCAGCCTTCTTCTCTCGTACAGTTCTGCGTCGAGCTGCTGGAGACAAAACTCTCTCACCCTGCTCCAAAGGGAGAGATATGGAGTGAGGGCTGCCGTGGCATGCAGGGCGCAGATGTCTTTCACAACCTCCACGTCGTCGTTTCCCTGCGTCTCCGGCTCAAGGTGCTGCTTATTCAACAGGAACCGGTTGACCCGATCCACAAGACAACTTCCTTATACCTCAAGAAACATCGACCAACGGGGATATCCGGGCGATTGATCTCTCGACAAACTGGCCGTATTCGATTGAGATCTCAATCACCCCCTGAGGACAGACGTCGACGCAATGACCGCAACCCCTGCACGCATCACTGATGACTGCGCAGTTGTCCACCACGCGGATGGCATCCACAAAACATACACCCTGGGTGCACGTTCCGCAACCCACACACCGGTCACTCACCGTGACGGCGACACCATCCATTCGCGTGACCTTGGCGCTGATCCGAGAGGCGACGTGGGGCAGCACTCGCCAGAGACAACAGCAGTGACAGCAGTTGCATACGGTGAGAAGTCTGTCCCCCGGACCGACGCCGAGCCAGACCGTATCCAGCTTGTTGCGGCCGATCAAATGGACCAGACCAGCCTCACGGCACTGTCGTGCGTGCTCTAGTGCCTCCTCCTTCGTCACTCGCCGCCCGAGCTGTGGGTTGATGCCCAATGCCGCCTCTCCAAGAAAGAGACAACCCAAATCAATGGGATAGTTCTCACACTGATTGGCGTCGCGGCAGATGCAGGAGTTCATGACCCAGTGAGTATTGGCTTCTTCGATGAAATGTTCCACCACCTGGGATGGTAGCACCATCTCGCTGGGCACAGCGAGCGATTGGTCGATCTGGACTGTCTTGATCACCCGATCCCGAGGCAGGTAGAATAGGTCGTCACCCTCGAAGAGCCAGCGATCCAGGATTCTTCCAAGGATGGGCACCTTTGTCGCCCTGGCAGCGAGAAAGCGGTTCGGAAATGCTTTCTTGATGAGTTGCACGAACCAGAGGGGGCGACTCATATTACGTGTTCAGCCGCTGCACGCTGGGCCGCAGATCGAGTTCATCGATCAGTTCGTTTAGCTCGTCGTCGCTGAGGGGACGGCCTTTGCCCGCGTAAGCAGTCAGCGCTGCCTCCATCATGTTGGTGCCGAAAGAACGACCCTCGTACCGGGGCGTCGTCGTGATTACCTCGCGCACACCCCGTGCGCGCAGCAATTCGATGTTCTCGGCGGTGGTCGTATTAGTGACGACCGTTTTGCCCGCAAGGTCGTCGGGCAAATACCTGCGCATGAACATGAAGTCGCCGGCAATCAGATCGGCAGCCTGCCAGTACCGTTGGTACTTGGGCTCGGGCTCTTCGCCACCACTTCCATAGAAGATCATACTCATGGGAAAGTGGCTGACGATGGGCAGTAACACGCGTGCCACTTTGCGGAATTGGTCGGTGCCCCGTATGGCGATGGGGATGCCGAGAGCGACCATGAGATCACCGATAACCACTTCGTCGGAAACGTCTGCTGCTGCCTGGGCCAGGCCCAACCGGTCAACCGCCACCGGGACGAAAGCACTGCGGAAATGGGGCATACCACCCAGCGCCTCCTTTGCCAACTCGAAAACCCGCCGCTCCAGCGTGTGCTTCAGCCCACGGCCATCGACCACGGGCGTTCGGTGGACGTCCTTGACCAGCCTCAGCGCGGCGTACAGGGGGTATTCGCGATCGTCCAGGCGCAGATACAAGTCAGCGCCACCCACGCCCAGCGCGTCGACCTTGCCATCCAGTTCGGCGAACAAGCGCCGAGCCCCCTCCACGTCGCCGTCAGTGCCAATGCGCTCGACGCTGATCGGCTCTCCTTTGAAAGTGACAACGACTCGCTTGTCGCGGGCGGGACTTCCCAGGCTAACGCTAACCGCTCGTTTCATGAGGCAACTCCTTAAAATGAATGAACTCCTCCAATTATATACCACGGACCGCCCGTGGAAAAGCCTTTCCTGAAACTCTGGCTATGATACCGTGTTATAAACAATAGCGCAAATTGTGACACTTGTCACATACCCCCCAAGTGGCTAGAATAGGGGGGTGACCCCGAGCCATAATAGGAGGGAAAACAAGTGTCCACAGTGACCACACAAGACCGTCTGGCAATCAAGACGCCAGAATCCGCTTTTGTCCACGTAATGCAGGAAGAATTTCGCTTTTCTCCGCGCGTATCCCGCGAGTTGCTGAACACAGCGAAAGAGATGTTGGTTGGCGGCGTGCCGTCGTCGGCGGTGCGGCCTGGGCAGATACGGTTGATAGTGACCAGCTTGAAAGCACCGTTTGGGCCACCGCTGGCAGAGACGGACAAGGTAGAGGTGACGCTGACGGTGGACGCGGGTGGGGAAGATGCCGAGGTGAAAGCGCGGCAGGGGACAGATGGCCTGCGACAGGGACAGATTCTGCGCCTGCCGCGAGTACTCGCAGCGGGCTGGCGCGGGCGTTGGGAGTGCATCGGCGGACGATAGTACGGGAAGTGAAAGCGCTGAAAGCAGAAGGTTACCTGATACAGACGCGGGGGGCCGTGAAAGGAGTGGGACGCGGGCAGACGCACAAGGTGCGGATCATCGAGTTGTGGTTAGATCGGGAGAGGTACGACAAGATAGCGCTGTGGATGCACCACTCGCCGCAGGCGATCGAGCGGTGCGTGAGCGCGTTCCTGCGGATCGTGGTGCTGCATCGGCAGGAAACGCCAGTGGAAGAGATCGCGTTTCTAACCCAGGCATCAGTGCGGTTGGTGAAAGAGTACCTGGAGGTGTGCGAGGCGGCGCTGACGGAACCGCACCGACGAGAGAAGCTGGAAGAAGAACTGGCGCGGGTGAGTGCTCGGCAGAAACCTGCCTTCGAGGGAGAAAAAAAGGGGGAGGTGAGGGAGTGAGCCGGGTGAATCCGTATGCCAGCATCGAAAAACGGACGTTTGAGAGTGCGCTGATGCATCTCCTGGAGACGGAGTACGGGCTGCTGGGTGGCCGGCGCATCCTACAACTGCTGGTCGAGGACGTGATGGCGCTGATGGAGGAGTTCTATCCGCCGATGGAGCAGGTGGGGAGCGGTGCTCTGGTCTGGACGTGCACGGCGGACGAGGGGAAAAAAGCGGAACCGGGGAAGCGCACCGAGGAATACAAGACAGTGACGGTGAGACTGCCCTTCGTGGCCCGGGCCGACCTGCGGTCCCGCACCGAAGGGAAGACGCCGCGAGGCAAGATCCAGGCGGTGGCCAAGGCACGGGACAAGAGACGGCTGGCGCGAATGGTTAAGGCGGCCGAGGAGCAAGGCGGGTTGCTGACCATCGCCGAGTTGAGCGTCATCCTGAACAAATCCTACGAGGTGACCCGGCAGTACATACGGCAGTGGGAAGAAGAGACGGGCGAGTTGTTGCCTATGAAGGGTTACCGGATGGATCAGGGCAGCC
>JADHWW010000086.1 GCA_016783285.1 Anaerolineae bacterium
ATGCTCTTCGTGTTCGGCTACCATCCCCGCGAGTTCGCCATCCGCCACTTTCGCATCGTCGAGGGGCAGCCGCTGATGGCTCACCGCCAGGTTATCGCCGGCCGGAAGGCGGCGGAGGCGCTGGGACTGGAGGTGGGCGACACGCTCCGCCTGCTGGAGAGCACTTTTCGCGTGGCCGGCATCTACGAGACGGGGGTGGGCTACGAGGAGAGCGGGGTGGTCGTCAGCCTGCGGGAGGCTCAGACGCTGGCCGGAAAGCCCCACCAGGTGATGTGGTATCTGATCAAACTGCGCGAACCGGAGCGGGCTGAAGTGGTGCGGGACTACCTGGACGCACATTTCCCGGAGATTGCCGTCTCCCTCACCTCCGAGGTCGTCGAGATCATGCCTGATATGAGGTCAATGGAGGAGATGATAGGGCAGATCTCGTTCTTGGCAGTCCTCATCGGCGCGGTGGGGATGCTGAACACGATGCTGATGAGTGTGCTGGAGCGGACGCGGGAGATCGGCGTTCTGCGGGCGCTGGGCTGGCGGCGGCGACAGGTGATCGGGATGATTCTGCAGGAGGCGCTGGCGCTGGGCGCGGTGGGCGGCGTCTGTGGTATAATTCTGGGATTGGGCCTGGCCTGGGGGATAATGCAGATACCGCTGGTGGGAGGGATGCTGAGAGTGAGTTACAGCCCCGAACTGTTCGCCCAGGCGCTGGCGGTGGCGCTGGTGACCGGTGTGACCGGCGGGCTCTACCCGGCCTGGCGCGCGACGCGCATGCGTCCGGTGGAGGCGCTGCGGTATGAATGACCAATGAACAATGACCAATGAACAAATAAATGGAGGTAGCGATGATGAAGAAAACCATAATTGTAGGGCTGGTGGTGTTGGCTGTGATCCTCTCCGGCTGCGGAGGGAGCGCGGAGGAGACGGCGACGCCGGAGGTGGAGATGGCGTTCACTCCGGTGGTCTCTGTCACCGGGGAGGTGGTGCCGGCGGTGTGGGCCACCGTCAGCGCCCAGAGCGGCGGCACGGTGCTGGAGGTGCTGGTGGAACCGGGGGATGAGGTAGCGGCGGATGATTTGCTGGTGCGGCTCGACTCCACCGACGTGCAACTGGCAGTGCAGCAGGCGGAGGCGGCGGTGGAGACAGCCCAGGCGCAACTGGCGCTCCTGGAGGCCGGTCCCCGCCCGGAACAGATCGCTGTATCCGAGGCGCAGATTGCAGTGGCCCAGACTGTGATTTCCCAGACCATCGCCCAGCGGAACCAACTCTGGTCCGGGGCGACGGAGGCGGAGATCGCGGCGGCTCAAGCGCAGATCGCAGCGGCTCAGGCGGAACAGTGGATGGCCCGCGAGGCCCACGATCAGACGATGAAATGCTACGAGATGCCGGACGGCAGCGAGGTCTGCCCGGCGTTGGGTGCGCCGGAGGAACATGCCCGCCACGCGCTCCACGCCGCCAACGAGGCGCTGGCGGCGGCGAGAGCGCAACTGGACGCGCTAAAGTCGGGATCGTATCTTCAGGTGCGCACAGCCGAGGCAGGCATATCGGCGGCGGAGGCGCAGCAGGGCGTGGCCCAGGCGCAATTGGCTTTGCTCAAGGCCGGGGCCACCGCCGAGGAGATCGCCGTCGCCGAGGCGGCGGTGACACAGGCGGAGACTGCGCTAGAGACGGCCCGCGTGGCGCTGGAACGGTGCGAGGTCCGCGCCCCATTCGCGGGAACCGCCGGCGCGGTGAATGTGCGAATGGGCGAGTTGATCGCGCCCGGCCAATCCCTGGTCACGCTGGGCGACCTGATCACGCTGCGGGTGGAGACGACCGACCTGGACGAGATTGACGTGGCACGGGTGGCGGTCGGCCAGCAGGCCAGTGTCACCTTCGACGCCCTCCCGGAGCGGGTCTTTACCGGTCACGTGGCCCGCATCTCCCCGATGGCGGAGCCCGGCGCGGGCGGGGTCAACTACACCGTGGTCGTCGAACTGGACGAGACCGACCCGGCGATCCTGTGGGGGATGACGGCGTTCGTGGATATTGAGGTGGAGGAGTGAAACGTAAAGCGCAAGTCATCACGTAATCACGTTTTACATCCCATCAACTTGCCCATAAACTCAAAGGTGGTGAGCAGGGCCTGCCTGTCAAAGGTAATTCGAAAGTACTCGAAGAATCCCTCCCGACCCAGGAGAAGGGGAGCATGACCTTCAGCGAAGCACATAGGGATGGTGACCTGAATACCTAGCTCGGCAACAACGATGTCCACGCGGAGGATTCTACTCTCTATCTGGCACACCTTCTTGCGCGAGATGCCGTACAGGAGTCTCCTTTCGCCATCTTCCCACTCCTTGCCCAGTGAATCGCAGAGGTCGCGAGAGGCCATGGAGATGTCTGCTCCGCTATCTACGAGGAAATGGTGCGGCCCCAAACTGTCAGCTTCCCACAGGAGAACGCGCAGCGTGGGTCGCCAGATAACACTGCCATCCGGCATGGCAAAGGCTTCCCAGGGTTTAGTGAAGCGCATAAATCACCACGTAGTGGGGGTCTTCAATGTAGCTAATGCAAGCCGGGCCAAGTCCCTGGGCGTCGAGCTGGCGGTACAACTTGCCCAGAGAACCGGCAACAGCGACGACTTGCTTGCTTTTTGTCGCAATCCACTTGCCCCCATACTTTGCTATCTCTTTGGGAGACATGGATCGGAACAGTTCTTCATCGTCGTGGATGAGGTCCAGCGACTCCTGGGAAATCTCTACTTTCTTCGCCAGCGGCAAACTCATACTTCACCTCCTTTGGCTTTTCGCTCAACGTCGTATGCATCAAAGGGCCGGCCTTGGCCCACTGCATATTCGGCTTCGGCAATGGCAGCATCGCGTAGGTCTGCAATATCTTCCAACAGTTCGACCAGGGCATTGTACTGGATAGGGGGAATCAGGAAGCCTTTCACCTCTTCGTCTTCCACCAGGCGAGCGGGACGGGTTTCGAGAAGACCGAACAGCATATCCGCAGTATTGTCGGGGATAGGTATCGTTCTCATCTCGTGTCTTCCTCCTGCGCTAAAAGGGAACAGATTGTCCTACGAGAAATTATAGCAGCAAGTTGGTAAATTGGGAAATTGGTGGGTTGGGAAATTGGGAAATTGGGAAGTTGGTAGATTGGGGGAACCAATGTACCAATTTACCAGTTTCCCAATCTACTGACCGGAAAGGAGCGAGACTGTGGACAACGAAATCATTGTTGAGACGCGCGACCTGGTAAAAGTGTACGGCGACGGGGCGGAGATGCGGGCGCTGGATGGGGTGAATATGCGCGTGGCGCGAGGAGAGTTCGTCTCCGTGATGGGGCCCTCCGGCTCCGGCAAGTCCACGCTGCTCAATATGCTCGGCGCGTTGGATCGACCTACCGGCGGCACAGTGCTGGTTAATGAGAAGGATATGGCCGGGGTGCGCGATCTGGATACTTTCCGCGCCCGCACCGTCGGCTTTATCTTTCAGTTGCACAACCTGATCCCCACACTGACCGCCCGCGAGAACGTAGAGGTGCCTATGCGGGGCCAGCCTATTGGGGCGCGGGCCCGCCGCAGCAGGGCAAAAGAGTTGCTGGGACTGGTGGGGCTGGCGGAACGGGTGAACCATCTGCCCAATCAACTCTCCGGCGGCGAGCGACAGCGGGTAGCCGTCGCCCGTTCGCTGGCCAACAAGCCCGCCATCGTTCTGGCCGACGAGCCCACCGGCGACCTGGACTCGCAGAGCAGCGCCGAGGTGATCGCTTTGATGCACCGTCTCAATCACCAGTTGGGCACCACCTTCATCGCCGTGACCCACGACCCGGCCGTGGCTCGCAAGACCGACCGCATCTTGATTATGCGGGACGGTCGCATCGTGCACGAGCACACGGTGGGCACTCCCTTCGAGGAGGACCTGGCCGCGTTCCGGCGCTCCGGACTGGGCAAGGCGATTCTGGCGGAGGACGAGGCGGCGCTGGCCTCGTTTGGGCTCAACGAGCGGGCGGCGCTGCGGCGGCTGTTGGAGGGGGTGGCGTGAGTTGAGTTTTCACGCTAGACTTATTGCGGTATCCCACAATGCCCATTGCCCGGATGCGCGGCAGCACCTCTTGCGCGGCTCTCTCCCCGACGGCGATGATCTTGACAATGCTTCACGAGCCGGTGCGGGTTGGGGAATCGCTCGGCCAGGAACGGTTGATGCACCTGGTCGGCCTGCTCGTAGCCGCCCGGCTGCCCGACGCCCAGGATAGCCCCGTCGCCGTAACTGGGGTTGCAGAACGTCTTGTGGAACGGGTAAAAGTTCAGTCCGGTCGGGTGATCGCCTGCGATGTCGTCCCAGTACTGGAGGATGACGAACAGCGTGTCGTCGTCGGAGATGGGGTCATTCTCGACGTCGAAATCGTCGGGCAGACGGGTGCGCACCGCGCCACCGATGCCGGAGCAATCGGCGACCAGCCGGGCGCGCACCTCCAGTTCCCCGTCGTCCGTCGTGGCCCGCAGACCGGTGAGCGTGCCGTCTTCAATGATGACGTCGCCAACGGCAGCCTGCTCGACGAACTGCACACCGGCCAGGGTGGCGCAGCGTTGCAGCCGCTGGATGAACAGTGGCTTTTCCATGACATAGAAAGCATAATTGACCAGTTTGAAGCCGTCACCGTCCGGCGGCCAGGCCCGGCCATCGGGATAGTGGCCCACCAGTTCATCGCCCGTGGGCAAGGGAACGCCGAATTGGGCAAAACGAATCTCGTCTACGTGGAAGATGCCAATGTCGGCGCCCAGTTCCTCCAGGCGACGCTTTTCCAGTACGACAGTCTTGAAACCAACCTGGGCCAAACGCCAGGCAAAGTAAGTGCCGGCTGTGCCGGCCCCAACGACCACGACGTCTGTTTCGATGCATTTGGTCATAACTGTCCTCCAAGAGCAAAGCCCAGCACCGGCCGGATGTCTGGTGTCATCCGGCCGGTGCGTTGTCAGGCCGTCTGTTTCTTCGCCGGCTTCTTGCCTGCCAGTTCCTCAACCTTGACGGCCAGTTCGTCGATCTTCTGGCCCAGTTCTTCGATGTCCTTGCGGGAAATCACGGGCACACTGGCGCGGGCCTTGTCCAGTTCCTGGCGCACCAGTTTGCGCAGTTCCTCTCTCTCTGTCTCGCCCCGGGCCACCAGTTTGTCAATGATATTGGGGGCTTCCTCTGGCTTGACTTCCCCTTCCTCGACCAGTTTGTCCACGAACTGCTTCACCTTGTCGCGGGTCAGCGTCAGCACGCCCAGGCCCGCCAGCAGGCTCCTTTCAATCAATCCAGCCATCGTTTTACCTCCTCATCGTGTAGTTGGTATGTTTCACATTTTACGCTTTATGCACATGTGAATTTCAAGTGTGTCCAGCATGACGCCATCGTGCATACACAGCACCTCCTTCTTCTTTCCTCACAGACCGACGGCCCGCAACACCTCGTAGGCGAAATCGGAAAGACGCGCCTTATCCCCACCAGTCAGGTTGTCCAGATGTTCGCGGAATTGCTGGGCGTAGGAGAGCAGCAGCGAGGTGGCCCGGCGGTTGGCCTTCTCGACCAGCGAGAGGGCCAGGCTGAACCCGGCCAGCGAATAGAGAATTGCCCACCCCGGCGGGCCGAACCGGCGCAGGTGGGGGAGAATCCGCCTCGCCGCCGCCGTATCCCGCAACTCGTAAAAGGCCAGGATGATGACCGTGACCACATCGGCGGCGAACAGGAGCGGGGATCTGCGTCCCGGGATGCGCAGCAGGAGTTCGTTCAGCAAGTCCTGGTAATCAGTGGCTGTTCCTGCCTCCAGGGCCTGCAGGATGCCTGCTTTGGCCTCCTCCCATTCCCGCTTGCTCAGGGTGTCGCCCGTCAATTCGGCCAGAAGCGCCGTCGCCTTCTCCGTGGGGGAGAAGACGACGATGGAGCGGCCTCTATGGCCCTGGGGGCGCATCGTCTCGGAGCGCACCAGTCCTTTATCCTCCAGCAGGCGCAGCATCTCGTAGGCCGTGACCGGGCGCACGTCCAACGCCCGTGCCACGTCAGCGTAATGCACCGGAGCCTCGGCCTCACGGTGGAGGTCGAGCAGATGGCTCAGAAAGTCTCGTTGCCTGGAGGATAACTTTACTGTCATTCTCTTGAGCGTACTAAAAACTGCCTAACCTTCCGAAAGTTCCGAAAATATTATACCACCAAAAGGCGACCTCGTCAAGAGGGCGAATTGCCTCACTAAAAAGGTTACCAAAAGTCATCGTGCTTCACCCCGCCCGTTTGCTGGATGCGCTCCTCCGCTGCGTCCAGCAGGCGGCGGAAGCGGGCCACCACCTCAGGGCCCAGCTCCGGTTCAGAGGCAATTTCACGTTCGGCCAGGACTCGCTTGATCTCAGCAGATGACGCCTGCTGTTGCTGCACCGCTTCTTCTGGCAGGTGTTGTATTTGCCGATTTGCCGATTTGCTGATTTGCTGATTTGCTGATTTGCTTGATTTGTCATCGCTTCCACGGCGGCACTTCCGGCAGCAACTTTTCGAACTCGGCGATGAGCGCCGTTTCGTATTCACCGGCGTACTCGCCCGCCAAGAACTTGTGCACCGCTTCTTCGTAGAACCGCTGCCAGGATTCCTCCTCGTGGCCGGGGTTGACGGGGTAGAAGAGGGCATTGTTGGCGCGGGCGGCCTTCATGTCGCCCGGTGCGTCGCCGATCATCAGGATACGATCAGGGGCGTATTTGCCTTTGGCGGCCAGTTTGAGGTGCAGCGCCTTTTTGCCCATCTCCTGCCCGGCGATGACGCGCACGTATCTGGCGATGTCGTGTTCCTCCCACTCCCGCGCCAGCGCCTCGACCGGCGTGGCGGAGACGACGATCATGTCGGCTTTGTCGGCCAGGAAAGCCAGGCTCTCGCGCACGTAGGGGAAGGGCGGCACGCCGTGCACCATGTCGGCCACGGTGGCATTGACGCCGGTCGTCCAGGCCCAGGCCGTATCCAGTTCCGGGTCGGGATACTCGGCCACATAAGCCCGCAGGCCGTCGTTGCTCTTGGGAAAACCGTCGGCGGCGATGAACTCGCGGATGCGGCCCGCTTCCGGCGGCACGACGTTGCGCGCCTGCACCTCGGGCCGCTCGCGCAACAGGTCAAAAACCATCACCAGCGCGGGCCAGCGGTTGATGCCACGCCACTTGGAATAGAGATTGACGAACTCGGCCGCCTCGCGGGCGTACCTGGAGACCGGTTGCAGTCCCCAATGCTTGATGATGTTGGGGATGAAGCACTCTTTATGCTTGATCTCCATCGTGTCGAAGGCGCAGCCGTCGGAGTCGATGCCGACGAAAAAATCATACTGGGGCTTCAGTTCCGCCAGTGGGCGGGCGGGCTCGGGAAAGTCTGTCATTGGGTCACCTCCATGCATTGACAGAGTGTGAGTTTCAGTATATACTGAGTTTCAGATTGCACAAATGGAGAAATGAAAATGTCTGCTCGTGAAGCAATTCTGAAACAAACGGAGGAAGCGCAACTGTTGGCTGACCTCCGGGCTGCTGGGATGTTGGCGGAGCCCACGCCGGAGATGCTGGCTCGAGTGGCGGCCTGGGACGCGCTGCCAGAGTCGGAAAAGCAAGAGGCTATCGAAGAACTGAGGAACCTGAAATTGGATCCGCCTCTTTCCGAGATCGTCATCCGCGCCCGCGAATTTCGGCCAGGATGGGAATGGATAGTTGAACCAAGACCGTGATCGCCGCTGCCCAGGCCGAAGGGCTGGCGGTAGACAACCCCTTCTGGCATATAGCCGAGAACGAGGTCCCCGCTATACCCCGCTAAATGCACTGAACCCCCCATCCACCGGCACGACAATTCCCGTGACGAACTCGGCCCCGGGCGACAGCAGCCACAGCACTGTGCCGATCAAGTCCTTCGGGTCTCCGAAGCGGCCCATCGGCGTGTGGGCGATGATCGTTTTGCCGCGTGGCGTCAATTCACCCGTCGCCTCGTCGGTCAGCAGGAAGCGATTCTGCTCGGTCAGGAAAAAGCCGGGGGCCAGGGCGTTGACTCGGATGCGCGGGGAATACTCCTGCGCCAGGTGCACTGCCAGCCATTGCGTAAAGTTGCTCACCGCCGCCTTGGCCGCCGAGTAGGCCGGGATGCGCGTCAGTGGGCGGAGAGCGTTCATCGAAGAGACGTTGAGAATAACCCCGTGCCCCTGCTCCGCCATCAGCCGCCCAAAGACCTGGCTGGGAAGTAGCGTGCCGATAAAGTTCAGGTTAAAGACCC
>JADHWW010000188.1 GCA_016783285.1 Anaerolineae bacterium
ACGACCTCCACATTCCCGAACTCTGCCGTCATCTGCCGCAGCACCGGGGCGAACAGCGTGCCGGTCACTAACGAAATTGCGAATGGCGAATGGCGAATGGCGAATAACGAATTGCGAATACTTCGACTGGGCTCAGTACAAGTTGCGAATTGCCACTCGCAGTTTGCCCAATCGTCTAAAGAGTTCCGTACCAGTCCCACGCCGTTCTCTGTCAGATCCAGCCCGTCGTAGTGACCGGCCTCCGGAACGGGTTGGCCCAGGCGGAGATACCATTCGTCGGAGAGGTAGATCAAGTTGACCCCCAGTCGCTCCCGCAACCGCGCCTGCCAACTGGCCACTTGCTCGAAGACGCCCCGCGTCTCGGCGTCTGTATGCACGCGACAGATACCCCGGTGATACCTCGTCAGTCCCACCGGCACGACGCTGACCGAGCGCACTGCCGGATACAGGCCGGCCAGGTCGCCGATGGAGCGATCCAGGTGCGGGCCGTCGTTGAGGCCGGGCACCACCACGATTTGCGTGTGCGCCTCGATCCCCAGGCCAGCCAGGCGGCGGAGTTGAGCCACCACGTCGGGGGCGGCGGGGTTGCCGAGGAGACGGCGGCGCAGGTCAGGGTCAGTGGCGTGGACCGAGACGTGGAGCGGGCTGAGGCACTGCTCGCCAATGCGCTTCCAGTCACTCTCGTCCAGGTTGGTCAGCGTGAGGTAGTTGCCGAAGAGAAAGGAGTGGCGATAGTCGTCGTCTTTGACGTACAGGGAGCGGCGCAGGCCCGGCGGCATCTGGGCGACGAAGCAGAACGCGCAGCGGTTGTTGCAGCGGCGGATGCCATCGAAAGTGGGATGGGCGAACTCCAGGCCCAGCGGCTCGTCGTAGCACCGTTCCGCCTCGACGGTGAACTCTTGCCCGCCCCGGCGCACCCGCAGCGCCAGGTGCTCCTCGGCCCCGTAGAACCGCACGTCAATCGCATCGCGCAGACAGTGGCCGTTGATGGAAAGCAGTTCATCACCTAACCGCAGGCCGACCCGCTCGGCCAGGCTGCCGGAAGCGACACGCTCAACGACACCTCTCTTGTGACTAGATGATGGTTGTGCTATAATTACTTTATCAATGATACACATTCGGTTACCTGACGATTTGACTAAAGCACATACCCGCGCTATCACTAATTATCTAGCGAATCGCTTTCGGCTCTCCAAGGGTGAATGGCGGTTAATCCTGGAAGGCATGGATATCCTGAGACAGGCGACGGTCACTGTAGAAAAACGCACAACCGACTTTGCTACTCTTCAGCGACGCCTCGTTGAGCGCCCTTACGCTGACCATTTTATCAATACCTGTTACAACCTCACCGACATCGCAGTCGAGAGCGCACCGGTCCAGGCCAGTATTGCCCGCCAGATCGTTCAGACTTTGCAAAAGCAAGGGCTTTATACACCTGCCGTTCCCGAAAGCCAGTTCCTGGCTGCATTTCTTCTCTACTGGTGGGAGAGTTTCGCGCGTGGGTATGCTTTCGAGATTGAGATATTCCGCGATCTGGCAACCAGTGGCGTGGCGTTTACGGCTCATGCCTTGCACACCCGACAACAGCGGTTATCCAGGCACGATCTGACCATATTGGGCTTTAGAGGCGACATAAAGACTTCGACCTACTTTTTGCATGTTCGACGCACAAAACTAGTGACCCAGCATTTCTACATCACCCGCCTGTATCATCAAGCCGATCGGCAGTGGGAGCGTGTGGTGTTGTTACAGGAGCACTTTTGGCGAGTATTGAACGGCGAGTCGAAAAACATTGCTGCTCTTGACAAAGTGTGGCAGATTTTTCCGACCGCTGCTCGTTTGCGATTGCAACGCCATCATTGGGTAGTAGTGCCCTACGAATGGTGGAAACAGCGCGTGTGCCAGATTCAAACACGGAGAAAGCAATGAGTGAGAAACTGTTAGGACAGATGAATGGCGAGGAATTCGAGGCGCTGGTAGACAAATTCATTGAGAGCCAAGGTAAAGATATCCCTTTGCCAGGCGAGACGTTTTTTGAGATGTGGGCCGACGTTGAAGATACCGGGAGGCCCATTGACATCCAGGGAATGATCGTTGACGACCGTTTGGTTTTCCTCCCACCGGCCCGCGCCGACGTATCTTTGATAGTCCGCGAGAACGAGATCGCCGTCGGGGGGAGTGTAATTCGGGTACACCTCGTTCCGGCGAGAGCCTGAACGCTACTCCTCATCGTTCTCCACCAACCGTCCCACCTCCGCCAACATTCTCTCAATGTTCAAGTCAGTCGTATCCACGACGATGGCGTCCTCGGCCACGCGCAGCGGTGAGTCCGCCCGGCTGCTGTCAATCTCGTCGCGGCGACGCATCGAGGCCAGCACTTTTTCGTGGCCGGTCTCCTTCCCTCGCGCCCGCACCTCCCGCCAGCGACGCCGCGCCCGCTCCTCGACGCTGGCATCCAGGTAGAGTTTGAGGTCAGCGTCGGGCAGGACGACGGTGCCGATGTCGCGTCCCACCATCACCACTCGCCCCCCCGTCGCCACTCGCCGCTGCTGCGCGACGAGCGCCCGCCGCACGCCCGGATAGGCCGAGACGGGCGAGACGTGGGCGTCCACCTCCGGCGTGCGGATAGTCCAGGTGACATCCACCCCGTCGGCCAGGACGGTGTACTGGCGGCCGTCGTCCACCGTCGGCGAGGTGACGTCAATGCGGAGGCGCTCCGCCAAGGCCGTCACCGCCGGTTCGTCCTCGATGGGGATGGTGCGCTCCAGCGCCGCCCAGGTCACGGCGCGGTACATCACGCCGGTGTCGAAATAAAGATAGCCCAACCGTTGGGCGAGCAACTCGCCGACGGTGCTCTTGCCCGAGGCCGCCGGGCCGTCAATGGCAATCGTGGACGGTTTCAACTTGCGGGTTTACCCTTTCGTGATTTCTGCGGCGATTTCTGCGCTGCCGACCGCAGGGCTTTGACTTCCGCGCCGGTGAGTCTGCGCCACTGCCCCGGCCTCAAATCCCCCAGGCGTAACGAGCCGATGCGCACGCGGATGAGGCGATGCACCGGATGGCCTAGCATCGCCGCCACGCGCCGTATCTGCCGTTTGCGCCCCTCGCGCAGGATCACCCGTAGCCAGGTCGTGCCTTTCTCCTGCCTGGCGACAGTCACTCCGGCCGGGGCCGTGCGTTTTCCATCCAGGAACACACCACGCCGCCACTTTCTCAGCGTCGCCGCGTCCGGTTCACCCTCGACGAGGGCACGGTACTCTTTCTCGTGGCCAAAGCGAGGGTGGGTCAGATGGTAGGCCAGGTCACCGTCGTCGGTGAGGAGTATCAGCCCCTCGCTCCGCAAGTCCAGCCGGCCCACCGGGAAGAGGCGCCCCGGCAGCGACACCAAATCGCGCGCCGTGGAAAGACGGCCCGAGCCGTCTCCCTCGTCGGAGAGAACACCACGGGGTTTGTGGAGGGCGACGTAGGTGCGGGGACGGTCTGTCTGCACCGGCTTTCCGTCCACGGTGATGTGGTCACGGTTCGGGTCGGCCTTCTGCCCCAGTTGGGCCACCTGACCGTTGAGTGCCACCCGCCCCTGACGGATTAATTCCTCACAGGCACGGCGGGAGCCAAAGCCGGCACGGGCCAGTATCTTTTGCAGACGCTCTTCCATAGATGCAACTCCTGAACAGATGACGGTATTATAACGCAGATAGGTAGAAGGAGCAAAGAGGAGCACTTTCGCAAATTGCACAAGTTTACCCTGCCAGGCGCAACCCACAAAACAGGCTTATCCGAATCGCCTATCTCGTATTGTCTACTCAACAACTGACCCACTTGCCATATCCAACCCTCGTCATCAGTCTGACAACCTGAGCCTATTTTCGACAGTTCGCTCGTACCTTTCCAATCGAATAGACGCACTGAACCCTCGGTGACGCCGCTAGAACTGATGTTCCAGGATGGCGTCCCGCCTGCCCTGCGGTATGGTAGGGCCAGCGCGGCAGGCTGAGCACTACCTACTGCTGACCGGTGGATACGATCCACCTGGGTGGCGAGCAGCAGTCGATGTCAGTCTGCGCTCACTGAAGGAGGCAACTGGAGCAGCCACGCCCAGAGCCGGTCTCGTCGTCCAGGTGAGCCAACGACGGTTCGGCTGCCAGGCCTGTCAACTCTCACCCGATCTCGACAGGTGGCTTATGCCGAGAGCCTGGTGTGTCCGGGCCCCGTTGGGGTGTCCGATCCACGGGATCGGCGACGACGCGGATGCCGTGACTGCGGGTCAACTCGTCCCCCAGAAGCGCTAGCCGGGGAGGTTGTGCAAATAGCGTGTCGGTGATGGAACGTGCAATCTGTCCAACACACGTTGCTGGAAAGGCGTCATCTCTCCCAGTTGGGTGAGTCGTGATCCGTCCACGAAGACCTGAGCGGTGGCGTAGAGCGGCTCAAAGGCACGCAGGACTCGGTCTGCTGTGTAGTTCAAACCGGCCCGCCGACAGCGGAGTTCCAGGAGAGCGCGCACCAGTAGGGCCAACAGGTTGATGAAAACCAGGCTCTCGATCCGCTGATTGGATTGCAGATACAGCGGGCGCACCCGCAATGGTCCCTTGAGATCGCCATTGCGCTTCTCGACGCCATCCTGAGCCTTGAACCAGGTCAAAGCTTCACTGGCAGAGAGATGCGAGGCATTTGTACCCAGTAGATATTTGCCATCCAGAACCTGTGCTTGAGCCAAGGCATCTCGATCGATACGGAAGCTCAGTTCCAGATGGCGGTCTTCGCCGGTCAGTTCGACCGTCACCAGCCCCTTGGCTGGATTGCCTCGTTTTCTGCTCGGCTTTCAAAGTGTTTCCTATGTCGCGCATTTTGTTCGCTGTGGCCCTTCCATCATCAGTGGATTCGGAAGGCAACAGTATAACCGATTAGCAGAAAGTGTCCAGTGTGAAACCCTGGCTCATTTGTTCGGTTTGAACACTACCGATTTTGTTGTTGGGGCAACTTGCTATTGACCAGGCAGCGTATGAACAACTGTGCAGCGCCTATCAATCTATCCGAGGACGCCGGTTGAGCCGGGTAAGTTAGTGGATTCTTGGCCGGATGAGGTCTCTGCGCGAGTACTATCACGATGGTGTCGGCGTATGCATGTTCCATTTCGAAGATGGCAGGTACATGGCGTATGAGGGCCCTGAGTTCGACGAGTTTGACGTGGACGTAGTGATTGATGAAATCATCGCTCTGACTCGCGCCTGCTGACCCGGTTGCGCCCGCTGGGCGTGCGCGTCACCCGGCTGGGCCGGGGGTTGCCCGTGGGCGGCGATTTGGAGTACGCCGACGTGGTGACGCTCACGCGGGTGATGGAGGGCGGGAGGAGATCTGACTTATAGTCATTCAGAATCCCTGGCGCAACGCAAGCCGACGTGGCCGTACGTAATACTGGGGACGAAGCAGTCGCGATTGGCGCCGCGCACGTAGTACGGATCAAAGCCCCACGCCCCCCCGCGCAGCACCCGAGTCTCCCAGGAGGAGGGCCCGGTCGGATTCCGGGAAGGCGAACGGTCATAGTAGTCGCTGCCGTACGAATCGGTCACCCACTCCCACACGTTGCCCGCCATATCCAGCGCCCCGCACCAACTGGCCCCCGCCGGGAAACTCCCCACCGGCGCGGTGTTGGCATACCCATCGTCCACCGTCTCGTCGGCCCAGTCCCTCTCACAGTTGGCATCGCAGTAGTTCAGGCGCGTCCCGTCGAACTCGTCCCCCCACGGGAACACCCGCCCCTCTGGCCCCCGTGCGGCATACTCCCACTCGGCCTCCGTTGGCAACCGCCCCCCGGCCCACCCGCAGTAGGTCCCTGCCTGATACCAGGTGACGTAGATGGCCGGGTGGTCGTCGTAAGCACTGTCGCCATAGCACGGGGTGCAGGCCCCGGCCGCCACGCACTGCTCATACTGGGCGCTGGTCACCTCGGTGCGGTCTATCCAGAAGCCGTCCAGGGCCACGGTGTGCACCGGCTGCTCGTCGTCGTCGCCCCCGGTGCTGCCCATCTCGAACTCTCCTGCCGGGACGTAGACCATCACCATCCCGTCGGCCGGGCGGGTCCAGGTGTCGCCCAGGGAGGGTGTCGGCTCCTCGGCAGGTGTCGCGGTCGGGACCTGGGTGGGCACCTCCGTCGGCTGCTCGGTCGGGGCTTCCGTGGGAGTTGGACCCGACCTACAGGCAATCGTAGCGCAGGCAAGGAAAGTCACGAAAAAGAACAGTGAAATAAGCCTATTCAATTCTACCTCCTGATTCTGCCTGGATAATCACTGCCGCAGCCGGAATCGGGCAGGCGCATGATAGCCCACTTCAGCCGGGAAGTCAAAACCTTGAACCGCCGCCGCAAGCCAGGCAACACAAAACCGCCCCAACCGTCGCAGGTCGGGGCGGTCGTTTCGCCGTCACTCACGCGCCGACTTGCGCGGGTGGGACGCAATCGGCCAGTGTGCTACCTTCTCTTGCCCAGCCAACACCGTTCCATCATCGCCTTGTCCAGCAGAATGAAGCGGTCGCAGGTCCGGCGCAGGTGGTGGGAGAGGCCAGTGTGGATGAAGTAATAAACAGGGGTTGAAGCACGTCAATCCCCTGGCCTTGTTTACATTTATCTCAATTGTCGAGGAGCGCTACCCAACTATGAACCCACTACCGGATAGGCAAGTAACAGTCCCGGCATAAGGACCGCTTTCATCAAAGATCAAGGTGTGGCCGAAGTCATTGCGTACCCAGCGCGCGCGGGCACGAGAGACAGTATGCCCAATGTGCGCGATGATCGAAACAGAGTACATCACGGCCTCGCCTCACAAGGCGGGGCTATCGCGTAGAGTCACTTTGACAGTCTCGCGGTGTCGTGATACTATTGGCTGGATGCTGGATTAGGGAGGCTATCGCTATGACGGATCAGAGTGCCCTGAGCATTTCATTGGCGGTGCGGGACTTTCGCCGCGCCCGGCGCAGCGCCGCCCTGGAGAGGATCTTGGCCCGCCTGACCGGCAAGTCGGCTGATCTCCTCTCCTTCGAGGACGTGCGCCGGAAGTTGAAGACCAGGAGCAGCGGATCACGGAGATTGCAGGAAATCCCGCTGGATGCCATCGTCGGGAGCGTAGGGCGCTATTCCGACTTTACCCGCAGTTTCCTGCCCCGGCAAGCCAGCGACGAAGGCCGGTGGGATGCAGGCCACCTTTGTAAAAGAGAGTGGCCCCGTCGCCGAGGCGATCCTGAAGACGGCTCAAGTGCACGAGAGCAATCTGATCATCGTGGGCGGCTATGGGTTCAGCCCGGTGCTGGAGGTCGTGATTGGCAGTTCGGTTGACCAGGTGCTGCGCGAATCCCGGCAGCCAATGTTGATCTGCCGGTAAAAGAAATGTTAGACAAAGACGCAATAGACGCCGTCTTGTTCGACCTGGACGGGACGCTGATGGACACCGACGACCAAGCGGTGGAGATGCTGGCACGTCGGTTGCAGTGGCTGCACTGGCCCCACCCGCAGCAGGCCGCCCGTCGTCTGATCATGGCCTCCGAGACCCCCGGCAATGTACTGATGACGCTGGTGGACTTGCTGGGGTTGGACGCGCCGCTAAGCGCGTTCACCGGCTGTCTTCGCCGCCGGCGCGGCTTGCGCACGCAGAGTAACTCTCGCATCGTCGCAGGTGTGGAGGAGATGCTCGCCGGATTGAACGGGCGCTACCGGCTGGCGGTAGTCACCACGCGGGGCCTGGGTGAGGCAGAAACGTTCCTGGCCCAATACGGCCTACGCGATGTCTTCGAGGCATTAGTGACCCGCGAAAGCACCTGGCGGCTCAAGTCCCACCCGGCCCCTATCCTGCACGCGGCCCGGCTACTGGGCGTGCCCGTCGAACGGTGTGTGATGGTGGGGGATACGACGGTGGACGTAAAGGCCGCCCGGCGGGCGGGAGCGTGGGCAATAGCGGTACTATGTGGCTTTGGCGAACGGGAGGAATTGGAGCGGGCCGGCGCCCACGTCATCCTGGAGCACATCACACAACTTGTCTCACTGCTGTAAAAGTACCTCCAGGGAGGAATGACAGAATGAACACAGACATTGTTTATGCCCAGATAGAATCGCCGGTCGGCCCGGTGTGGGTTGCCACGACCGGGGTGGGAATATGCGCGGTGGGGTTGGGCGCCGGACAGCCGGAAGCCTTCTTCGCCCACCTGGCCCGGCACATCGGCTCGGAACCGCCGCGTGAAGACCCTACGG
>JADHWW010000189.1 GCA_016783285.1 Anaerolineae bacterium
CGGGAGAGGCGACTTTCGTCCACGTTGCCCTTCCTCATAATAGCCCTCACCCTGTACGTCATCGGCTGGGGAGTCACCGAGATCAATCTCCCACGCCTCTTTACCGATGTGGCGGACGTCAAGCCGCTGGTCTCCAGCCTTTTCCACCCTGCTGTCCTCGAGCGCGACATCGAAAAACTGGTAGGCGAAGTCCAGTTTGAATCGCCGTGTTCCGATTCACCACCCTCCAAAGGCGTACCTGTGGAGGATGAACCTTACCTCGTCTTTATGGATAAGACCTGCGGGGAACCCGGCGATACGTTCACCGTCGAAGGCGGCAACTTCTGGCCTTCCTCGCAGGGCCGTATCTGGTGGTCCAATCTCGCTGGTGAGATGCAGTTCAAGGTGCGGTACGAGGGCGACTATCTAAAGTTCGAAACCGACGAAGAGGGAAGGATCCCACCTATCACCGTCATCGTGCAGAAGCCATTTGCCGAGGCCAAAGGCAAGGGTCCCCAGTTGTATCGCGTCCAGGCGCGGATGCAGCGCGAAGTGGGACCCCAGCACCTCAGCGAGACCTTTTTCATGGTGGTGGAGAAGATGATAGAGACCATCTTTCTGGCTCTGATGGCCACCACCATAGCCATTTTCGTCGCCATCCCGGTCAGTTTCCTCGCGGCCCGCAACCTGATGGGCGGTAACCCTGTCAGCATGACCGTCTATTACGTGGTGCGCACCATCCTCAACATCATGCGCTCCATCGAGCCGCTGATCATGGCCATTATCTTTGTGGTCTGGGTGGGACTGGGGCCTTTCGCTGGCGTGCTGGCCCTGGCCGTACACTCCGTCGCCGCGCTGGGCAAACTCTACTCCGAGGCAGTAGAATCCATTGATCCCGGCCCTATCGAAGCCATCACCGCCACCGGCGCCAATCGTTTGCAGACCGTCGTCTATGCCGTCGTTCCCCAAATCGTGCCACCCTATCTGGCCTTCACCGTCTATCGCTGGGACATCAACGTGCGTATGAGTACCATCATCGGTTTCGTGGGTGGTGGCGGCATCGGCTACCTGCTGCAGCAGTGGATTCGTCTGTTGATGTATGAGGAGGCAGGCATGGCGGTATGGGCTATCGCCGCCGTGGTGTGGGTCTTGGACTACGCCAGTTCCAAGGTGCGGGAGGAGATCACCTAGGTTGGCACAGTAGACAATGCCTGACCTGGCCGTGGTGATCGTCAGTTGGAACGTGCGCGACCTGCTGGTGGCCTGTCTGCGTTCCCTCTTCGCCGACCTGGCCCGGTCTGACCTGCAAGCCCAGGTCTGGGTGGTGGACAACGCTTCCGCCGACGACACGCCGGAGATGGTGGCGGAAACATTCCCCACCGTCCACCTCATCGCCTGCGACGAGAACCTGGGCTTTGCCCGGGCCAATAACGTTGCACTCAGAACCATCCTCCGCAATTCGCAACTTGTACTGAGCCCAGTCGAAGTATTCGCAATTCGCAATTCGCCCTACATCTGGTTGCTGAACCCGGACACGGAGGTGCAGCCTGGCGCGACGGCGGCGCTGGTGGATTTTATGGAGCGCACGCCACAGGCCGCCGTGGCCGGGGCGAAACTGCTCTACGCCGATGGCTCTCTCCAGCACTCGGCCTTTTGTTTTCCAGGCCTGACGCAACTCCTATTCGAGTTTCTTCCCCTGCCTCCCCGCCTCTACGACACCTCGCTCAACGGCCGCTACCCGCGCCGCCTCTACGAAGGTGAGGCCCCCTTCAAGGTGGATCATCCTCTAGGAGCGGCGATGATGGTGCGGCGGGAAGCCATCAAGCAGGTGGGGCTCCTGGACGAGGGCTTTTGGATGTACTGCGAGGAGATTGACTGGTGCTGGCGTATGCGCGAGGCCGGCTGGCGGGCCTACTGCGTGCCTGCTGCCCGGGTGATCCATCACGCGGGCCAGTCCAGCGGTCAGATTCGCATTCCCTCCTTCGTGAACCTCTGGACCAGCCGGGCGCGGCTCTACGCGCGTCACCACGGGCCGATCACGCGACGGCTGGCACGGGCGCTAGTCCGTGCCGGAATGCGGCGGCGGATGCGGGACGCTTCCCCGGAGATGGTATCCGCCTGTCAGCAAGTCCTCCGCGCCTGGGAGGGAGTCCAATGCACGTGATTGCCATCGTCTGCGCCCTGAACGAGGAGCACAACATCGTGGACTGCCTGGAGAGCCTGGCTTGGACGGCCCATCGCGTCGTCTTTATGGACTGTCGCACCACCGACCGGACGGCAGAACTGGCCCGCGAGACCGGGGCGGAGGTGATGCAACATCCCTTTGAGAACTATGCCCAGTTTCACAACGCCGCGATGGAACGGGTGGAGGCGGAGTGGATCTTTTTCGTGGACGCCGATGAGCGGGCCACGCCGGAACTCGCGGCGGAAGTGCGGTCGGTGACGAACGGAAATCACGAGGAGGTGGCCTGGGCCGTGCCGCGTCACAACTATATCTTTGGCCGACTCACCCTGGGGGCCGGCTGGTATCCTGACTACCAGTCGCGCCTGCTCCTTCGCGGTCGCGTGTACTGGGAGCGGCCGGTACACGAGGTGACCGTGGCGGACGGGCCTCAAGGGTGCCTGAAGCATCCGCTCATCCACTACAACTATGACGACCTGGCCGACTTTATCGCCCGGCAGGAAAAGTACACCAACATAGACGCCGCCATCCTCTTTGAAGAGGGAGTCAGCCCTCGCTTCTACACTCCCTACACCCAGGCGGCGCGCCATTTTTGGTGGCGCTTCGTCACGCTGCGCGGGACACGGGACGGGCTGCACGGGCTATGGTTGAGCCTGCTGATGGCCTACTACGAGGCGGCAAAGTACCGGCGACTAGCGCATCTGTGGCGGGCAGCGAATCGTTGACGGCTTGGGCCAGGTGTGCTATACTGAACGCTGGATAATCACGTGAATGTTCTGATGAACGAACCTGTCCTGGTACTCAACGGCAATTACGAGCCCATCAACGTCTGCAACACTAAGCGCGCCATGGGGCTGATCCTGGCGGGCAAGGTCACGGTGCTGGAGAACGGCCGGGGGTTTATCCACACCGTCTCCCGCACCTACGAGCGCCCGTCCGTCGTCCGCCTGGTTTACATGGTGCGCCGACCACGCCCCCGCGTGCGGCTGTGCAAGCGCGAGATCCTGCGCCGGGACGGGTACCGCTGCCAATACTGCGGGCGGCAGACGAGTCAACTGACACTAGACCACGTCGTGCCCCGCTATCGAGGGGGACAACATTCCTGGAAGAACCTGGTGGCGGCCTGCCCGCAATGTAACCGGCGCAAGGGTGGGCGCACACTGACAGAAGCGCGAATGAAATTGCTGCGCCGGCCCTTCGAGCCACGCCCCACGGCGCAGTACCTCTTCGGGCGCTATCTGGCGGGCAATGGCGTGTGGGCCAAGTACCTGGAAGGGTGGTAGGGGCGCGATGGCCGCGCCCATCAAATCAACGACGTGAGCGTAGGGGCGTGGCCACCGCGCCCCTACTTGTATGAGGAGGCATCTGGTGAGTAAACAATTTAACTATGGAGGGCAGGCAGTCATCGAAGGGGTGATGATGCGTGGATCGCGCACGATGGCGGTCGCGCTGCGCCACCCCGACGGTCAGATCGTCGTGAAAACAGAGCCGCTCAACGAAGCGCTCTACCGTGGCCCCATCAGCCGCATCCCTTTCCTGCGCGGTCTCGTCATGCTGTGGGACGCGCTTGGTTTGGGGATGAAGGCACTCATGATGTCGGCTGACGTGGCGGCCGGCGAGGAGGTCTCGTTTTCTGGACCGGCAAGTTGGGGGACGGCGCTCCTGGGGATCGGCCTGGGCGTGGGACTCTTTATGCTACTTCCATCGTTTCTGGTGGGATTGCTGGCTCCCTACATCCCTTCAGAATGGCTCACTAGCCTGTTTGAAGGGATCGTGCGGCTGCTCCTGATCGTGGGCTACGTATGGGTCATCAGCCTCATGCCCGATATGCGGCGCGTGTTCTCCTACCACGGCGCCGAGCACAAGACGGTTAACGCCTACGAGGCTGGGATGAGGCTGACTGTTGACAAAGTGCGTCCCTTCTCGACGGCTCACACCCGCTGCGGTACGGCCTTTCTCCTCACGGTGGTCGTGCTGACGGTTCTGATATTCGCTCCCTTCCGCCCACCGTCGTTGCTCTGGCGGGTGCTCAGCCGGATCGCGTTACTCCCGGTCATCGTGGGTATCGCCTACGAGTTTCTTCGCCTGACGGCCCGCCTTGCCAACCGGCCCTGGATGCGGGTGATAGTCGCGCCGAACCTGGCACTCCAGCGGCTGACGACCCGCGAGCCGGACGACGAGATGCTCGAGGTGGCAATCACGGCGCTGAAGGCCGTGCTGGCAGGTGAAGGGGTGATCTGAGGCTGGGCAGATTTCCCGCCGGGCTCACTGACTATCCCAATGAACAATGAACAATGTGTCATAGAAACGCATAATCTGGCAAAGCGGTTCAAGAAGGTCACCGCTGTGGACGGGCTCGACTTGAGCATCCGGCGCGGCGAGATATTTGGCCTGCTGGGGCCGGATGGGGCCGGCAAGACGACGACGATCCGCATGTTGTGCGCGATTATGGACCCCAGCGAGGGCCGCGCCAGCGTGGCCGGCTTCGACACGGTGAAGGAGCCGGAGGAGATCAAAAAGCGCATCGGCTACATGGCGCAGCAATTCTCCCTCTACGGCGATTTGACGGTGTTGGAGAACCTGGTCTTTTTCGCCGATATTTTTCAGGTCGGACGACAGGAGCGGGAGGAGCACATCGCCCGTTTGCTAAAGTTCGCCCGCTTGACCAGGTTCCAAAAGCGACGCGCGGCCCACCTTTCGGGCGGTATGCAGAAAAAGCTGGCGCTGGCATGCACGCTGATCCACCAGCCCGAGGTGATTTTCCTGGACGAGCCGACCACCGGCGTGGACCCGGTCTCACGGCGCGAGTTCTGGGACATCCTGACCGAATTGCACTTGCAGGGGGTGACGCTCTTTGTCAGCACGCCCTACATGGACGAGGCGGAGCGCTGCTCGCGGGTGGCGTTAATGTTCGAGGGGAACGTCATCGTCTGCGACACGCCGGAGCAGATCAAGGGGCTGGTGGAGGGAGAGTTGCTGGAACTGCGGCCCGACCGGCTGCGGGAGGCGAGCCGGGTCATCGAGGGGCTCCCCGGCGTGTTGGAGGTGCAAACCTACGGTGACTTGTTGCACGTGTTCGTAGACGATGCCATACGGCGTACGCCGGCCATCCAGGGGGCGTTGAGCGGCGCGGGGATCGCCGTGCAGGGGCTGCGCCAGACCCGTCCGCGGATGGAAGAGGCGTTCATCTCGCTGATTCGCAAGCGGAGGGGGGCGGGTTAGCCGACGCTGGTGGAGAGTGCGAAGGCTTCTCCGCTTCCGTAATCGAAGCAGATGTTGAATCTGGAGAGCAGGTTGGCAAAGCCGAGGATGAGGGGTACCTGATCGGTTTTGGCAAGGAAAGCAGGGAAGACAAACTCTGGACTGAGATGGCTCTCTCGATCCACAAGAATACCGGTGATCTGGCCTAACACGGATGGAACCTGGCATTCAGGATGCGGATTGATACCACCGAAGGTGACACTATCGGCGCTGATGCTGAGAGCCAAACCCTGCCAGATGTGTAACGGAATGATAGAGACGAAAGCACCCGTGTCAATGATAGCGTGTCGGGCCTCACCAAACGTGTCATCTGCTCGCAAAAGTTTCACCCACCCCTTCAGGCGAATGACCGTGATGGGCACATTGCTATACCGGGCACTCACGATTCTGTGCGTGGTAAAATGCAGGTTGATCATAGAATGATTGATACCCCTACAAGGCAATCAGTGAAAATCTCGTCGGCCGGCTTCCTTGACTTTTGCACAGCAATTCTTCCGACTTCTCCGAGGTCACGGCCATGAGCCAGCACTTGTTTGTTAAAGATGGCCAACCAGATAATGGCGTCATCTATCCCGTACTTGCGATAGAGTTCGGTAGCATTTTGGCGCATCCACTCCACGTCATCCCAGTAGCGCTGCGGTTCTCGCACGACAGTCTGCGCACTCATCTTTCCCTCCACCCTATGTCAAAGTGTAAGTTGGCCATAGATTGGCGCCCCTCTCTCAATAAATTTTACGAAAATCTCTCTGGTACCCACGCCAGTCTTTTCAACAGCCATCCTCTCTGCTTCTACCATGTCAGGTCCCCATCCAACCACCTCTTTATTGTAGATAGCGATCCAGATGCTCCCGCCGTGAAGGCTATCCTCCCCAAAGCGTTGGTGGAGTTCGGTGCTGTGCTCGCGGGACCAGCGCATATCATCCCAATATCGTTGCGACACCGGTTCAACAGTTGGCACACCCATTTTGAATTCCCCCATTATCGTAAATCCGTCAATCTCAAATCAACAAATCTAAAATCATCCCAACGATATTATAAACCCGGAGGCTCACCTTGTCCAACCCTTACGCCGTCAGAGTAACAGATTTGACCAAAAAGTTCGGTGACTTTACCGCCGTGAACGGTGTGACGTTCAACATCCGGCGCGGACAAATTTTCGGCTTCCTGGGGCCCAATGGCGCGGGCAAGACGACGACCATTCGTATGCTCCTGTGCCTCCTGCGGCCCACGTCAGGCCAGGCGACCGTGCTAGGCTACGACATCGTGCGCCAGCCAGAGGAGATCCGCCGCAACATTGGCTACATGTCTCAGCGTTTCAGCCTCTACAATGACCTTACCGTGAACGAGAACCTGGATTTCTACGGGCGCACCTACGGCGTGCGCGGCGAGCGGCTGCGGGAGCGCAAGCAGTTCGTGATCGAAATGGCGGGGCTCGAAGGGCGGGAGAGGGAGTTGACGCGCAACCTCTCCGGCGGCTGGAAGCAGCGATTGGCCCTGGGCGCGGCGATCTTGCACGAGCCGGAAATGCTCTTCCTGGACGAGCCAACCGCCGGGGTGGATCCCATCTCCCGTCGCGCTTTCTGGGACCTGCTGTACGAGTTGGCCGAGGATGGGACGACGATATTTGTCACGACACACTACATGGATGAGGCCGAGCACTGCCAGGACCTGGCCTTCATTCATAACGGGCAAATCATCGCCCAGGGCTCGCCGGAGGAGATCAAACTGGATAAGATGCAGGGGCAGGTGCTGGAGATTGACTGCACTCAGCCAGACGTGGCGATTGGTCTCCTGCGGGAGATGGACCTGTTCGAGGAGGTGGCGCTGTACGGCGCGCTGATCCACGTGGTGGCCGAAGGGATTGCAGACTACAAACCCCGCATCGGGCAATCGCTGGCCGAGGCGGGCGTACAGGTGCGGGCGATGGACGTCATCGCCCCGTCGTTGGAGGACGTTTTCATCTCTAACGTGCGGGAGAACATGGATTGGCAGGATTAGCGGATTAGGAGGATTGGCGGATCAGATCAGATAATCCCGCCCATCCGTGTTCTGAGATGGAGAACACGGATCAGCAGAATTAGCGGATTAGGATTAGGAGTAAGGATATGAAGCGAAAGCGAACCATTCTGATCATTATCGTCGCCGTGGTCGTCATCATCGCGGCAGTGGCGGGAGTCTACTTCGCCACGAACCCGGCGGCCTGGCGCCAGGTGCAAGTGCAACTGGCGCTGGCCGAGACCGAGACGAGTGACCTGACGGCCTCCGGGTTCATTGAGGCCGAGGAGGTCACCGTCGCGCCGGAACTGGGTGGCCGCGTGGTCGAGTTACTAGCGGACGAGGGAGACGAGGTTGAGGCCGGGCAAGTGCTGGCGCGGTTGGACGCGACGTTGCTGGAGGCTCAGATCGAGATGGCGCAAGCGGCGTTGGACGTGGCCGAGGCGGGGCTGGCCCAGGCACAGGCCGGCGTCCGCCCGGAGCAGATCCGGCAGGCGGAAGCGGGGCTGGCCCAGGCCGAGGCGGCCCGCGACGGGACCTACCAGGCCTGGCAGGACCTCATCGCCATCCGCGACAACCCCCAGGAACTGGATGCCCGGATCGCCCAGGTGAGAGCGCAGGTGGCCGCAGCCGAGGCCGGGTTGGCCCAGGCCACCGCGCTGAAGGACGCGGCCGAGATCGGCGACGACGCCTTTCAGAAAGGAATGGAGGCTCTGGCGGAAGCGCAGGAAGAGTTGGAGAAAATT
>JADHWW010000014.1 GCA_016783285.1 Anaerolineae bacterium
TTGCGCTGGGGCGCACCAGATATACTTTGCAAGAGATTCAGCGCCACCTGATTGACTTTATCGGTACCTATACTTTCGAAGAGTTGTGCCGTGAATGGATCAGCGTGCAGGGAGACGCCGGCCGGCTGCCGTTTGTGCCGGAGCGAGCCGGGAGCCACTGGGCGCGAGATAGCCAGGTGGACGTGGTGGCGATCAACTGGATGGACAAGGCGATTTTGCTGGGAGAGGCAAAGTGGTCACGCGATCCCGTGGGACGCAACGTGGTCGTGAAACTGGTGGAGAAGAGTGAAAAGGTCGTGCCCGTAGGACAAGTTGCCAACTTGTCCTACCTGGAATGGAATTGTCAACGGCGAGGTTTACGATCCCCAAAACGGGATCAACGGCCAAGTGCGCGACTTGTGGATCGAGGACGGCAAAATCGTTTCCTGCGAGCGTAGTAGCGACTTTAGTCGCTCCGCGGAGATCATTGACGCCACAGGTCTGGTGGTCATGCCCGGCGGGGTTGACATCCACTGCCACGTCGCAGGCGGCAAGGTGAATGCAGGGCGCAAACTTCGCCCGGAGGACCATCGCGAACATGTCCGTGCTCGGGGAACGTCTACCCGCTCAGGGTCAGGCTACTCTGTGCCCTCCACTTACCTGACCGGCTACCTCTGCAGTATCGCCTGCACCGGTTGACCGGCAACAAGTGGCTCAACGACGACGTGGAGGGGGAGGGGGGAAGTTTGTGTGGGCGGGCTACACCGGCGGGCCACGCTACGCACTGGGGCACGAATTGGTGGGCGAGGTGGTGGCGGCCGGCGAAGGCGCCCGCTGGCGAGTCGGCGACCGGGTGACAGCCACGTCTCCCTTCGAGGAGACGCCCGAAGCGATTACGTATGCGATGAACCAGGTGGGGTTAAAGACCGTCGTCGTGTTCGAGGCGTGAAACGTGATTCGCAATTCGCAATTCGCAATTCAAAATTCCTCTCGTCTGGGAGCCATTGCCCAAGGCCTCCTGGTCTGCGTCATCTGGGCCTCCTCCTTCGTCCTCGTCAAGATGGGGCTGGCCTGCCTGAAACCACTGACCCTGGCCGGGCTGCGGTATTTCACCGCCTTCCTGCTGCTCCTGCCCTTGATGGTTCGTAATGGAGGACTGCGGCGCGATCCGGCTCCAGGGCACTGGGGCCGCCTCTTCCTCATCGGCCTGTGCGCCTATGCCATCGGTAACGGCACTCTCTTCTGGGGGCTACAATACCTGCCGGCTACTACCGGCTCCTTTTTGCTCGGCCTCGTCCCAGTTCCGATTCTCTTTCTGGGAATCCTGTGCTTGAAGGAAATGCCGTCCGCATGGCAGGTCGTGGGACTCTTGATCAGCCTGGCAGGGGGATGGCTCTTCTTCTCACCTGGCCTGGGCGCCGGCGAGCCGCTGGTTGTGGGCGTCGTGGGAGTCGGCCTTTTGGGCTTTGCCGTCTTTGGCGTCCTGGGGCGCGAGGTGGCCAAAGCTCAACAGGTGCAGACTGTCGCCCTGACCGCCATCCCGCTGGGTTTTGGCGGGGGACTCCTTTTGCTCCTGGCTCTCGTCGTGGAGGGACTGCCCGACTTTTCGCTGGCGGGCCTGGTCATCGTCCTGTGGCTGGCAGCGATCAACACTGCCCTGGCCTACATGCTGTACAATCACGCTCTGCGAACGCTGACGGCCCTGGAGATGAACGTCTTGCTCAACTTGTCGCCATTGGGAACGGCGCTCCTGGCCGCCCTGCTCTTGCACGAGCAGATGGTTCCCGTTCAGATACTTGGCATGATCATCGTCATTCTGGGCGTGAGTGCCGTTCAATGGGGAGGACGGGGAACAGGCGAGACAGAAAGGATATGAAACTATGAACAAGTCACACGCACGTCACATCTTTGCCGCCGATGGCCGCACGGTCATCGTGGCGCTGGATCACGCCGCCTACTTTGGCCCGATGGCGGGGCTAGAGCGGCCCGGAGAGATGCTGCGAACCATCGTGGAGGCCGGCGCCGACGCGGTGCTGACCACGGCCGGCGTCGTCGCCCGCTTTGGCGACTGCCTGGGCCGCGCCGGGCTCATCCTGCGGGCCGACGGCGGCTCCACAGTGCGCGACCCGCAGCCGGCCGGCCTGCGTCAGGTCGTCTCCGTCGAGCGGGCGCTGCGGTTGGGGGCCAACGCCCTGGCCTGCATGGGTATGATCGGCTTCCCCGACGAGTCGGCCTCCCTGCGCGTGCTCGCTGGCCTGGCCAACGATTGCAACCGGTGGGGGCTGCTCCTCCTGGCAGAGATGCTGGTGCAAGGGCGCGATGGGGAAAAGCCCACCGCCGAGGACGTCGCCTTCGCCGCCCGCGTGGGCGTCGAGATGGGGGCTGATTTCATCAAGACCTTGTACATCGGCCCGCCGGAGACATACCGGGCAGTCACCGAGACCTGCTACGCGCCGGTCGTCGTACTAGGTGGAGAAAAGGCCACCGCCGACCGGGGAGTGCTGGAGGCAGTGGCGGGGGCGCTGGAAGCGGGCGCGGCCGGCGTCGCCATCGGGCGTAACGTCTGGCAGCACCCCGACCCGGCCGGGATGGTGCGGGCGCTGGTGGCGTTGGTGCATGTGCGCGCGACGGTGGATGAGGCGATGGGGAAATTGGAGAGGACTAGGGGTGAGGGCCTCGTTATATCGAGATGATACCCGGTGCGCCCCTACCGCGCTAGAACCCTCCGGTAGATAGCCAAAGTCTGGCGGGCAGTCTCTTCCCAGGTGAAGCGCGCCGCCTGCGCCAGCCCCAATTCCCGCATCTGCACTCGTAGCGGTTCCTCCGTCAGCACGCGGGCCAGCGCCTGGGCAATGTTACCCGGATCGTCCGGATTCACCAGCAGTCCCGCCTCCCCCACCACCTCCGGCAGCGAGGCCCGCTCGGCGACGACGACCGGTGTGCCACAGGCCATCGCCTCCAACGCCGGCAGCCCGAACCCCTCGTAGAACGACGGCATCGTCAGCACACTGGCAGCGTTGTACAGCCCCGGCAGGTCGGCGTCTGGCACGCCGTGGAGGAGGCACACCCCCTCGGTCAGATGCAGCGCCTCGATGCGCTCAAACACCTCGTCGTATAGCCAGCCCTTGCCGCCGACCAGCACCAGCGGCGCGGTCGTCACCTCCGCGTCGAGAAGGTAGCGATAGGCCTGCAACAAACCCGGCAGATTTTTGCGCGGCTCCAGCGTCCCCACAAAGAGCAAGAACCGGCCGGGCTGCAGGCCGTATCGCGTAGCGACTTGCCCGACCTCTGTTCCCGGCAATGGGCGGAAGGTCGAATCGGCAGCCAGGTGCACGACCGAGACTTTCTCCGAGGGCACAGCCAGCAGCGAGGTCAGATCGGATTTGGTGGCGTGTGAATCGGCCAGGATGTGATCGGCACGGCGCACTACCCACTCGATCTGCTGGTTGTAGTAGCGGTGGCTTTCGGGAGTGAGGAACTGCGGGTAATAGAGGAAATTCAGGTCGTGGATGGTGAGCACCGACCGGCTTACCCCTCCGACAGGCGGGACGAAACCGGGGCTGTGCAGCAGATCAAGTCCCAGTCGCGCCACTTCCACCCCCAGCGCCCACCGCTCCAGCCGGTGATGCGAAGGTGTCCAGCAGGCGACGGGATAAAAGTTCGGCCCTGGCAGCGGAGGGTTACGATCCTTGCGGCTGTGCAGGATGCGATAGTCCGTGTCTGCGTCGAGCGCGGCCAGTGCATCGAGTAGGTGCAGCACGTAGTTGGGGACTCCGCCCCGGGCATAGTGGACAATCCGGGCGTCAATACCAATGATCAATCTAACGGCTATTATAGCGGCCCGTGGCAAACTGTCAACCGTTGCCTGCGAGGGGAAATGATGTTATAATCAACCCAACCTACACAGGGGGTGTGATGATGGCGACGAATGTGACACAGGCAATGAACGTGACCCAGGCGATGCAGACGCTCAAGTGGCTGGATGAGGAGCGCCGCAAGGACAAGGCCGAGGTCGCCGCGCTGCAGGAACGAATACAGGAACAGGAACGGCAACTGGCCCAGCAGTCCGCTCAGATGCAGGAATTACGAACATCGTTGGCGGGCGTCCAGGGAGTTTTGTCTCAAGTGGACGAGTTCGAGCAAGTAATCTCGAACTATAAGGCCGAATTGATCTTTCGCATGGATCGGAATGAGGAAGTGCGGAGGAAAGAACAGACCGAAGCCGATCGGCTGCGCCGGATCGAGCACGAGGCTCTAGTCAGCCACCTGAACCGGCTGGAGAGAGAATTGCGCGTCCTGCCTCGCTACGACGAAGAGTTGAGCGCCCGTCTGGCCGAGGAGCAGCGATTGAGTGAAAACCTCCAATACGTGGAGGTTGCCGTGGCTGACCTCGGCAAGCGGATCCAAGACCCGGAAAAGGCCGTCGTCTATCTGGAGGAGCAGCGCCGCGCCGATGCCCGCCGCATCGTCGAGGTGGAGAGCGATATTCCAGAGTTGCGCCAGCGGATCGAAGCCTTGTCCACAAAGTTCCCGCTCCTGGAGGAGGCCATCCAGAAGCAAAGACCCCGCATTGAGCAGGCTATCCAGGAGACGAAAAAGTACGAGAAACCCATCGAAGAACTGCGCATCTCGGACTTTCAACGCGAACAGAAAATGCAGCAATATCTGGACCAGGGCGAGGAGGTGGTCCAGGAATTGGAGCGGGTACGGACGCAAACGCAAGGCTTCTTTGAGCAGCAGCAACAGGTCAAGCGGTCCCTCAGTGCTCTGGAAAAGTTCAAGGTGCGCATAGAGAGACGCCAGGACGAGATGGCCGAAAGGCAGCGTGTGGCCGAAGAACACATTGAGCAGCAGTGGAAAGAGTGGCAGACGGCACGGTTAAAGGCGCGAAAAAAGCAAGCGGTAATAGTTGAAGAGCGCTGGCGACAACAAGGGCGGACCAACGACGAGCACCTCAAGCGCCTGGATGCGCTGCCCCCGGTCATTAAACTACATCGTGCTCAATTGGATGCTCTCTGGGAGGCCCACCGCGCCGAAGCCACCAGTCTGCTCAAGGCCATCCAGGATGTACACGAGGCCTTTATCGCGCCGATTGACGAGCAACTGGCAATTTTGCACCGCGAACAATAGGAGGAGTGATTTAAGATTTGTTGATTTGAGATTGACGGATTTACCATAGACAGCGTAAAAGCACAAACAGTCAACTGTCCAGTGCTTTTTCCCTCTCCTCACGATGTGTCGCGCAGTTTTCAAATCCCTAAATCTTCAATCCGTAAATCTTAAATTCCCCCAATAGGAGTAGGAGACGATGCACGTTATCGGTACCGCCGGTCACGTAGACCACGGCAAGTCCGCCCTCGTTCACGCTCTCACCGGCATTGACCCCGACCGGCTGCGCGAGGAGAAGGAGCGGGGGCTGACGATAGACCTGGGCTTTGCCTGGCTCACGCTGCCCAATGGCGAACCGGTCGGCATCGTGGACGTACCCGGCCACAGGGACTTTGTCGAGAACATGCTGGCGGGCATGGGAGGCATTGACGCCGCTCTCTTCGTCGTCGCCGCCGACGAGGGGGTGATGCCCCAGACTCGCGAGCACCTGGCCATCATCGACCTGCTGGGAATCGGTACCGGGATTGTCGTCCTGACCAAAGTGGATCTGGCCGAGAGCGAGGAATGGATCGAGTTGGTCGCCGCCGACGTGTCGGAGACGCTGGAGGGGACGGTGCTGGAGGACGCACCCATCATCCCCGTCTCCGCCCGCACGGGGCAGGGCCTGGACGAACTGCTGGTCGTGTTGCAGGAGGTACTCGCCCAGACCGAACCCCGCCCCGACCGGGGACGGCCCCGGCTGCCGATAGACCGCGTTTTCACCATCAGCGGCTTTGGCACCGTCGTCACCGGCACTCTCACCGGCGGCTGTTTCGCGGTGGGACAGGAAGTCGAGATTCTACCCCGGGGGTTAAAGGCCCGCGTGCGCGGTCTCCAGACCCACAAGCAAAAGGTCGAACGAGCAGTGCCGGGCAGCCGCGTGGCGATGAACCTCAGCGGCGTCAGCAAGGTTGACCTCAGGCGCGGCGACGTCGTCACCACGGCCGGCTGGCTGCGGGCCACAGTGCTGGTAGACGTGCAGTTGCGTTACTTGCCCGCCATCCTTCGGCCACGCTCAGGGCAGGCCCTTCGACAGGGCTCAGGGCAAGCGCAGCGCCCGTTGCGCCACAACACCCAACTAAAGTTCTTCGCCGGCGCGGCTGAGACGATGGCCCGTGTGCGGCTCCTGGGTCAGGACAGCCTGCCGCCGGGGCAATCTGGCTGGGCGCAGTTGCGACTCCAGGAGCCGGTAGCGCTGGTCAGAGAAGACCGCTTCATCGTCCGCCTCCCCTCGCCCCCCGCGACCGTGGGCGGGGGTGTCGTCGTGGACCCTCACCCGGGCCGCAAGCACCGCCGCTTCCGCCCCGAGGTGATAGCCCGCCTGGAGACACTGGCCCAGGGCAGCCCAGCCGAGATTTTGTTGCAGGCCCTCGAACGGCGCGGCCCCGCCCCCGTCCGCGACCTGCTCTCCGCCAGCGGCCTGGGCCAGGCGGCCCCGGAAGCGCTGGTTCAACTCTTGGACGAAGGGCAGGCTGTTGTGCTGGGTGTTCAACGGAAAGAAATCAGGCTTCGCCCTGAGGTTCAGCCCGAAGGGTTTTTAGGAAAAAACCTGGTTTCTTCACGCGCCTGGTGGTCCGCCCTGACCGATCTCATCTCCCGCGAACTCGGCGCCTATCATCAAAAATTCCCGTTGCAGGCGGGGATGGGGCGCGAGGCCCTGCGCAGTGGGCTGCGGCTGGAGGCGAAAGTGTTCAACGCGGCGTTGGCCCGCGCCGTCGCCGAGGGATTGATCGCGGACGAAGGAGCCACCGTCCGGCTGCCATCCCACACCATCTGTCTCACCGCCGAACAGCAGCGGCAGGTAGACGCGCTATTAGCCCGCTTCCGCCGCCAGCCCTACACCACCCCCTCATTCAAGGAGAGCGTCGCCGCAGTGGGGGAGGAGGTGCTGGGCGTGCTGATCGCCCGGGGCGACCTGGTGCAAGTCTCGCCGGGGGTACTGTTCCTGCCCGAGACCTACGAGAAGATGGTGGCTCGCGTCCGCGCCCACATTGAGCGAGAGGGAAGCATCACCCTGGCCCAGACACGCGACATGTTCGAGACCAGCCGCAAGTACGCGCAGGGACTCCTGGAGCACCTGGACGAGATAGGCGTGACGAAGCGCGTGGGAGATGCGCGGGTGAAACGCGAAACGTAAGCGTTCACAAGACCACGGCGGTTGAAACCGCGTGCAACGCTTGCAAAATCAGCCTTCGCCGATTGTCCTAGTCGCCGCAGGGCGACTTGGCAGATGTTGCCGCGAATTCATTCGCCAGGCGAATAGCGCCTACTCCACATAGATCTCCACCCGCTCGTTGTCCTCCGCGTCCATCACCTCCACGATCTTGCCGATCGCGCCGCTGGCGATCAGTTCCCCCAGTTCCTGCAGGTCGAGGTCCTCGAACCCCGGGGCGAACCGCTCCGCGATGCGCAGCCCGGCCTTCACCATCTCCACCGGGATGGTCACGTTCACCTTCCCCGTGCCCGATGGCAGGTCGGTCACCTGGATGCGGAGGTAACGGCCCTGCCTGCCTGGGCCAGGTGCTCCTGGGGCCGCGCGCCGCCCTCCATCCATCGCCCGCAGCAAGGTGGCGGCTTCCTCTGCCGTGATCTTGTCTTCCTCCAACATCTGGAGGATCTTTAATCGTTCGTCAGTCTTCGTCGTCATCTTTCGCCTCCTAACCAAAGTATACTTGTACTTGCTCGCCGTCCTCTCCCTCGTCCACCTCCACGGCGAAGAAACCTTCCTCGACGCTGATCTCCCCCGCCTCGATTAACTCCAGAATCCGCAATCGTCCCTCAATAGATACCTCTCCCTATCCTCGCTGGCGCCTTACTCTGCCTCTATGTTAGCAGGCACAGCGGCGGCTGGCAGCGTTTTGCTCCCGACGACGTTGTGGCCGTTATGATTCTGCTCAATATTCACGATCACCGGCACAAAGCAGGCGCCCAGCCCCATCAACGTGCAGACGATGCCGCCCACCACGTACCACGGGCGCAGGCCAATCGCGTCGGCGACCGGGCCGGCGACCGCCAGGCTCAAGGGAAAGGCAGCCGAAGACATACTCGCCACCACCGCGAACACGCGCCCCTGCATCTTTGGGGCCACGATCGCCTGAAGCACGGCAAACAACGGCCCATTGACGAGCGCGTTCATAGAGCCGGCCACAAACATGCCGGCCACTGCCAGCCAGAATACGTTCGCCGGCGCCAGGCCGACTAGAGTGATACCCAGGCCCTCAATCATCAGGCCCATCAACGAGGTGTAGACGCGGCGGCGAAATCCACCCCACGCGCTCAAGAGTAATCCGCCCAGCACGAGGCCGACCCCCCAACTCGACTCCAGCCAGGCCAACTGTGGGGCATCGCCGTTAAAGTGCTCCGTCACCAACAACGGCATTAGCGAAAAGGCCGGATTCACCACAAAGTTGATGACCGTCGCCATGATCAGGACTGCCAACAGCCCCGGCCAGCCCCGGACGTAGCGCAATCCCTCGCGCACGTCGGACCAGACGGATGGCTTTTCTGACTTTGTCAAAGTGCGTTCTGGCTGCGGAATAGCCACGAAGAACAGCGGCAAAATGGCGAATGCCGCCGTGCCCACGTCCATCAGCATGATGCCCTCGAACGGGAGTACCGCCAGTAACAGCGCGCCCAGCGGCGGCCCAATCACGTTCAACGCACCCTGCATCGTCTGGTTGAGGCCCGCCACGCGCGTCAGGTGCTCGTCGGGCACCATCAGCGAAGTCGAAGCCTGCATCGTTGACCAGTGAAAGAGACCTCCAATCGCGCGCACCAGCAGCGCGGCGTAGACGTGCCAGACCTGCATAGTATCGGCCCAGAACAGGTACGCCAGCCACAGCGCCACGAGCGCGATCAGGCTGTCTGCCACGATCATTACCACACGCCGGTTCAAACGGTCCACGTACGCGCCCACGATGGGGCCCAGGAAAACCTGGGGGATCACCCACATCATCGTCGCCATCGCCAGCACGGTCGCCGAACCGGTCAGTTGGGTGAGCCACCATACCAGCGCGAACTGTAAGACGTGGCTGCCGATCAGCGAAAACTGCTGTCCCGTCCAGACAGTAAAGAATGGAATCTGCCATTTGGATCTCCGTTCTCGTGTGTGTTCCATATTTGTCTATCTCCTCGCGCCATTTGAGAAATCCGTCAATCTCAAATCAACAAATCTCAAATCAATCATCGCCCTTCCAGCGCAGCCAGCAGGTCGGCCGCCTGCTCGGGGGTGATCTTGGCCTCTTCCACCAGGCGCAGCACCCGCATGCGCTCCTCGTCCGTCGCCGGTTTCTGCTTAGGACGAGGTTTATGCCCGCTGGCCCGCTGCCAACGCCGCTCGGCCCGCTCCGCCCGCAGGCGCGCTTTTTCCGCTTCCCGCTCGGCTGTCTGGCGGGCCCGCCCCGCCGCCCGTTCTGCTTTCCGGCGCGTCTTTTCCGCCGCCTGCTCCATCTGGCGGCGGATTTTCTCGCTGTCTATGCGGCCCAGGCTCTCCGCCAGACGAACCTCCATTTCCGCCAGCGCCCCGGCGACGTGGGCCTCAATCTGCGCCCCCATCTCCTCCAGGTCAGCCGCAAAGTCGAACTCGGGCGCCTCCGGCATCACTCGCCCCGGCCCCAGGGGTTGCAGGGAGATGTTGCCGCCGGCCCGCGCCTCCAGGCTGGCCTCGCCCGCCCCCAGGACGCCCCGCGTCTCCCCGTCCACCTTCTCCAGGGTCAGGCCGGGGACGCGGGAGCGAACCTTGCCGCCGGCACGAAGGGCCAGGCGGAGGCTGGCGTCGGCGGGGAGACGCACCGTCAGGTTGCCGCTGGCGTTCAGATTGTAGGTGGCGCCGGGGGAGAAGGGCGGCCCCAGCCGGACGTTGCCCTGCACCCGCTCCGCCTCCAGACTCCCCGCCATCTGACGGGCGCTCAAGTTGCCAAAGACCTGCTTCAGGGCGGCGGAACCGACCCCACGCAGATCCACGTTGCCGTAGGTGTCGCCGACGGCAACCGGCCCTTCCACTCCCTCGACCTTCAGTTTCCCCCTCGCGGTGCCGACGGTGAGGGTAGTGGCCGGGGGACAGGCGAGGCGACAGTTGGCGCGGGTTGTGAGGGTAAAAGTCTCCCCTTCCCGCTCCAGAGCCACATCGTCGGCCCCGCCCTGTACCTGAATAGTGATCTGCCGCTCCTCCGACCCCCGCACCACCAGGTTGCCCAAACACTCGGTGACGGTGACGTGGGGTGTTGCCGATGTTTCAACAGTCTGTTCGAACATCTTCCCTCCTATCGCTGCATCGTCATCTTCCAGGCCTCAAAGTCCTTTACTCATTCGCAGCGTCTCCACTTGATAGCCCAATGTCTCGTAAAGCCCCCGTGCCGGTGCATTGTGCGTGGCCACACTGAGAGCGATGCGTCGTAAGCCCTGTTGACGTGCCCACTCCTCAGCAGTCTCCATCAGACGTCGGCCCAGTCCCTGGCCTCGATAGGATTCGGCCACATACACGTCCAGCACGAAGGCTTGTGGTTGGCCTGTGAACTCGCTGCGAGTTTTAGCCACCCAGATAAAGCCGGCTCGTTGGCCGTCCTCGTCTCTGACGATGAACGCCTGATTGGGAAAGCCCTCCGGCCCCCGAATCCTTGCGGCCTGCTGTTTGAGACGTTCCCGAACAGCCTGCTGGCCCACCTCGTGCAGGCGCTCAGGACCGAGGCTTTCCCGGACACTCTCCCCCATGCCCTGCATCATCCATGACCAATCGTCCTCTGTGGCCGTCTCGATGCAGAAATCTTTTCCTTGATGATGTGCTACCATTGGCCCTCCTTTCCTCAAAGTACTGAATCGCTATTCCTCTTGAAGCATCCGAAACGCCTCTTCCGAGGTGATCTCCTTGCGGGCCAGCCGCTCCAGGATCTCTTGCCGGCGCTCATCCCCGGCCTCCTGCTTCCCACCCACCTTGTATCCCAGGGCGCGGATGACCTCGGTGAGGCGGTGGCGAACGGTGGGATAGGAAAGGCCCAGTTCCTCCTGCACGCGGTTGATCTTGCCCTCGCAGCGGATAAAGATCTCCACGAAGTGCAGTTGCTCGGGGGTGAGTTGGAAGAGCCGCCCCAGGGTGAAGCGGCCCTCCAGAGCCGTGCCGCAGTTGCGGCAGACCAACCGGGTGACCAGCAGGTCATCGTGGCAGATGGGACATTCGGTCAGGATGGGATACATCGTTTCCTCCTCAAGAATATCAAGTCAACTATGAAGAATTATAATGTATAACTTAATTTTCGTCAAGGGGAAACTTGCAGTTTGCGGTGCGAGTTCCTGGTTGTTATCCCTGCCGGCCGCACTCATCTGCAGGACATCAGGCAAGCCGGTTTTGCATTCCACGTGGACGTGTGCTATACTTCGAGTTAATTATGGACCTCTATCCTTACACACACTCTTTCCCTGGCTTCCACCGCTGGGCTATACGCCTTTTGCTAGGCCTGTCCCTGCTCATCATCTCTATTTGTCCGACCTCGGCCTTCGAACCTGAAGGGGAGGGCTTACGACCGGGTACCGATACTTCGGCTACGCTCAGTACAAGCACAACCGGCTGGTTCCCTCTAGCCCTGCCGTGGGACGACGACTCTGCGACCTGGGTGGACGCTTCCGACCTGCTGCTGGACGAGCCCGGCGACGATCCAGCCGCGCTGATTGACGACCGTGGCTTCGTCGAGACCGACGGCGGCGGCCATTTCGTCTTTGCTGATACTGGCCGGCGCGCCCGCTTCTGGGGCATCAATCTCTGCTTTGGCGCCAATTTCCCCCCCTGCCCAGACTACCCACCCGATCCCGGCGAGTTCGATGACGTGGACGCCGCCGAAAAACTGGCCGGCCGGCTGGCCAAACTGGGCTTTAACGCCGTCCGCCTGCACCACACGGACAACGGCAGCCGGCCCTGGGGCTTGTGGCTGGAACCCTGGGAGGACACGCAGCAACTCGATCCCGTACAACTGGGCCGCCTCGACTGCCTCATCTACCAACTCAAGCAACACGGCATCTACGTGGACCTGAATTTCCACGTCAGCCGCGAGTTCACCCGGGGCGACGGTGTGACTGGCGCCGACGACTTCCAGGGCACGCGCGTCCACTACAACAAGGGCGCGACCCTGTTCGATCCCGTGATGATCGCCCTGCAACAGCAGTACGCCCAGAAACTCTTGAGCCACGTCAACCCCCACACCGGCCTGGCCTACGCCGGCGACCCGGTCATCCTCACCACCGAGACCACCAACGAGGACTCGTTTTTCCTCTCATTTGCCGGGGACGGGCTGAACTATGATCCCGCCGACCCCGAGTCGTTTCCCGAATTCTACAGTTCCGAACTGGACGGCTGGACCAACCTCTCCGTCACCGGCCCGACGATCAACCGGCTGCTCAACCCTGGCTTCGAGGCCGGCCTGACCGACTGGTTCACCCACACCAAAGGCAGCGCCCAGGCTGGCTTTAGCCTGGCCCCCGACGCCTTCGAGGGCGATCAGGCGCTGCAGGTGGAGGTCATCCAGACCGGCGCCGAGGATTGGCACGTCCAGTTCGGCCAGACCGATCCGGCCTTGCTGGAAGGGAAGACGTATCGTTTGACCTTCGCCGCCCGCGCCAGCCAGCCCATCACCGTCTGTGGCACGGTGATGCGGAACAGCGAGCCGTGGGATACCCTGGGCTGGGCAGACGAGGTCGCGCTCACCACCGGCTGGCTCACGCACACCGTCGTGTTCACCGCTACGGAGACGATCTTTGGCGGCGCACGGGTCTCCTTCGACGTGGGCCAGGCCCCGCTGACGCTCTGGTTCGACGGTTTTCGCTTCCACGAAGAGGAGGCCTTTCGCGGCTGGCTGGGCTGGCTGGAGGACCGCTACGACAGCACCGCCGCCCTGGGCGCCGCCTGGGCGCCGGCCGGCACGGTGAGCGAGACTGAGATGCTCACCAACGGCAGTTTCGAGTCAGGGCTGACCGGCTGGCAGACCCAAACCTTCACCAGCACCGCCGCGACCTGGAGCCTCGACCCGACCCAGGCCACCTCCGGCACCCAGTCGCTTCAAGTGACGGTCACGCAGGTGGACGGCACCGACTGGCACGTCCAGTTCTGGCAGCCGGGTCTGGTCATCACCGCCGGGCAAAAGTACCGGGTATCCTTCGACGCCCAGGCCGGCGCGCCGGGGAAGATTGGCTTCAACGTGATGCAGGCCCACGAGCCGTGGGACGGGCTGGGGCTGTGGGGCGCGGCGACGTTGAGCACCACCTGGGGCCACTACGAGGCCACGTTCGAGGCCACGCAGGATGAGACGAACGGCCGCCTGGGCTTTACCGTGGGGCAGGCGGTGCGCACGCTCTGGTTCGATGACGTCAGCCTCAAACCGTACAACCCCCGTGGCCTGCTGTCCGGCGAAAGCCTGGAGACGAACCACGTGGCCCGTCTGCGCCGCGACGAGATGGACAGTTTCACCCCACAGCGCGTGCGCGACACGCTCCAGTTCTACGACGAGACCCAGGCGGCCTATTTCGCTGTTATGCGAGACGTCATCCAGGACGATTTTGGCTCCCGGTCGTTGAACACCGGCACGGCCAGTTACATCAATAGCCTGCCCGACGTGCGGGCCATGGCGGCCCTCGACTTTGTGGACAATCACACCTACTGGGACCATCCCGACTGGCCCGACGTGCTGGACTGGTCGCCTACCGGCTGGTTCATTGACAACGAGGCGTGGGTCAACTATCCCCTCGAGGGGCTGTTCGACCTGGCAGTGACGGCCATCGAGGACAAGCCCTTTACCGTGACCGAGTTCAACGAGGTGTTCCCCAACCGGTACGCCGTCGAAGGCCCGCTGTTGATGGCTACCTTTGCCAACCTGCAAGACTGGGACGCCGTCTTTATGTTCGCTTACACGCACGATCAACTCGATTACGACGCTGAGCAGGTGACGGGCTTTTTCGACATGGCCGGCAACCCGGTGGCGACGGGGTTGATGCCGGTCGCCGCCCGGCTCTTCCTCGGCCAGCAGACCGATCCCGCCCCCACCGAAAGCCTCCTGGAATTCACTCAGCCCGAAACGTACGACAGCGTGGGCTACGGCTGGGCCGGTAGTGGCGCCGATTTCCTGCAGGAGGCCAAAGGCGTGAGCCCGGCCGCGGCCTTTGGCAGCCAGTTACGCACGGCCAGTTTCACGGCCACGACGCCGGTGACGCCGGCGCTCCCCACGCCTGCCGGGCCGGTCTACACCAGTGCAGGGGGGCAACTCACCTGGGACGTCTCCGAGCCGGAGCGTGGCCTGTTCACCTTCGACGCACCCCAGGCCCAGGGGGCCGTCGGCTTCCTGGCCGGGCGAGCGGTCACGCTGACGAACCTGGCCCTGGCCTTCCCGACCGGCACGGCCCAATTCGGCGCCATCACTCTCCAAAGCCGGAACGGCCAGCCGATAACCGTCTCCGAGAAACTGCTACTAGATGTCTTCACCCGCGTTGAAAACACCGGTATGGTGTGGAACGAAAACGAGACCTCGCTGGACGACCGGTGGGGCACGGCGCCGGCGTTGATCGAGCCAATCCGCTTCACCGTCACCCTGGCCCTATCCGACACGGGCGACGTCGAGGTGTGGGCTCTGGACGAGACGGGCGCGCTCCATCACTGCCTGGCCCACCAGGCGCCGGCGCCCGGCCAAGTTCGATTCCTCGTAGACACCGGCGCCGACACCACCTTGTGGTACGCCGTGCGCCGGGCGCTGACCGTCTACCTGCCGGTGGTGATGAGAAGTGGGGACTCGTAGTGACGACTTTGGTCGTTCTGGTGGCGACTGACCAATGACCAATGACCAATCTCGCGTCCCAGCCCGCTGGCTGTGGCGCGGCGGGCTGGGATTGATGACGCTGGCGCTGGCGGGTGCGCTGGCGCTGATCGTCGCGCTGGCGCTGGGCTGGAACAGCCCGCGTCCCACCCACCCGCCCGATTGGGAAGCGCCTGGCCTGCCTCTGGATTTGCAAGCCCCTCGAGATGAAACCACGACGTCGCTGCTGGCTCACCCCGGCGACGATTTCACTTTTGAGGCAGAAGCCGTCCCGCTCTCCGGCCCCGGCTCCGATTTCAATGGCTACGGCCTGATTTACCGCGCTCAAGGTCCCACCCACCACTATGCCTTCGCCGTCGGCAGTGACGGCTACTACGCCGTCCTGCGGGTGGCGGGGGACGAGGAGACCCTGCTGGTGGGCTGGCAGCAGTTCCCCCACGTTCGCCGGGGCCGGCAGGCCAACCGGCTGCGCGTAACCTGCGCGGGCGTCACCTGCCGCTTCTACGTCAACGACGAGTACACCGCCACCGTCGAGGACGGCACCCATCTGGCGGGGGACGTGGGGCTGTGGGTGCGCGGTTTCGAGGAGGGGGTGGCGGTGCGGTTCGTGAATGTGCGGGTGTGGGAGAACAGCGGATGGGCAGGATTGTCAGATTGAGAAAAACTCAACCAATTTGAACTAATCTGGCAAAATTGGAACAAAACTTTCCAGGTAGCCGGTATCCTGAAAGTAGAACCAAACTGCCCAGAGTGGAAAAAGCGGGCCGCCCGGCGCTCTCGTTTGTGCAAGCGCCGCTATTGGGCTATAATGTAGGGGCAGGTCGCCATTTCCACATAATGAGCATTGGGCGGAGAAACATCCACGTGGGTGAGAGTGAGTATCAAGATGAATGCTTTAGAATACGCACGGACAAATCAGCACCGGTTCCTGGCAGAACTGTTCGAGTTCCTGAGCATCCCCAGCGTCAGCACGCAGATAGAGCACCAGCCGGACATTGAGCGCGCGGCGGTGTGGTTGCGCGATAAACTGCTGCTGGCCGGGTTCCCCGAGGCGAAGGTGATGCCCACACTGGGCCATCCCGTCGTCTACGCCGAGTGGCTGGCCGCCGGGCCCGAGGCCCCCACCGTCCTGATCTATGGACACTACGACGTGCAGCCGCCCGACCCGCTGGAACTGTGGCGCACCCCGCCGTTCGAGCCCACCGTCGTCGGCGACGACATCTTTGCGCGCGGGGCGTCGGACGACAAGGGGCAGTTGTATGCCCACGTCAAGGCAGTGGAAGCGTTCAAGCAGACAGCGGGTGCGCCGCCGGTCAACGTCAAGTGCCTGTTCGAGGGCGAGGAGGAGTGCGGCAGCCCCAGCCTGAAGCCGTTTATCCACGAGCACACACCCCTCCTGTCCGCCGATGTGGCGGTGATATCCGATACGGGCATCCTGGACCAAGACACGCCCTCCATCGTCTACGCGCTGCGCGGGCTGGCCTACACCGAGGTCGAGGTGACCGGCCCCGACCACGACCTGCACTCTGGCATCTACGGGGGCGCGGTGCATAACCCGATCAACGCCCTCTGCGCCATGATCGCCCGGCTGCACGACGAGAACGGGCATATCACCATTCCCGGCTTTTACGACCAGGTGCGGGAATTGCCCCCCGAGGAGCGCGCGGCGCTGGCGCAGGTCCCCTTCGAGCGCGATGTGTGGCTTCGCGAAGCAGGCGTGCCGACCGATTGGGGCGAGCCGGCGTACACCATCGTCGAGCGCGCGGCGACCCGGCCCACGTTGGACGTCAACGGTATCTGGGGCGGGTACATCCAGCCGGGCGCCAAAACGGTACTACCCAGCCAGGCGTGCGCCAAGATCTCGATGCGCCTGGTGCCGGATCAGACGCCCGCCGAGATCACGCGCCTGCTCCGAGACTACCTGGTCGAGATCGCTCCGCCCACGGTCACCGTCGAGGTGCGCGATCTACACGGCGCCGAGCCGGCCACCGTCCGCCGCGATAGCCCGGCGATGAAGGCGGCTTTTCGGGCTTATGCCGAGGCTTTTGGCCAGGAACCTGTCTTCGTCCGCCGGGGAGGCTCGATTCCCGTCGTCGCCACGTTCCAAAAAGCCCTGGGGATTGAAACGGTTTTGATGGGCTTTGGGCTGCCCGACGACCGGCTGCACTCCCCCAACGAAAAGTTCCACCTGCCCAATTTCTACAAGGGGATTGAGACAATCATCCGCTTTTTGGATTTATTGGGCGAATAACGGCACTTTTCCCCACGCGCGTGGGGGTGAACCGGCTGCGATTTGCCTTTTCAAAATGAGACAAAGTAAGGAAAAAGAGCCCCCTCTTCGAGGGGCCCTTGGCTATCGCGGCACGCTCACCTATTCTTGAGGGAATAAGAGGCTGGAAAAATCCTCTTTTGCCTTTCTTGCGTGTTCTATTTCCTTTTGGATTTTATCTTCCGGCAGTTGTTCTGCTTCAGGATCTCGGTCCCGGATGATGAACACATCAGGATCCCCTCCTACCGTGGAATCTACATCCTCAGCCACCCAAGAGATAACGAATGCCACTCGTTTTGCAATATCTTCTGCTGATAATGATTGGCATAGATGCGGGCCACAGAGAAACTTTGCTAGGGAATAGGCATAACCTCCTCCATGACCTGTACACCTAAAGTCAACACGTTCTCCATAGCCTTCGCTGTGAATGTAATAGAGAATTGCTTTCCCTTCAGAAAGCTGCTCTAGACCGCCCATCAAAACACCGATGGGACGAGGTTCCCGAAGCCTCTCACTATATCTCTCAGTAAGCTCTGCTATTATGTCCTCCACGATAATCTTCACTTCGTAAAAAGTATCAACCCCTCGACGTCTGCGTACTTCATAATTCAAGAGCAAAAAGAAGTCGTCTCTTATTCCCGTCAATCCTTCCGCCGCAAATAGAACTTTCCCGCCGATGTCAACTTCAAAGATCTTACGCGAGTATTGGGTTTCCCCTCCCCGAATAGTTTTCTTATCGCTACCGATGACTATTCCATCCTCACACCTTATACCCACGATTAAAGTTCCTGTCTTTTCTATCGCGCGAGGTCTGGTAAATGTGCTAGGCCTGATATGTTCCAGAAGCTTTTCTCTAGATTTGCGTATTCTTTTTCTTCTATTCGATTCTATCAAAGCTCTGAGAGGAGACTTTTCAGAGTCGTCTCTCTGCGTTTCACTAAGTATCTCTAGATATGACTTTCTCATCTTTTCTACCTCCTGCCAAGATATTGTCACTGCCTTGATTCCTGCTCTGACCTCTGCTTCGCCACAAGGCACTTTTCATTGTAGGACGCTAAGAGGATGCCATTCAGTATAACAGAATCTTGCTAGGTGTGCAAATCAAGGTAAGGCGAGGTCAGACCGGGCAAAAGTGAGGCAGGAAAAAAACAGAGCCCTCACTGATATGCAAGATATGATGAGGGACAAATTCACTCTCCTCCACCGGCACAGGCCATGTACATCTGTTCGTTGACCAGGGTGCAACTATTCGCTTCCGACGATGCGCTCGTAGATCGCGTCCAATTCCTCGTCGGAGTAGAAATAAATCACGATGCGGCCCTTCTTGCCGCTGCGCGTCAGGCTCACCTTGGTGCCCAACGTTTCGCGGAAGCGGGCCTCCAGCGCCCGTGTCTCCGGTGAGGGCGCACGCGCAGGCTGCTTTTCCTTTCGCCGGCCCAGCAACTGCCGTACTAATGCCTCCGTCTGGCGCACGTTTAGCCTGCGCTGCAAGACGATCTTGAGCGCGGCCTCCTGCGCCTCGGCTTGCCCCAGGCCCAGGAGCGCGCGGGCGTGCCCCTCACTGATTTTTGTCTCCAACAGCGCCCCTTGCACAGGGCGAGTCGCCTTCAACAGCCGCAGCGTGTTGGAGACCGCCATCCGGCTCTTGCCCACCCGCCGGGCCACCTGCGTCTGCGTCAACCCGAACTCCTCGGTCAACTGGCGGTAGGCCATGGCCTCCTCCAGTGGATTCAGGTCGGCCCGCTGGAGATTCTCCACCAGCGCCAGTTCGAGCATTTCGCTGGGGACCACGTCTTTCACCACGATGGGGACGGTGGATAACCCGGCCAGCCGCGCTGCCCGCCAGCGCCGCTCGCCAGCGATCAACTGATACCCATCCGCTGCTCTGGCGACGACGAGCGGCTGGATGATCCCGTGTTCCTCGATTGAGGCGGCCAGTTCCACCAGGTCTTGATCGCGGATCGGCGTGCGTGGCTGGTGGGGGTTGGGTTTGATGGAAGCGAGACCCGCCTCGATCACGCCCATCGCCGCCGTCTCCTCCTCGGCGAGTGGAATCAGCGCCTCCAACCCCTTACCCAGTCCACTCTTGCGTCGTGACATCTCTACCTCGACGACGGTAAATGGTGGTCGCCCACCAGCAACTCTCGCGTCAGCGCTGCGTAGGCCAGCGCCCCCGCCGAACGGGGGGCGTAGGATATGATGGGCTCGCCGTAACTGGGCGCCTCGCTCAGGCGCACGCTGCGCGGGATGATCGTGCTAAAGACCCGCTTGGAGAAGTGTCGCCGCACCTCCTCGACGACCTGCCGCGAGAGAGTAGTGCGGGCATCGTACATCGTCATCACCAGCCCCCGCAGCCGCAGTTTCGGGTTGAGGGCTCGGCGCACCAACTTGATGGCGCGCGCCAATTGAGAGAGACCCTCCAATGCCAGGTACTCGCACTGCACGGGGATGATCACTCCATCGGTTGCAGCCGTCAGCCCATTCACCGTCAAAATGCCCAGGCTGGGAGGACAGTCAATCAGCACGTAATCGTACCGCGTGTCTGGCCCTTCGCCTTCGCCCTTCGACAAGCTCAGGGCGTCGCTCAGGACAGGCCTTGCGCCTTCGCTCGGGCTCAGCCCCACCAGCATCTGCCGCAAGCGGTACTCCCGCCGGGGCATGTTGACCAGTTCCACCGTCGCACCGGCCAGGGATGGCGAGGATGGAACCAGATCAAGCCGCACTCGACGGGTGGGTTTCACGACACGGTTCAGCGGGACCTCGCGCACCAGCAGGTCGTAGGTGGAGAGTGGCACAGTGCGCTTATCTATCCCCAGGGAAGAGGTGGCGTTGGCCTGCGGGTCAATGTCCACCAACAGAACGCGCTGGCCCCACTCCGCCAGGCAGGCCGCCACGTTGACCGCCGTGGTGGTCTTGCCGACCCCGCCCTTTTGGTTCGCCAGCGCGTAGATGATTGGCATCTTGGCTCACTCTATCCCTCCAGGCCCCGTCCGCAGCGGGCGACCTCCTCCGGGCCGGGCGTGCCAGATAGCCCCACCCGTGTCACCGAGTGGGCGGCGACGCAGTTGGCGAAGCGGGCGGCCGTCCAGGGGTCGCCGTCCTGCTGCAACCGCACGAAGAAGGCGGCCGCGAAAATGTCGCCGACACCGGTAGGGTCCACCTCGGGCACGGCTGGGGCTGGGAAGTGGCGAGCCTGACCAGCCACGTACACGGTGCAGCCCATCGCCGCCTGGGTCACGACCAGCAGTCGCGTCTGGGCGGCGTATCGGATCACCAGGGCCTCATCCCCTTCCACGTCTTCATCACTCAGCACCACAGCGTCGGCCCGGGCGAGCAGCGGTTCCGCATCCTCCCACTGACAACAACTCACACGCCCTGCTCGATCCCAACGCCGCATCCAGCCCTGGGGAGTCAAACCCACGAAAGCATCTCCAAAGACATCGACCAGCGCCGGATCGCACTCCCGGGCCACCGGCCCCAGGTGGACGATTTTCGCCCGCCAGTTTGGTGGCATCATCGCCGGCACCAGCGTCTCCGCGACGCCGTGCAGTACCTGACGCCGGCCATCGGTGCCATAGATGTTCCTGAACGTGGTCGTCGTGGCGGCGGGGAAGCGGGTGATCATCACGCCGTCCAGCACTCCGTTCAGATCGAGGTCAGGGCTGGCGCTGGTGATGACGCCAACGCGACAGCCCAACGCACGCGCGGTGCGAGCAGCATAGGAGGCCGTCCCACCGACCGTGAAGGCGCCATCCACCAGGTCACGGGTCACGTGGCCGATGACCAGGTAATCTAATTCAATGACCAATGACCAATGACCAATGACCAATAGCGACTGGCTGGTGGCTAACTGCTGATGTTTCGACAGGCTCAACACAAGCCGCTAACGGCTTATTGTGGGATGATGGTGACCTTACGCCGGTCGCCTTCGCCGATGCTCTGGGTGGTCACGCGGGGATGATCGCGCAATGCCAGGTGGATGATGCGGCGTTCGTTGGGGGGCATGGGTTCCAACACCACAGTGCGACTTGTGCGCATTGCCTGCTCCGCCATACGTTGAGCCAGGCGGCGCAGCGTTTGTTCCCGTCGCACCTTGAAATCATCCACGTCCACCACCAGATGCACCCGGCCGGCCATCTCTCGCCCAACGATCAGCCGGGTGATGTGTTGCAACGCGGCCAGCGTCTCTCCACGGTAGCCGACCAGGGCATTGACGTCTGGGCCATACACGTTGAGTATCAGCGGCGTCTCTTCATCGCCGGGGGCCGGTTCGGCCCGCCGCACGTCAACCTGGGCCTTGCTCGCACCAAGAAAGGTCAATAGTTCCAGCAGCACTCCCCGGGACACCTCGGCTTCGTCCTTCTCCATCATCGCGGGTTCTTCCGGCTCAACCGGCGCTGCGGGAGCCAGACGTGGCGCGGCCTTCAGTTTGGGCGTCAGGCGCACGCGAGCCTGTCGCGCCCCCAGCCCGAGCACGCCCCGGCTGCCCCCGTCCAGCACCTCAATTTCCACCGTCTCTCGATCAACTCCCAGACGTGCCAGGCCCGCCGCAATCGCCGCATCCACGTTTGAGCCTGTTACCTCTACCGATTGTTCTATTTTAGTCATTCCATAACTCCCGAGTTCGGCACACAAAACGTGAGGTAAGCGTTCACGGGGAGGCCGCACGGCGGTTGAAACCGCGTGTAACGCTTGCAAAATCGGCCTTCGCCGATTGTCCCAGTCGCCGCAGGGCGACTTGGCAGATGTTGCCGCGAATTCATTCGCCGGGCAGCAAGCGGATACGGATACAACACAAGGTCTCACTTGCCGCTCGTACGCACCGCCTTCTTGCTCTTGCCAGACTCGTCGCTCCGATTCTGCCGGATAAAGTAGTACTGGGCAATCCCGATCAGGTTGGAGATGATGAAGTAGATGGAGAGCCCCGTCGCGTACTGCAGGGAGATGAAGCCGAACATTAACGGCATCATGATCTGCATCTGTTGGCCCATCATCCCGGCCTGTGATTTGTCATCGCTGGTGCCAGGCGGAGCAAGGAGTTTCTGCTGCAACCAGGACGTGGCAAAGACCAGGGCAGGCAAAGCATACCCCCACCACGGCATGCCAGGCGGTTGGCCCAGGTCCATTCCCAGGAACGTGCTTTGCAGCGGCACGAGTCCCACGACGCCAGGCAACCACTTGTAGATGTGGTGAGAGAATTGGAACAGTTGCAACGGCGTCGCGGGCACACAGTACATGATCGCCTGATAGAGACCGATCATGATCGGCAACTGGATCAGCATCGGCAGGCACCCGCCCATAGGGTTGATGCCCATCTCTTTGTACAACTTCATCTGCTCCTGCGACAGACGCTCCTTGTCCTTGCCGTACTTTTTCTGCAACTTGGCGATCTCTGGCTGGAGCGCCTGCATCTTGCGGGCCGACTTTTGTTGCCCCAGCGTCAGCGGCAGGATCAGCAGGCGGATCAAGATGGTCAGTGCGGCAATAGCCACGACGGTCTGATGCCCCAGGAAGTTATACAGGAGCAACATCAGATTGGCTAACGGATAGGCGATAAAATCAAACACAGTTTGCCCCTTCTCTATTCTCCATCCTCTATTCTCTACTCTTCAACTACTTGCGGGTAGGCCCACATCTCGCGCCCATTATCCACGTGCCGCGCGATTACGTGATGAGGCCCGTAGATCAATGTCTCGTACACCATCGCCCCGCTTACCGCCGGCGTCGAAAGCGCCTGCCCTTCGCTCTCCTGTGACCATATCATAAAGCCATCGGCGGTGTCTAGCGCGTACAGAGTGCCATCCTTCTGACTGCCGACGAACAACTTGTTTCCATCCTCAGCCAGTGCCGGCCCTGCCCGCACCTGTGCATTGAGCGCTTGGCGCCAGATTTGATCGCCGGTCTTGGCGTCTATGGCGTAGACGTTGCCGTTCACGTCGGCCACGAAGACGGTGTCATCGTAGACCACCGGACTGCCCCAGAACCAGTTCTCGCCCGCAAAGTGCCAGCGCTCGGCCCCCGTGCGCGCGTCTACGGCGTAGAACCGGTCATCGAAAGCGCCGATGAAAAGGGTGTCATTCCACAACGCCGGTGTGCCGGCGAAGGCACCCTCGGCCTGGAAACTCCAGCGCTCTTCACCGGTAGACAAATCCAGAGCGTAGAGATGACGGTCCATCGAGCCGATGTAGACCGTGTCCGAAATGATGAGGGGCGTGGCCCACACGCGGTGCCCGGTCTCGAAAACCCACTTGAGGGCGCCGCTCTCCACGTCCAGCGCGTAGACGTTGCCATCGCTGTTGCCGATGACGAATACGCCGTCGCTGATGGCCCCGCCTTCGATGTATTGACCAGTGGCGCCAGCAAAGTGCCAAAACTGGCCGGTGTCGGGGTCTAACCCCCAAACAATGTTCCTGGGCCGGCCGCCGAAACCGCCACCAGGTGTCTGCGAGGCCACAATGACGCGCCCTTCGCCCACTGCCGGGGTAACGTAGAAGAAACCACATTTACCCTGGTCCAGGTCTGCCGGGAAACCCCACCTTGTGTTCCCTGGGAGGTTCTCTGGGAAAGCCCACAGTGGGCTACCGTCTGCTGTATCCAGCACCACGACCTGCTGCAGGTCGGCCGCGTACAGGCTCTCTCCCACGATGGTCAGGCCCGTCCAACTCGAGGCCCGCGCACCTCCCGCGCAGCCGCTCACGCCTAAAAGTAGCGCCGCCAACACCGCTAACGCGACGGGCCAGCGCCGTGTCCGAGATAGATTCAATTGCTTACCTCCTTCAGATTGGGAACAGGGTCATACCCCCCTGGGTTGAAGGGGTGGCAGCGGGCGACCCGCTTGATAGCCAGCCAGGTGCCGCGCCAGGCCCCGTAGCGAGCGATGGCCTCGTAGCCGTACTGGGAACAGGAAGGGACAAAGCGACAGGTGGGGGGGAGCGCACGCGAGTAGGTCATCTGATAGAGGCGGATCATACCTAAAAGAACAGATCTCATTCCTATTTTCTCTCACATAAGCACACTATGTACTCAATCCAGCCCGCTTCAGCAGCGATGCCAATGCCGCTTCGACCTGCGGCGCCTTCGCCTCGAGGATATTAACCCGTGCGACCAGCATCGCGTCCCATCCGGCCCCGAACTGGGGGTAGAGGCGCCGCGCCGCTTCGCGCAGGAGGCGCTTGGCCCGGTTGCGAGCCACTGCGCCTCCAACTCTGCGGCTGGCGGTAACTCCCACGCGACTGAAATCGAGTCCGTTGGGTCGTATGATCAGCACCAGTAAGGGATGAACCCACGATCGCCCTTTATCGTACACCCGGCGCACGTCGCTCGTGCGCCGCAGCCGGATCCGTCGTTCCATCGCTAGTCCCGGTAGGGCAGACTTTTCAGTCTGCCACCCTGACAGGCTAGAAAGCCTGCCCCACATACCGTCGTTCCATCGCTAGCCCCGGTAGGGCAGACTTTCCAGTCTGCCACTCGGACAGGCTAGAAAGCCTGCCCCACATACCGTCTTGCACCACTAGCCCCGGTGGGGCAGACTTTTCAGTCTGCCACTCGGACAGGCTAGAAAGCCTGCTCTACAGCCGACAGGCTAGAAAGCCTGCCCCACAGCCACTAGGCCCGGCGCCGTGGCCGCTGCGAGCTTTCCTTCCAGTTCAACTTCTTGGCCCACTCCCGATGCACAGTCAAGTGATGGCGACCTTTCCGCCGCCGCGCCTGGAGCACACGCCTTCCGCCCGGTGTGGCCATGCGGGCTCGGAATCCATGCGTGCGCATCCGTTTACGTTTTTTAGGTTGGTACGTTCGCTTCGGCATTCGTCCTCCTCAAATAAAGTTGGCAGTTAGCCGGCGGCTAATTGCCAACTGTCGTGCCATTATACCCCAATCTGTGAGTAAGTCAATCGTAAGCGTTCAGGCCACCTTCCCGGAAGCTGAAAGTTGGAGCTTCCGGGAAGGTCAATCTATTGTCGTGGGAGGGCTCAATGAGAGACCCATTCAATCACAGCGACGATGGCCGGGGCCACGACAATTGCAGGGAGGAGGTTGCCGGCCCGGATTTGTTTGATCTCGAGTAGGCCCAGCCCCAGTGCCAGCATCAGCACGCCCCCCGTGGCCGTCATCTCGGCGACCATGGGGTCGGTGAGCACCGCGCTGGCCCAGCCAGCACCCAGCGTCAGCGCGCCCTGGTAGACCAACACGGTGAGCGCCGCAAAGATCACGCCAGGCCCCAGCGTGGATGCAAAGGCCAGCGAGGCAAATCCGTCCAGAGTTGATTTGACTGCCAGCAAGGTGTAGTCGCCGCTCAACCCATCTTGGATGGAGCCCAGGATGGTCATCGGGCCGACGCAGAAGACCAGGCTGGCGGTCAGAAACGCACGGCTGAAGCGGGATGTGGCGGGCTGTGGCAGGTCAGAGATAGACGTGCCGCCGCCCCGCGTGGTCTTGTGTTCGAGCCAGCGCCCCAACTGATTGATCCGGCCCTCGATGCGCAGTAATTCTCCCACGATGCCTCCCACCAACAAGCTGCCCAGCACGATGAGGATGTTATCGGTTTCGAAGGAGAGTTGGATGCCGATGACGAGGGTCAACAGGCCCAGGCCGTGCATAATCGTCTCGCGCACCCGCTCGGGCAGGCGCGCACCCATCAATGTGCCCAGTGTCCCGCCCACCAGGACGGTGATGACGTTGATGATGGTGCCTGTGCCGGTCATTGTCCAACGTGTTCGTGTATCGCAGCCGCCATCCGCCGCGCCCGCTCCGGCGCGTCGCCGACATAGCCGGTGGTTTCGAGTAACTCGTGCACGCGGCCGGCGGGCAGGTAGCGCAACACCTCCGGGTCGGCGGCCAAACAGCCGGCCAGCGGGTTGGGCTGCCCCTGCTGCACATCACCCCAGGCGGCCATCGCGTGCCTGCGGATCAGTTCGTGCATCGCCTGGCGGTCGGCTCCGGCCCGCGCCAGTTCCATCAGGAGGCGCTCGGTGGCGGCGAAGACGCCGTAGGCGGCCAGGTTGCGGGCCACGGCCGCGTCGTGGATGCGCAAGCCCCGCAGGATACGGTGGGCGCGGCGCAAAAGTTCATCGCTGGCCAGGAACGCCTCCGGCAGGATGAGGCGGCGGTTGGCCGAATCATCAAGCGTGCGCTCCAGCAGAGAGTGGGCGGCGTTGTCCCAGGCCACGCGGGCCAGCGCGACGACGTAACGGGCCAGACTATCAATGTTCTCCGCGTTGACCGGGTTGCGCTTAAAGGGCATGGCCGACGAGCCCACCTGCCGCGCCCCGAAGGGTTCGCTCCACTCCCCGATGGGCGGCGACTGCAACAGCCGCAGGTCGAAAGCGAAACGGTAGAGCGAGGCCGCCAACCCCGCCAGTGCCGCCAACACACGATAGTCCTGCTTGCGCGGGTAGACCTGGGTGGCGACGGGGAAGGCGTCCAGCCCCAGTTCCACCATCACGAGAGCCTCCAGTTCGGCGGGGGTCATCTCGGCGCCAGGCAGCAGTTGAGCATAAGCGGCGCTCGTGCCCACTGCGCCCTTGATGCCCTTGCCCCGGATGTGCTCCCGCACACGGTCTAGTTCGGCATAATCCTCCAGCAGATCCTGGCCATAGGTCGCCAGCCGGTAGCCGACAGTGGTGGGCTCGGCCGGCTGGAGATGGGTAAAGCCCATGCATACCTGTTCGGCACGGGCCTCGATCAGGTCGGCCAGAGTGGTCAGAAGCGCGTGCAGTTTTTCCAGTAGTAAGTCGAGCGATTCGCGGATGCGCAGCGCATCGGCGTTGTCCTGCACGTCGGCGCTGGTGGCCCCCAGGTGGAGCACCGGCCCGCCGATGGGGCACTGCTCGGCAAAGGTACACAGTTCGGCCATCAGGTCGTGGCGTATCTCGGCCTCGGTCTCGGCGGCGCGGGCCAGGTCCACATCGGCCTCGTGCGCGCGCAGGTCGGCCAGTTGCTCCGCCGTGACCAAGCCGGCCTGGTGTTGCACCGTCGCCAACGCGACCCACACGCGCCGCCACAGTTGCCGCTTGTGCTCCTCCGACCAGACGTGACGCATCTCCTCGGAACCGTAGCGCCAGGTAAAGGGGGAGAGGTATGTTTCGTGGGTGAATTGGGTTTCTGGTTTCATTGGCTAGACCTCAGGTGGGACTGGCACGGACGAGATCGGTCAGGTATTCCTTCATAGCGTCTCGTACTCTTGCGCCTCGGTGCGTCCAAGTTCAACGACGAACCTGACGGCCTGCTGCAGCCTGGGACTACCGGTGCGGTCGGCTTGTTGCCGGAGGACGTCCGGGTTCAGGCGCTCCAGATTCTGCAAGCGCAGTTCGCGCAAATAGTCCGGTGCATCCCCCCCGGGCTGCAAGTAGATCAGGTCCAGCAGCGCTTTCTCGGGCGTGGCGACGAAGGCTTTTTGGCCCCCGCCCAGATCGGTCAACTGGTAGCCAAACAGGAGGCCGACCTTGACGTGACGAAATTCGTAGACTCCGAGCACCGTTTCCCGGCGGCCTGGTCGCGCCGTGGTGACGCTGGTAATCACAGGTACAATCTCCGGGATCAGGCCATAGTAGGCCAGCGCCGACTGGCGACTGACGTAGGAGGCGTGCACCATATGGTTAGCGATGAGAAATGGGTGTGGTTTGACCTTTTGGAATGGTGGCGCCAGCGCGTATAGGCCCCGCCGCAACTGATAGAGGCGCACGGCTTTCGTCCAGCGTGATAACTGGCGGCGCACGCCGGCCGGGGCCACATCGCCGGCCAGAAGCAGGCTGGTCTCAAAAACCGGCTCATCGCCGACGATCTCAAGCAAGCGCTTGAATTCCATACGAGTATCATACCACAAATGGCATATTACTGCAATGAATTACGCCCGCTCTTTCCGTTTTTGTCTTTGTCCGTTGCAGTGTCCCGTCCCGACTTGCCCTCCAGCGCATTTGGACGTATCATATATACCTATCCCACCTCAAGGAGAACACTATGGCCGATTATCGCATCCGTAAACATCCCATCCTCCTCCCGGTCGAGGAGCGACCAGAGTTCGAGTTCTACTGGCAGGGCCGGGTGATGAAAGCCCACGCGGGGGAAACCATCTCCTCGGCCCTTTTTGCTAACGGGGTGCGCATCTTTGGCCACCACGAGAAGGATGGCGCGCCCCAGGGCATCTTTTGCGCCAATGGGCAGTGCGCCCAGTGCGTGGTGATGGCGGACGGACTGCCGACAAAGTCCTGCATGGTGCTGGTGAAACCGGGCATGCGAGTCGAGCCGCTGGAAGGGCGGCCGGCGCTGCCGGAGGTCGAAAGCGCTCCCCTGGTGCGGCCTGTCGAGACCTTCGAGGTGGAGTGCCTCATCATCGGCGGCGGGCCGGCGGGCCTCTCGGCGGCCATCGAACTGGGCCAGGCCGGCGTGCGCACGCTCATCGTGGACGACAAGCACAAACTTGGCGGCAAATTGGTGCTCCAGACCCACAAGTTCTTTGGCTCGATTGAGGCATGCTACGCCGGCACACGTGGCATTGACATCGCCACCAAATTGGAGCAGGAGACGCGCCAGTTCGAGAACGTCCAGGCCTGGCTCAACACGACCGCGTTGGCCGTCTTTTCCGACCGCAAGGTGGGCGTCCTGCGGGAGGGGCACTACGTCGTCGTCCAACCCCACGTCTTGCTGGTGGCGACCGGCGCGCGGGAGAAATCGCTGGCTTTCAAGGGCAACACGCTGCCGGGGGTCTACGGCGCAGGGGCCTTTCAGACGCTGGTCAACCGCGACCTGGTGCGGCCGAGCGAGCGGCTGTTCATCGTCGGCGGGGGAAACGTGGGCCTGATCGCGGGCTACCACGCCCTCCAGGCCGGCATAGAGGTCGTCGGCCTGTGCGAGGCGCTGTCGGATTGCTCCGGCTACAAGGTGCACAAGGACAAACTGGCCCGCCTGGGCATCCCCATCTACGTCTCCCACACCGTCCTCAGTGCCAACGGGGAACAGGAAGTGGAGTCGGTGACCATCGCCCAGATAGACGAAAACTGGCGGCCCATCCCCGGCACCGAGAGCACCTTCGAGTGCGACACGGTGCTGGTCGCCGTGGGGCTGGACCCGGTGGACGAGTTCATCCACAAGGCGCAAGAGTTCGGCCTGCCGGTCTTTGCGGCGGGGGACGCGGAGGAGATCGCCGAGGCGTCGGCGGCGATGTTCACTGGCCGCATCCGGGGGCTGGAGGTCGCCAAAGCCCTGGGGCGCGACGTGGGCGAGATCCCGCAGGAATGGTACAGCACTGCTGAAATTCTCAAATCCCGCCCCGGTGCCGTCGTCACTGATGACATTCCGGAAATGGAGGAGGGAGTCTTCCCCGTGATTCACTGCGCCCAGGAGATCCCCTGCAACCCCTGCATCTCCGTCTGTTCCCAGGGCTGCATCATCATCGAGGGGGAGGACATCCGCGGCCTCCCGGAGTACGTGGGGGAGGGCTGCACCGGCTGTGCCCAGTGCGTCGCCGTATGCCCCGGGCTGGCAATCACACTGGTGGACTATCGCAAGGACGCCGAGCACCCCACGGTCACGATCCCCTACGAGTTTCGGCCCGACACCATCCACGCGGGGGACGCGGTGACGGTGCTGAACACGGAAGGGGCGGTTCTGGGCCACGTGGAGGTGGTGAGAGTGCGAGCACCAAAGTTCGCCGACCGGGCCTGCCTGGTGCGAGTGCGAGCCCCACGGGAGATCGCCCGCCACATCGCCGGCATCCGCGTGCAGGAGCCATCGGTGGCAGAGCCGCTGGCGTCTCCCGTGGAGCGCGTGACCGACGACGAGGTCTTGTGCCGCTGCGAGCGGGTGACGGCGGGGGAGATCCGCGCGCTCATCCGCGCCGGCGCCCGGGATATGAACCACATCAAGGCAGTGACACGAGCCGGGATGGGGGCCTGCGGTAGCAAGACCTGCACCAACCTGATCAAGCGACTGTTCCGCGAGGAGGGTGTCCCGCTGGAGCAGGTGACAGAGAACACGCGGCGACCGCTGTTCATCGAAGTGCCGCTGGGAGCCTTCGCCGGTGTCGTCACCGGGGAGGGGCCGGTCGAGGAGGCGCCAGTGGTGCACGCGACGGATGTGCACGAGGGAGGATTATAATGACCACCAAAGTCTACGACGCCATCATCGTCGGCGCCGGGAGCGTCGGGCTCCCGACCGCCTTTTTCCTGGCCCAGGCCGGGCTCAAGCCGCTGGTGATTGACCAGTTCGCCAGCCCCGGCCAGGGCTCCAACAAGGCCGCCATCGGCGGCATCCGCGCCACCCACTCTGCCCC
>JADHWW010000190.1 GCA_016783285.1 Anaerolineae bacterium
TTTTGTCCGCACTGCCAATCCTTGCCGGAGGGAGAACACGGATTGGGAGGATTTTCGGATTAACTTGCTAAATTTTAAGGTTTGGCTATTGACAACGGGGGAAATTTGGCGTAAAATAAGGATGAAAGCATGAGAGGTGGGTCAGCCGTCTTGGCGCCGCCGGTGTCGCCTCACTAGAGCGCATCTCGGTCACTGCTGATCGAGAGCGAGGGTCAGACGGAGCAACCGTCAAAACGAGGCGAATGCGCCGGAGAAGGGCGCGGGACGATTGAGGGCAGCGGCCTGGGACCAATGGGCCGCTGCTCTGTTTATTGTTCCGTCGCCTCCACGATCCACTGCTCGTAGAGAGCGCGGTGCTCGTCGCCGGCGGGTACGACTGACTGCCCGTCAAGCAGGACGTTCGTCGTCGTCATCGCGCCGCCGTAGCCGCGCTCCGTCTCATCCGTTCTTCAGCAGCAATCCCGCCAATTCGCGCACCTCCTCGCTGCCTAGAAGGAGCACCGCCAAAATGTAGATCGCAGCCCCCACCGCCAACCCGCCCACGCAGGTCACGAGCAGCCCCGCGTCGGGGAGGAGAGCGACTAAGGTCGCTACTACGATTCCCATCAGCGCCGACGCGAGACCTGTCCGTGCCAACGACGCACCCAGCGCCCGCCCCTCGATCCCGCCCAGCCGCTGCTGCGCTACCAGCAGCAGTATTATCACCTGCAACCCCACTCCCAGGGAGTTGGACAGGGCGATGGAGCCGTGGGCCAGGTACGACAGGAGCAGCCACCCCAGCCCCGCGTTGGTCGCCAGCCCACCTAGCGCCGCCCAGAACGGCGTCCACATATCCCGCTGGGCGTAGAACAGCCGGCTGACCACTTCCAACGCGCTGTGGAACACCAGCCCCAGGGCGAAGAACCGCAGTGTCCAGTAGACCCGATCAGTGACGGTCACGTCGAACGCGCCGCGCTGGAAAAGGAGCGCCGTCAGCGGACGGCCCAACACGAGCAAGCCCACCGCCGCCGGTACCGCGAGCATCAGCACTAGCCGCAGGGCCCAGGAAGCCCTGCGGCGCAGACCCTCCCTGTCGCCCGCGTTGGCCCGTTCTGCCAGCGTCGGGAAGACAGTCAGGCCCAGTGCCGTACCGATGATCGTCTCCGGGAACTGCATCAGCCGCCAGCCATACTCGTAGGCGGAGATCGCCCCCGCCGGCAGATGCGAGCCCAGGAAGGTGGGGAGGACAAAGTTGAGGTAGGTGGCCCCCAGTCCCAGCATCCGCGGCCCCATCAACGCCAGCACCGCCGGCAGGTCAGGGTGGCGCAGGGTGGGCCACCAGCGAGCACGATAACGGATCAGCCCGGGCGCCTGGACCAGGAGGTGGCCCACGGTGCCCATCAGCCCGCCCCAGGCCAGACCAAAGATACCCAGGTGTGGCGCTAACACCATCGCGCCCAGGATGCGCCCTAGCGTATAACACAGCGGCGCCAATGCGGGGAGCAAAAAGTGCTGGTGGGCTTGAAGAACGCTCATCACGATGCCGCTGACGCTGGATACGACGGTCTGGAGCAGCACCAGCCGCATCAACCGGGCCGCCAGGGCCATCGTCTCGGCGTCAAAGCCCGGGGCGACGGCGCGGATGATCTGAGGGGCAAAGACGGCCGCCACCACGCTCACCCCCGCCACGATCAGGAGTGCCAGGTTGATCACTGCCGAGACCAGCCGCCAGATCCCCTCCTGGTCACCCCGGCTGATGTGGGCGGAGAGGATCGGAATGAGAGCGGTCGCCATCGCGCTCCCTGCGATGATGGTGAAGAGGCCATCGGGGAGTTCGAAGGCGGCGTAGTAGGCGTCGAGCGCGGCGGAGGCGCCGAAGGTGTGACCGATAGCCGCGTCGCGCACAACCCCCAGCAGTTTGTCGGCGGCAAAGATGAGGGCCACCAGCGCGGCGGAGCGGGCGACGCGAGCACTGGACGCTGGATACTGGTCGTTGGATATTGGCATATCAGTATTGTAGCGCAAGATGGCACCTTGCACTATAGCTGGTGGAGCGGGGCGTGCGTCTGTGGGTGACGGGCGTATCGGAAGCACCAGGCTGCTGGGTGGGATTGGAGAGGTGCTCCTGGGGGCGGATGAACGGATAAGATGGGGGGCTTGCCTGGCTATCCTGCTGTCTCGAAGGCGATCAGCGGCACCGGGATGGTGTGTATCTGTACCTGTGGCGACGCCATCAGGCGTTCCATCTCTTGCACTACATCCGCTGAAAAGTAACGTTCACCACACAGTGGACAGACGCGGGCTGGGACGTGCTCGAAGATAAAGTGTTGTCCCCTGCGATGGCGGTGTACAGTAACGAATCTCTCAACCAGGCTAATTTCGACGTTACAGTATTCACAAAAATCTACATCCATACATCCGCCTCGGTCAGGTCATCAGCGTCTGCTTCCTGCAAAGCGTGGATGGTGTATTCGTAGCGGCCTGCGCGAATGGCCCGTCGGATACGTTTAATGGTCACAAAAGTCCCCGGACCTGGTGAGAATGTGGTGTTCAGAACACAAAGGTTTGCTCACTGAGCACTCACGTATCATACAAGCAAACAGCGCCTTTGTCAAACAGCCGAATTGCCTCACGCCAGCGCCTCGGGCGGATCTTCAGGCCGGTGTATTCCGCTTGTCGGCTCTTTCCGTTCGTGGTACAATGTTTCCAAATCGTGTTGGCCTGGAGAAGGAAGGTCGGCGATCCGGCGACAGTCGAATTGAACACTCTCAGGTACAATTTTCCCGCGCATCCGTGTCCTGAGCCTACTGACCACTTATGGGAGAGTAAACAATGTCCGAAGCAAACGCTACTTCCCCGGAGCGACGGGGACTGCCCCGCTTGCTGTGGGGCATGATCGTGCGGCCCCGCGCCACGCTGGAATACCTGCGCGAGCACTGGGGACGCGCCTGGTGGCTGCCAGCCCTGCTGACCGTGATCCTGGTGACCGCACCCGTCGTGGTCGCCGCTCCCATCACTGCCCGCCAGTCCCGCGAGGCCGTCGCTGCTGCCCAGGAGCAGTGGGGAGAGCAGCGAGGAATGGAGATGTCCGCCGAGGAGCAGGCGCAGATGGAACAGGCCATGTCCATAGCCTCCTCCCCGCTCATCACCGTCGTATTCCCTGCCGTTGGCGGCGTGGTGGTGCTGGCGGTGGGCTGGCTGGTGTGGGCCGGTGCGCTCTACCTGGCGGGGATGGCACTGGGTGGCCGCAGCACCTTCGGCCAGATGTTCCGCATGGTGGTGTGGGCCTGGCTGCCCTACACGCTGCGCGGCCTGCTCCAGACCGTCTACATCCTGGCGAGCGGCCAGATCATCGCCAACCCGGGGCTCTCCGGCCTGGTGCAGGAGACCCGCCCGATCAGCGAGATCGTCGTCGCCCCGCCTGGCCTGGGCCAGACGCTGCTCGTGGCCTGCCTGTCCCGCATTGACCTCTTTCTGTTCTGGAACCTGGCCCTGCTGATGATCGGCGTGGCGGTGACCACCCGGTTGCCCCGGCGCAAGGCGGTGCTGGTCACGCTGGGCGTGTGGCTCCTGCTGACTGCGTTGGGCCTGCTGCCGGCGCTCGTCGGAGGCTTCTTCACCCAGCAATTTGCCGTCACCACCGGCCCGTGATCCGACTATGGCTGGACGCGAACCCCTCATCCGCACGCAAGACCTGCGCCGGAACTTTCAGATGGGCCACCAGACCGTCCACGCGCTGGACGGGGTGAGCCTGTCGGTGGAGGAGGGAGAGTTCCTGGGCGTGATGGGTCCCTCCGGGTCGGGCAAGTCCACGCTGCTCTATCTCCTGGGCGGGCTCGACCGCCCCACCGCCGGCCATTTATGGGTGCGCGGCCAGGACATCACCGCGTTGGACGAGAACGGGCTGGCCGCGTACCGTCGCCGGGAGGTGGGCTTTATCTTCCAGTCCTTCAACCTCATTTCCACGATGACGGCACTGCAAAACATCGAGTTCCCCATGATCTTTGCCCGCGTGCCCCTGGCCCGGCGCCGCGAGCGGGCGCGTCACCTGTTGGAGGCGGTGGGCCTGGCTGGACGGATGAGGCACAAGCCGACAGAACTCTCCGGCGGAGAGCAGCAGCGGGTGGCCATCGCCCGCGCCCTGACCAACGACCCAACCATCATCCTGACCGACGAGCCGACGGGCAACCTGGACAGTCGCACCGGCGCGGAGGTGATGGCGGTACTGGCGCGGCTCAACCAGGAGCAGGGGCGCACCATCGTCGTCGTCTCCCACGACCCGGCGGTGGCGGCTTTCGCCGGGCGGTGCATCCACCTGCTGGATGGGCGGGTCGCCGATCCGCCCGCGCTGGCGTGAACGGGCGGGGCTGAATTTGCGATGTGTGTTATAATAGTAGAGACAGCCAATCACAACTGAGGTCGTTTGCCGTATGCAACAACTCTCATTTTTCCCCGACGTGGTAAAAAACCACACGCATCTAAAGCGAGATACATTCTCACACGGTGGCGTGTGCTCTGAAGACGCCCGCATCGTGTTGGAAGACCGCTACGGGCACCTGATGGAGGAGACCGGCGAGTTTAACCGGCAACTCGTCAGTTTCCAAACCAACAAAACCAAAGTCTTGCATAGTTGGATAAAGTACCGGGAAGGCTTCTCGGACAGCCTGGTCGAGATACTGATCGGAAAATTCGGTATCGCTCCCGGCGACACGATTCTCGATCCTTTTGCTGGCTCGTGCACGACACTGCTGGTTGCCCAGATGCTCGGCATCAACTCTGTGGGCATTGAACTGCTACCACACTGCCATTTGGCGTGGGCAGCCAAGTCGCAGGTGTTCGATTACGATTTGGATGAACTGCGATACATCGGCAAATTGGCCCAGAAAACGACACCGCCAACGACACCCGATAGGTTTCCCCACCTGGTCATCACCCAAACAGCGTTTCCTGACCAGGCGGAACGTGATTTGATGGCCTACAAGCATTGGATCGAGGATTTGGACGTGAGCGAAAAGGCAAAAAATCTGTGCCGGCTGGCCTTGGTCAGCATTATAGAAAGGATCAGTTACACCAGAAAAGATGGCCAGTTCTTGCGCTGGGACAGGCGGGCGCAAAAAATGGTCGAGCGTAATGCAAAGCGCGTGGCCCAAGGTAAAAAACCCTTCCGGGGTATTTACAAGGGAGATTTGCCATGCGTCCGGGAAGCGTTCACTGAAGCATTGAGCAAAATCATTGTTGACGTGTCCAGATTGCAAAGCGACCCTCCTCCGGGGAGTCGCCAGCAATTGATAGACGGCAACACGCTCTACGTGCTTCCAGAGATGGAGGCCAACCAGTTTGACGCTGTTATCACCTCACCCCCGTATGCAAACAGGTACGATTACACCAGAACGTATGCCCTCGAGTTGGCCTACCTGGGCGTAGACGAAAAAATCTTTGATCTGCGGCAAAGCCAGTTGTCGTGTACGGTGGAGAGCAGGTCCAAGTCAGGTGAACTCGGAGATTTTTACCGCTCTATCGGTCAACGTGACCGTTACGTCTATATCGCAGATGTGGTCAAGAGCAACGCGGCTCTGGCAGAGATCAATGCCGCGTTGCAGGCCAGAAACGAACTGGGCGAGATCAACAACACGGGAGTGTTGACGATGATTGCCCAATACTTTGCCGAGTTGACTTTTGTGTTCGCCGAGTTGCAGCGCGTGTGCAAGGGTGGCGCGCACGTGGCATTTGTCAACGATAACGTTCGTTACGCCGGCGAGATCATCCCTGTTGATACACTGACTACAAATCTGGCCGAGCAAGTTGGATTCGAGCCGGTCAAGATCTATGTTTTACCCCAGCGCAAAGGAAACAGTAGCCAGCAGATGGGTAGATATGGCCGGGCTGCATTGCGCAAGAGTATCACGGTTTGGAGAAAGCCGTCAGGAGCATAAAATATGGCCTCGTCCCGTAATGCACAAGATAAACGTGAAATCTGGTTGATCGATCAAGTAACAAAGAGCGAGTTCTTTCACCAGAAACTGCACGAGTATGGACTGCTTGAAATTGCTTATGCCATTGAAAATGTACAGGGCGAGAATCTCGACTGGAACAAGAAAGACTTGGGCATATCCGAAAAGGCCTGGAAAAAGGTCATACACCGAGGAATCCAGCCGGTGCGTGTCTTTGCTCATCCAGACGTTTTGAGGACTGTACACAGGTCTGTAGGGTATTACCAAAAACTGGCGCTGGTTTCTCTAAAGTCCATGAACAACATCGGCTTGACCATCACAACATACGAGTCAGGCCAGAACAAAAGGCCCATGAATCAACAAAAAGCCGAGGATGTTTGTCGGCGGCTCAACGAGTTGATCAGTCGTTTGATCGAGTCCGATGACGTGATTGACCCACGAGAGTTTGACCTGTGGCGAGGAATGACAGCCGGTTCAACTGCTCAAGGTTCGTGGCAGAACAAGAAGGGAGATCGAACCGAAGATGTCATCAAAGGAATAATAACGCGGAGAATCCAGAGCAAAGGACTATTGACCAGGCAAAGTGACGACGGCAAAGAACTGCGACTCAAAGATGGTCGAATACTCGAATATGGAAGTGAGCCAGACCTGGCATTCTATGACAAAGACCACCAAATCCTAATCGCTGTGGAAATCAAAGGTGGCATAGACACTGCTGGGGTCTTGGAGCGTATAGGCGCGGTCATAAAGAGCCTGAGTCGAGCGAAACAAGAGAACCCAGGCGCGGCAACCGTACTCGTAATCCCCGGAGTCTCAATGACTGAACAGGCTAAACAAGAGTTGGAAGCCCACCAAAGCGATATTGACCGCTGGTTTATGGTGGAGGATGTGTTGAACAGTAATGACGTGAGGCGCGAGATTTTCGAGGTACTTGGCATTTGATTATGGGCACAGTGTCTTATCAAACAAGGCCGCCCACCCCGCCGCCACTACGAAACCGGACGTGACATTCTCTCCTACCGACTTTATGAGAAATGCCCCCGGAGGTAAGATGCGCAAAATCGTTCTATCCATCGCTGTCGCCATGATCGCCGCTCTTGCAGCGGCGCTCCTGTTAGTGACTATTGCCGCTGCGAGGCCGTTGCCCCAACTGGAGCTCACCGGCGTCGAGCCCGACACGCTGACCAGCGAGACCGGCGGCACGCTGAGCATCTACGGCAGCGGCTTCACCACCGCTACCCTCGTCCGGCTGGTGGGCTACAACGTGCTAGACACCGACTTCCTCAATGAAAACCTGCTGCAGGCGACAGTGCCCCCCGGAGCTCCTGCGAGTACTTACGACCTACAGGCGAGCGCATCCGGCACCTTCACAGACACCGCAGACATGGATACCCTATTTGCGGCAGTTACCATTGTCGGCCCCACTCCCGTCCCCACCCCGAGGCCCACTACGGTGCCCGGGCGCCCCATCCTCACCATCCGCAACTACCACGTCGAGCCCAGCCGCGTCGTCGTGGGGCGTGAGTTCGTCGTCACTATCGAAGTCTACAACACCGGCAGCCGCGCCGGCGAAAACACGATGGTAGCCTTCCCTGGCGGCACCTTCCTGCCCGTGGGCGAGACGGGCCACCTGCTGGGACAACTGCACATCAACCACACCGCCGTCGTCACGCAGGTGATGCGCGTCCCCAGCGGCCTATCCTCCGGCAGTTACAATCTGCAAGTCAACCTCAGCGCCAACGACTGGGAGGGAAATCACTACGATTACCCGCAGACCATCGCTGTCGAGGTCGTCGGCGTCGGCCACGGACGGCCGCAGTTGGTCATCGAGGCCGCGCAGACGGAGCCGGCTGCCCTGGGGCCCGGCGACATCTTTAGCCTGACGCTGCGCCTGGCCAACCGGGGCGACCGCACGGCGACCCGCGTGGTGATCGGCGCGGCCTCGGCCGACCTGGCCGTGCCGGCCGGGGGGAGCAACGTCGTGGCGGCGGAACCGGTGGGGATCAACCGCACGGTGACGGTGACGCTGCCGCTGGTGCTGGGCGAGGTGACGCAGGCCGGCCGACTCAGTCTCGACATTTCGCT
>JADHWW010000116.1 GCA_016783285.1 Anaerolineae bacterium
GTCAGGAATCAGGTCAATGGGGCTGAAGGCGTACCCCACCACGAGGGCGGCGAACAGCCGTGCGTACCAGGGCGTTCTGGGATCTTTGTAGGCCAAATAGAGGGCATAGGTCTCCGTCTGGAGTTGCCTGGCTCGTTGCTTCCACAACTCAACGGCTGTCATTTTTACCTCTCCTCCCGATGCTTGCGAATCAGCGAGATAAACGCCTCCTCCATCCGTGGGCGGGTCTGGCGCAGTCCCTGCACGACGATTCCTGCCCTGCTCAGTGTTTCCTGGATGGCTGGCGCGCGCCGTGCGGCATCGTCCGCGAATACGTGCAGCAAGTCGCCGTAGGTCTGCACCTCCAGCACGCCAGGGAGGTTCTCGATGATCCGGCTCGCCTCCCGCAGCCGGTCGGGCCGCAGTTCCAGCAACTCTCCCTCCACCAGCCCCTTGATGTGCGCCGGTGTGTCGCAGACTATGACGCTGCCCTCGAACATCAGCGCCACCCGCGAGCAGCGCTCCGCCTCGTCCATGTAGGGTGTGCTGACAAAGAGCGTCGCCCCCGCCAGGTGAAGTTCGGTCAGGATGTCCCAGAACTCTCGCCGCGAGACCGGGTCCACGCCGGTGGTCGGCTCGTCCAGGAAGATGATCTCTGGCCGGTGGATCAGAGTACAGGCCAGGGCCAGTTTTTTCTGCATGCCGCCCGAAAGATGAGCCGCTCGTCGCTTTTGAAACTCGGTCAAGCGGGCGAACTTTAACAAACGGGCGATGCGCTCCTCTCGCTCCCGCCGTCCGACCTGGAAGATGTCGGCGAAAAAGACCAGGTTCTCCAGCACCGTCAAATCGCCGTAGAGGGAGAACTGTTGTGCCATGTAGCCGATGCGCGTCTTGATCTCCTCCGGTTCCTTCACCGTATCGAATCCCGCGACACGGGCGCTGCCCTCAGTGGGGTCCATAATCGCGCACAACATGCGAATCGTCGTCGTCTTGCCCGCCCCATCCGGCCCCAGCAGGCCGAATATCTCGCCGCGTTGTATATCCAGGTCAAGCCCGTCCACGGCGGTGACGTTTTTGAACCGCTTTGTCAGATTGTGTGTCTCAATGACCCATTCGTCCATTCGTTTTCATTCCAACTGCTTGCGGAACCTGGTGGCCGCCAGTAGCATGATCGCCACGCCAAAGATGACCATCGCTACCACTTCCTGGAACAATATCTGCAATCCCACACCCTTGAGGATAATGCCTCGAATGATGACAAGCATGTAACGCAACGGCACCACATAGGTGATGGCTTGCAGCCAGCCAGGCATGGCCTCGATGGGAAAGAAGAATCCTCCCAGAAAGATAGATAGAAACATTGTCAGAAATGCCAGCAACATTGCCTCCTGCTGCGTGTTGGCCACGCTGGAGATAAAGATGCCAATGCCCAGCGACGTGATCACGAACAGGGCCGAAAGCCCCAGCAGCAACCCCAGGCTGCCCCGAATCGGCACGCCGAACCAAAAGACGCCGATGGCCAGCACCTCCAGCACGTCGAAGAAAGCAACGAACACGTAGGGAGTGACCTTGGCGACGATCAGCTCTAGCGGCTTGATCGGTGTCACGATCAATTGCTCAATGGTGCCCTGCTCCCGCTCGCGCACGATGGACAGCGCGGTGAAAAGACACGTCATAAAGTAGAGAATCAAGCCCATGATGCCGGGGATCATAAAGTTGGCGCTTTTCATCTCCGGGTTGTACCACACGCGCGGACGTACCTGCACGCCGGGCATATCGTCGGGGTCAATCCCCATTGCCTGCTCGATAATACGCATCGAATAGGCCTGCCCGACCGATTGCGAGGCGGCTAAGACGGTGCTGGCCACGCTGGGGTCGGAACCGTCAATGACGAAGGCGACCTGCACCTGCTCCCCACGATTCAGTGCCTCCCCGTATCCCGGTGGGATAATCACGCCCGATCTCACCTGACCGCGATCTACCAGATACTCCATTTGCTGCTCCGATTCGACGTAGTGAACGATATCAAAGTAGTTGGATGCCCGGTAAGCCTCAATCAACTCGCGGCTAGCCATCGTTTTGTCCCCATCCAAGACGGCAGTGCGCAGGTGTTCGATGTTCGTGGTGGCCGCGTATCCCATAAACACGAGCTCGACAATGGGTATGATGAACATCACCCCCAACGTGCGTGGGTCACGGAAGATGTGCAGGAATTCCTTGCGGATGAGCGCGAGGGTGCGCATGACCATCGTCTCACCCTCCTTCTCTGGGGCTCAGGCCGTCGAAGACGAGTGTGGCCAGGACCTCCGGCACGTCATCCCATCCCGACTGGAGCGGTTCGTCGCCCAGGATGCGCAAGACGAGCAGACCGACGAACATGCCCTGTATGGCACGCACTGTCAGTGGCACATCCACCGGCCGCATACGCCCCAACTCGATTTGCGCCCGTACGTATTGCTCTATCATCGTCGCGACTCGCAGTACATACTGCCGGCGAAAACGCTCGCGCAACTCTGAGTCGACCAACACCTCCGGCAAGATAGCCTGAAGCATCTCCTGGCCTTGCTGGATGCGTCCCATGCGGTGGCGGAAGGCAGCGACGAAGGAATCGCGGACATTGCCTTGCAGCGCCTCCACCAGTTCCTTATCCAAGGACTCCAACTCGGCCAGGCGGGTCATGATGCCGATCACCAGGTCGGACTTGCTGGCGAAGTAGTTGTAGATGGTGCCCTCGGCTATGTCGGCGGTTCTGGCAATCTCCTTGGTGCTGGCATGGTGAAATCCCTTCTCGGCGAATACTTTAGCGGCGGCGTCGAGAATCTGGTTGCGCCGCGCTGCAATCAGTTGTTGTCGTATCGGGTCTTGAGCAGACATGCACCCCTCCTCTTGACTGAGTTATCACTCATTTGTGTGAGTAGTCACTCAACACTATTGTACCCCAAGGAGGAGGGATTGCCAAGATGGTGAATTTTTGAAATGGTTCAGAGCCTTTGTGCGCGTTGTGCATTTGTCGCCTGACACATCAGCGCATGCAGGCGATGAATACATCTTCCAAAGAAGGCTCAATGATTGCCATATTACCGGGCTCGACGCCGGCCTGGCGAAGCTCGGCAGCGATGGCTTCCTTATGTTGTTTCATCTTGGGGGCGACGACGTGCACCAACGCGCCGTACATTGCCACTTCTTCGAGTGGCAACCGGCCGGACTCACGGGCGGCCCGCAAGATCTTGACAGCTTTGGGCGTGTCCGTGGGGGCGATTTCCAGCACCTGACCGCGCATCACGTCCCGTTTGATCTCTTCCGGCGAGCCGCAGGCAATCAGCTTGCCTCGCTGGATGAAGGCCAGCCGGTGGCAGTGCTCGGCCTCGTCCATGTAGTGAGTGGTGACGAACACCGTGATCTCCTCGGCGACCAGTTTGTAGAGCAGATTCCAGAAGGCTCGCCGGGAAACGGGGTCTATGCCCGCGGTGGGTTCGTCAAGGAAGAGCAACGCCGGTCGGTGGAGGATGGCGGCACTGAGCGCCAGACGCTGCCGCCAGCCCCCTGAGAGGTCTTTGGTGCGTGTCCGTTCGTGGCTCTCTAGGCCGGCTCTGTGGATCGCGTCCTGGATGCGCTCTTTCAATAAATCGTTTTCCAGACCATACGCCCGGCCGTAGAATTGAAGGTTCTGGAGCACCGTCAAATCGTTGTACAGACTGAAGCGTTGCGACATGTAGCCGACACGAGGCCGAATTCTTTCTGGGTGTTCGGCCATCGGCACGCCCAGGACTTCTACTGTCCCTGCGGTGGGTCGCAGCAATCCGAGTATCATGCGGATGGTGGTGGTCTTGCCGGAGCCGTTGGGTCCCAGAAGGCCAAAGATCTCCCCGCGCCGGACGTCGAGGTCGATCCCGGCCACGGCGGTGAAGTCGCCGAAGCGTTTGGTCAGGCTGCGGGTTATGATGGCGGAGTTGCTAGTTTGCATTTCGTGTTCTCACATTAATCTAACGCCCGGCGCACGTAGCGCAGCGAGAACGTGCCGATCACCAGACCCAGGACTGCCAGCGCCAGGACGTTGGGCCACAGTATTTCCATGCCGGCCCCTTTGAGCAAGATCCCCCGCATAATGGTCAACCAGTGATAGGCGGGGACCAGGTTGGCCACGTACTGTATGATCTGAGGCATCGATTCGACAGGGGCGGCGTATCCGGTGAACATGAAATCCGCCATGCCGATCATCATGACCAACAGGAATGCCTGGTGTTGGGTGCGTGATATGACCGAGATGACCATTCCTTTGCCCAACTCGACCAGCAGGTATCCAAAGGCCAGGATGAGCAGCAAGGCCAGCGAACCCCGGACGGGGACGCCAAAGGCCAGGTGCACCATGCCGAGCATGAGCACGAAATCAAAGAGACCCACCAGAACGACCGGGATGGATTTGCCAATGATGATCTCTAGCGAGGAGAAGGGCATGACCAGCAGTTGCTCCAACGTGCCTAACTCGCGCTCGCGAGAAAAGGAGAGCGCGGCGAAGAGGAGCACGGTGAATTCCAACATCAAGCCGAGTTCGGCGGGGATGGTATATAGCGCCTCACTGAGAGCCTCGTTGAACCACACCCGCAGGCTGGGGTTAAAACCGGCGAAGTTCTCTGGCCTCAACCCCAAGCGACGCAGCGTGATGCGTTCCCCCATATCCCTGGTGACCCCTTCGATGGCCCGAAGAGCGGCCGTCGCCGGGATGCTCTCGGCCCCGTTGAGCAAAATCGCCAGGGTGGGGCGGCCTGTGAATGATGCTATCTCGTTGTCAAAGTCGGGCGGAATGATCACGGCTGCGTTGATCTGGCCGCGGTCGAGGGCATCCTGGATGGTCTCCATATCAGGAGCCTGCGCCTCGAGTGTGAAGGTGCCCGTGTTTTCCAGGGCGGTGACCACGGCCCGACTGGCAGCGCTTTGGTCCTGGTCCAGCACCATGAGCGGCAGGTTCGTGATTGGGCGGGAGGTCGCCCAGCCGACGAGCAACAACTCCATTATACCGCCGAACAGCATGAAGGCCGGCATCCACCAATCGTTGATGAGGTGGACGAACTCCTTGATCACAAGAGACCAGATGCGCTTGAACATAATTTCTCTCGAAAGTACGAATCTACGAATCTACGAATCAGCGAAATTGCTTTACCGCTTCGCATTTGCCGGCTCGCTCATCCCAACTTCTTCCTGAAGAAAAGCACCCCGACTGCTGTAAACCCGATTCCCAGCCCTAACATCATCACGCCGTAGGGCCAGAGCACATCCAACCCTACGGCGGGAAGGAACACCCCCCGGGTGATGATGGCGTAGTGAGTTCCTGGTAGGACCAGGGCTTCTATGCGCATAATTTCCGGCATGGAGGCGATGGGGAAGAATATCCCGGTCAGGAAGAAGCCAGGGAAAAAGATGACCAGGAAGGAGAGCGCCAGTGCGGCCGGCTGGGTGCGGATGAACACGCCGATGATCATCCCCATGCTGAGTATCGCGAACAGGAAAACTGCCGAGAGCAGGAAAAACAGGGGGAAGCTGCCGTTAAAGGGAATGTGGAACGTAACCATGGCGATTACGGGAATCACAATCACGTTGATCAAGCCGACGATGATGTAGGGGATTATCTTCCCCAGCAGAAGTTCGGCGCGTCCCACCGGTGTGGCCATCACCTGCTCCAGCGTGCCGTGTTCGCGCTCGTGGGCCAGTGTCAGGGCGACAGACAGAGCCGGAAAGCCGAGCATCATGGAGATTAAACCGGGTATCATATCCACCCTGGGTTTCAGGCCGGGGTTGTACAGGGTGCGCACGCGCAGATCAATCGGTTGTAGGGATAAGGCTTGTCCTTGTCCTCCTATCTGAGCAGCGAGCAACTCACCGACGAACGCATCGGCTCGCCCCCCAATCTGGTCTAAGGCAAAGCCACCGCTTGCCGGTTCCGTCCCGTCAATGATGATTTGAAGGGGCATCCCGCGCAGGGACAACAGGTCGTGTTCAAAAGCCGGGTTGATTACCAGGGCGGCCTTGATTTCACCGCGCATGAGCAGGTCGTTAACTTCATCCAGAGTGTCCACGTAGGTTTGCAGGTCCAGGTCCTCGCCCTCCGTGATCCGCTGGACGAAAGCGCGGGAAGTCGAGCTACGGTCGAAATCCAACACGGCGATAGGAATGTGTTCGATGTCCACCGTCAGCGCGTAGGCCATGATGAAGAGCATTGTGATAGGCGTCAGCATGACCAGTATGAAAGTCATTCGGTCGCGTATGATGTGATTGATTTCTTTGCGGATAATAGCCCGCAGGTGGCGCAGCGACACGTCAATCCTCCTCGGAACCAGGTTTTTTCTTGAAAACCTGGTTTCTGCCATCCTCCATACGCCGGATCAAGGAAATAAACGCTTCTTCCATACGGGCCGGGGCGTGGCGAATCCCTCGATAGGTAACTCCCTGCTCTTCCAGGGCCGCCGCGATCTCGGGGAGACGCCTGGCGCTTGAATCGACGAGCACGTGAAGCGAGTCACCGTAGGTCTGAACTTCAAGGACGCCAGGGAGCGTTTCGATCAGAGTGTGCGCCGCCTGCCAGTCATCCGAGCGCAGTTCGATCAAATCTCCCTCGATTTGGGCTCGGATCTGGGCCGGTTCGGCACACACGACCAAACGTCCTTCGTACATCAAGCCCACCTTCGAGCAACGATCAGCCTCGTCCATGTAAGGGGTACTGACTACAATGGTGCTCCCTCCCAGGTGTAGGTCTGTCAGGATATCCCAGAATTCTCGTCGGGAGACGGGATCTACACCGGTGGTGGGTTCATCGAGCAGCAGAATCTCCGGCTGATGAATCAGGGTACAGGCCAGGGCCAGTTTCTTCTGCATCCCGCCGGAGAGATGTGCCGCGCGGCGGTCTTTGAACTCTGTCAAGCCTGCAAAAGACAACAACCGTTCTGTACGCTCCTGCAGTTCGGTGACTTCCACGTCGTATAGTTCGGAAAAGAAGGACAGGTTCTCCAGAACAGAGAGTCCGCCATAGAGGCTGAACTGCTGCGCCATGTAGCCAATTTTGCGCTTAATCGCCTCGGCCTGGCGGGCCAGGTCATAGCCGGCCACCTGAGCCGATCCAGAGGTGATGTCCAGCAAACCGGCCAACAAGCGCAGCGTGGTTGTCTTGCCAGCCCCATCCGGCCCGACCAGTCCGAAGAGCTCCCCCGGCTGAATGGACAGATCCAGCGAGTCCACCGCCCGGGTCTTTTTGAAATCCCGCGTCAGCGCGTGAGTTTCGATAATCGGGGGGATCCCTTCCATGGCTTTGGGCTTTTATCTCTTCGCCTTCCGGATGATCCACAGCACGATCAGTGCCCCAAGCGCCGGTTCGGTTGCCACGCCGAGCCACTTGACGGTGTTGCTGAAGCCCATAGCGGGTATGACGTACCAGTCGAGCAGGCCGATGACGACGGCAGAGATCACGGCGACCACGTAGTCGCCGGCCGTGCCCAGGGGCTTGTTCTCTTTCCAGATCAGACTGGCTATCGCGCCAATCAGCAGGCCGACCAACACCATCGCGATTAACAGAATTATGATTTGCACTTCTTGCCTCCTTTGGTGCGAATCTTCCACAACTCGAAAAAGGCCAGGCAGAACGCAGCCCACCCGGGGAGATACTAGCCATGACCACCCTGGATCATCCCAATGACAGATGGAAGGGCAAAGCCAAAAAATAGTGCCACGGAATGGAGCAAATCGCTATGGTTCAGCCTCCCTATTTGTTTCGGCATGGCGGCGAGAGTGACACGTTTGCCTTCGACACTAAACTGACCGGTCAGTTTGGTAGATTGTATATCTCAAGATTGTGGTTGTCAAGGGGCATTTCTCCTGGTGATTACCCACATCCGACAAGGCATAGCGAATAACGAGCGACCGCGCCCCTGTGGTGGGGCGCGGTCGAAGGATGCCGGCGCGTGAGATTGGTCAGCGCTCAGCGTAGAAGGCGATACCGACGGTACCCGGCCCAACGTGGGTACCGATGGCGGGGCTGACCATGGCGTGGTAGACTGTGGAGATGCCGAATCGTTCCTTCACTTGTTGGGCGACGACCTTTCCCTCCTCCGGGTTGCCCGCCTCAAGGATGGAAGCCTCCCCCATCTGTCTCTCGCCCAGCCGCTCCTCCACGATGTCCAACATCTGCGCGATGGCTTTGCGCTTGGTGCGCACCTGGGCCAGCGGTTCGATGTGGCCGCTCTCCAGGTGCAGCAACGGCTTGATCTTCAACGCTGTCCCCAGGAGCCGTTTGGCTCCGCCGATGCGCCCGCCACGATGGAGATATTCCAGCGTGTCCACGGCGAACAGGATGTGAACCTGATCCCGCACCTCCTCGGCTGCAGCGACGACCTCAGCGAGAGATTTGCCAGCGGCTGCCGCTCGGGCAGCAGCCAGCGCGACGAAGCCTAGGCTCATTGAGGCGCCAAGCGAATCTATGATTGTGATATTGAGTTCGGGTATCTGTGCTTTGGCCGCCTCGGCCGAGGCGACGGTGCCGCTGAGCCCGGAGGAGATGTAGGCGCCCACGATGGTATCGGTATTGCTCTCGGCGGCAACGCGGCGGAAGAATTCCACAAACTCGCCGGCCGAGGGTTGGGAGGTGGTGGGTAAGGTCTTGGCCTTCTGCAGGCGGCGGTAGAAGGTGGGTGGATCTATGTCCACTCCGTCCCGGAAGTGCTCGTCGCCCCAGATGAGCCAGAGAGGGATCACCGGGATGCTCAGGCCGTCCAATGCTTCTTCGGGAATGTAAGCCGTACTGTCTGTCACTACTGCGATCTTTTGACTGCTCATAGTTGTCTCCCTTCTTGTGATGTTGAGGATGTGCCAACAAATAGAACACCCTACCCGTGGGTAAGGTGCGCTCTCGGACAAGGATATGGGGAAATGGGGAAGTAGGCAATCTCTTCTTGAGGCAAGGCTTGCGATGTGACTATGGTTCGGTGTCCAGCAGAGCAGTGATCACGATGGCTACAATGCCTGCGACAGTAGTGCGCAATCCGTAGCCGATGAGACTGCGCCCGGATATGTGCCCCAGAAACATCCCCAGTCCGAACAGACTGACCAGAGCAACGGCTATGGAAAGCGCATAACTGACCAGGATGTTGCCGATAAGCGGCGCAATGAACATGGGGATGAGCACAATCAGCGAAGAGACGAAAGGCGATAGGCCATCTACCAATGAAACGACGATCACTGCCATGCGCGAGGCCCGGCCGATCTTCGTCTCACCCAGGTCGGTGAGCGATATTCTCTCCAGTTCAGCCAACTCGCGCCTGCGCTCGGCGGACTCGGCCAGGTAGGCTCCCCACAGCCCTGAAATTCCTATGGAGATGGAAGTGGCAACGCCGATGCGGATTACAATAGATGCGTCGCGAATACCGACCATATACTGGCCCATCAGCACACCAATGGTGGTCAACACACCATCAAAGGCATTGTTCGCCAAGGCGCGGCGAGCGATCTTCAAGAAGCCGGCAATACGTTCGTATTCGCGTACGTCATCTATGCCCTGCGCTAGACGTCCACGCATTCTGTCCGAATTTCTCACGGCTAATCTTGCGGCGTGATAACGTCTTCAATGAGCACCATGCCGGCCGCTACCTCGTCAATGGAGTGGATCGCGCCGCCGTTCTCCTCGATGACGCCGGTGATTACTTCGTAGCGCAAATCGTGTCCTTCGATAGTGATCTTGGCATTTTCCACCCGGCGGTCAATCTCGTAGATCGAGATGTTGGCTCCGTCCACACCTTCCAGGTCGGCCAGCAATTGCACCAGTTCCACGATAGTGGGCTCCAGGGGTTTTAGCACGTCCAGTACCAATCGTCGCAGGTTTCCCATGATCTTGTTTCTCACTCCTTCAATTGTATGAGCGCCCGCGCGAAGGTGAGGTAGCCAGTGTGGGCTACCATACGGTCCATTGGGCGCAGGCGAGCGGGCACCGCCTTGTACGGCCGGAGTAACAATTCCTCCACTTCGATCAGGCCGAAGTTAGCGTTCTCCAGTGTGTTGATCAGGCGGCTGACCTGGTTAGTAGTGGGTAGGATGCAGCCAAAGAAGCCGCCGTTAGCGAGAGCCGCGTGAGTCTGCATCAGATAGTCCCATGGGTTGGGCAGGTCCAGAAACAGGGCGTCGGCGTCCCGTTCGTCGAAGCCTGCGGCGATGTCGTGTAGTTTGAGCTCCACGAATTCGGCCAGCCCGAGCCGTTCCAGGTTCTTGCGGCCCAATTGCTGCATCTCCGGGCGGATTTCGTAGGAATAAACGCGACCGGTGGGGCTGACCGCTTGGGCGAGGACTATCGTGAGCCCGCCACTGCCGGTGCCGGCTTCGACTACTCGGCAGCCCGGGCTGATGTTCATCTTCATCAAAATGTAACCTGTGTCTTTGGGGTAGACAATCTGGGTGGTGCGCTTGAGGTTACGCACGAGGTCGTCGGTGGAGGGCCGGAACAGCGAGAACGGATACCCCAGGTGGGTGGACAGTTGTGTCCCCCATGGGACTCCAATCAGGTCGTCATGGGCTACTACTCCGCGATGCGTGTGGAGTTGTGCTCCTGTCTCTAGCCGGACGATGAACGATTTGCGGTCGCGACCGACTAATAGAGCCAATTCGCTAGATTGTGCAGTTTGCACGGCTTTCTCAACGATCAAGTTATCATCACGCACTTGAAATCTGAGAAATGAACGGAGATTGCTGCGCCAGGTACGGGGAAAATGCGCTTTCTCAGTTTTCACGTACACTTGGTGCAATTATAGCGCAATCTCGCCATAGCGCAACCTTGGATTGAGATGCGGGGGCTTCACGTCGATCTGGCTGAGCCGTGTCTATGCAGTTTGACTTGAAAGCAGGATAGTGGTACACTAGGCGCAGTATTGCGGGCCATATTGTTGGCCTCTTGATCTGTGTCGGTTTGCAGGTAGAATACAAGGGGGGATCACCGAATGGCAGAAGAGAAGAAAGTGGTTGTCTGCATTGAGGACGAGCCCGAGATGATTGACTTGGTCAAACTGATCCTCGGGCGCAAGGGATTCGAGCTCGTCGGTGCTGTCGGCGGTCGTGAGGGCCTGGAGACAGTGCGCAGGCTTAAACCCGACCTGGTGTTGTTGGACCTGATGATGCCGGACATGGATGGTTGGGAGGTCTACCAGCAGATGAAGGCTGACGACGAGCTGAAGGATCTGCCGGTTATTGTCGTCACCGCCAAGGCGCAGAGCATTGACAAGGTGCTAGGACTTCACATCGCCAAGGTGGACGACTATTATGTGACTAAGCCGTTCGGCCCTCAGGAACTATTGCACAGCGTGAACAAGGTATTGGGGCTCTAGACCTGAGTCTGACGGTTCGCGACGTCTCTCCAGCGTTGCTCATCCTCAATAATTGAGCGCATCGTCCCCGGTGGGAGGGCATTTGTGTCCGTTGTAGCGGATGTTGACCGGGCGGCGATGTGTCGAATGTTGGGGATTATTCTGAAGGGCGCGAAAGGCGATGGTGACGGGGTAGCCCCGAAGCCATCGCCGCTTGGTTTTTTGAATGGGCTGCTTTGTGGAGAAAAGCGGGAGGTGGACAGTGGATCTCACAGTAGTGCAGATCGAGAAACCGGAAGCCGTGAATCTCATTCTGGGCCAATCGCACTTCATCAAAACGGTGGAGGACCTGCACGAGGCGCTGGTGGGTGTTGTGCCAGGCATCAAGTTTGGGCTGGCCTTTTGCGAATCTTCCGGTCCGGCGTTAGTGCGTGCTGGTGGCACTGACGAAGAATTAGTCGAACTGGCGAAGCGGAACGCGCTGGCGCTGAGCGCGGGGCACAGTTTCATCATCTTCCTGGGCGAGGGGTTCTACCCTATCAATGTGTTGAACGCGATCAAGATGGTGCCCGAAGTATGCCACATCTTCTGCGCCACAGCCAACCCTGTCGAGGTCGTCCTCGTTGAGACGGAGCAGGGGCGGGGCATCCTCGGCGTGGTGGATGGCGTCAAGGTAAAGGGTGTCGAGATGGAAGAGGACATCGCCCAGCGCAAGGACTTCCTCCGCATGATCGGCTATAAACTGTAGAGGGAAGACCTCTTGCGTCCTCACCTGGGTTGGACAGGCCGATGGATGTCAGCGCTACATTGTGGCTGTTTCTCAATGCTCACCGGTTGAAGCGCACCCCGCGCACCGGCTGGGTGATGCGAGGTGTGGCCAATGCCGAGAGCGTGGCCGATCACAGTTTCAGTGTGGCCTTCATCTCTCTGACCCTGGCCGAGCTAGTGGATCAGCCCTTGGACAAGGCGAAGCTACTGACCATCGCGCTGCTCCACGACCTGCCGGAGAGCGTGGTCGGCGATCTTCCTACGCCTGCAGTGGCCTATTTTCCCTCCGGGGCCAAGCCGAAGGCGGAGGAACGGGTTCTGATCGAGTTGCTGCGCTGTCTGTCCTGCGCCGAACAGTGGCTTGCCTGGTGGCAGGAGTTTGAGAACGGAACGAGTGCCGAGGGACGGCTTGTCCGCGATGCTGACCGACTCGACATGCTCATCCAGGCTCACGTCTACGAGCAGACGACGGGCAATCGCTGGCTGGCGGAGTTCTGGGCCGGGTCAGAGGCTCCGTCTTTTGAGTTCGCCGCCACACGGGCATTGTACGAGGAGTTGCGGACGCTGCGCGAGCGACCCGCGTAGTCTGTAGGAGTTCTTGGTGCCTCACCGATTGACTTCCAGCGAACTGGAGCGCTTGCAGCGCTACATACCGCCCGATTGGCAGGAGTGGGTCGGGCCGGACCTCACGCCAGAGGTTCTGGCGAAGTGCATCTCTCACCTGCAAGCGTTGCTGACGACTGTGGCTACCTATCTCCCGAGGGCTGTCCTGGCTGGTGATCGGGAGGTACGGGTTGGAAGGGGCGAGTTTCGCTACGGCACGGCGCTGTTTGCTGACGTTTCCGGCTTCAGTACGTTGACGGAACGTTTCTCTCAGGACCGTGGCCGCGAAGGGGCTGAGGAAGTCACTTTCATCGTCAACCGCTTCCTCGATACAGTGAACACCATCGCCGCGCGGTACGGCGGCGACCTGCTGAAGTTTGCGGGCGATGCCGCATTGAGTTTCTACGAGGGGACAGATCACGCTGTTCGTGCCTGTCGTGCCGCCTGGGAGATGCAGCAGATAGTGCAGGAGCGATTCACCCGCGTGGAGACCTCGCTGGGATGCTTCGTGCTCCAGATGTCAGTCGGACTGGGCAGTGGATGGGTCTTCGTGGCCAGTCTGGGCACGCCCGACAACGCCGAGTACGCTGTGGTGGGGCCGGCGCTGGCGACGATGGGCCGGGCCGAACAGTTGGCTCAGGCGGGACAGGTTTTCGTGGATCGCGCTACGCGCGAATTGGCGGGTGGCGCTGCCGTTGTTGCTCCTGGCCAGACGGAATGGTTCTTTGAGTTACGCCAGGCTGGACCTCACGCCAGCGCGGTTGAGTCCCTACATCCGGATCTGTCGCCACCGGATGGTTCGCCTGGTGCAACGCTGCGCTGGCTGCTGACACGGTTGGACGCCTTCGCCCCCTATCTGTCCCCTGGTCTGCTGGAAAAACTGGTTTCCTCGCCTGAAGAGACCAGCATTGAGAGCGATCACCGGTGGGTGACCACCCTCTTCGCCGATTTACGGGGGACGAACGACCTGGTTGAGGCGCTGGGACCCGAGCGAGAAGGCTTGCTCACCGATGTCATCAACCGTCACTTCCTGGCGATGCGTGGGGTAGTCGAGCGGTATGAGGGGGTCCTGCATAAGGTCGGGGCTGGCCCAACTGGATCGCATCTCTTCATCACCTTCGGCGCGCCCAAGAGCCACTCTGATGACCCTGAGAGAGCGGTGCTGGCAGGGTTGGAGATGCAAGAGGCGCTGGAGGATGTCAACCGCGAGGTGGAGACTCTGGTTGGCCGCACGTGTGGTTTGCGGTTTCCTCTCCTTCGGCAAGCGATCGGTATCACCACCGGCTTTGTCTTCGCTGGAAGCGTCGGCTCGGCAGAGCGACGGGAGTATACCGTGATGGGGGACGTGGTCAATCTGGCCTCCCGCCTGATGGCAGCGGCTGCCGAGGGGGAGATTCTGGTCGCCGACTCCACGGTTCGCTGCCTGAGCGAGCGGTTCGAGCTGCGTCCCCGACCGGCTATCCGGGTGAAAGGGAGGCGTGAGCCGGTGTCTCACGCGCAGGTGACCGGGTTGACGCGGTTGCCTCCACTGCTGGGAGTGGCCGAGGGCTGCCTCGTGGGCCGCCAGGCTGAACTGGACACGGCACAGAGGTTGCTTGACAGGCTGATCCAAGGCACAGGGATTGTACTGGTGGTGCGCGGCGAGGCCGGGATGGGTAAGACCCGGCTGGTTCAGGAGATTGCGCAGCGAGCACAGCAGCGTGAGATGCGTGTGCTCGCCGGAGCCTGTCTCTCCTACGGGACCGACATCCCCTACCTGCCGTGGACCGATGTGGTGCGCGCATTGCTGGGGATCTCTGCGGTGGAACGGTCAGTGCAATTGCGGCAGTTGGCGCGTGGGTTAGAGGCGGCCGGGATGGCTGGGTGGGAGCCGTTGGTCGCCGAATTGCTGGGATTGGGGTTGGAGGAGACGGAACTGACGGTCTCGCTGGATTCCCGGCTGCGACAGCAACGGCTGTTCGACATCGTACTCGAATTGATCCATGGTCACGCTCGAACACAACCGCTTCTGCTGGTGCTCGAAGACGTCCACTGGACCGACCCCACCTCGCTGGAACTGCTGGACTACGTGGCGCGCAACGTTGCCTCCTGTCCCGTGGTGTTGTTGGTCGTTCAGCGGCCGAGGGAGTGGCTGGACGGGCGTTGGCAGAAGTTTGGTCACGCAGCTGAGATTGTGCTGCAAGAGTTGCCCAGGACTGCTGTCCAGGGGCTGGTCGCCGATCTCCTGGACGTAGAGGACGTGCCGGATCGGCTGATTGAGTTGCTGCTGCGTAAGGCACAGGGCAACCCATTCTTCACCGAAGAGGTGGTACGGGCGTTGATAGATGCCGAGGTCCTGAAACGGGATGATGGACGTTGGAGATTGGTCGCCGATCCGGATCAGGCCGGCGTGCCCGACACGATTCACGGCGTCATCCAGAGCCGCATAGACCGCCTGGGGGAGGCCGAGCGGCGGGTGCTCCAGGTGGCTTCGGTAATCGGGCGGGCCTTCGGCATGGGTGTGCTGGGCGGTGTCTATCCCTACGACGATCTCAATGGTACGCTGCAGCAACGGCTGGACCGGCTGGGTACGCTGGGTCTGGTGCTGGTAGAACTGCCTGGGCCGGAGCCGGTCTACATGTTCAAGCACGCGCTGACGCAGGACGTGGCCTACGAGAGCCTGTCTTATGCGCGGCGGCGCGAGTTGCACCGCCGCGTGGGAGCGTTTATTGAGGCACAGGGAGGGGATGTCTTGAGTGAACGTCCAGGCTTCCTGGCCCACCATTTCTTCCAGGGACGGGCCTGGCGCAAGGCGCTGACTTACCTCTTGGCGGCGGGACGGAAAGCGCAGCAGGAGTATGCCAATGAGGTCGCCATCGCCCACTTCCGGCGGGCACTACAGGCAGCGACAGAACTGGATGAACCGTGCGAGGAGGAACGGCTGGAGGCTCACGAGGCGGCGGGTGAGGTGCTGACCATCGCGGGGCGCTACGACGAGGCGCTGGACAGCCTGGAGGCGGGGCGGGCTCTGGTTGGGGCGCGCTCGTCGTCGGCGGAGCGAGACCGCCGGCTGGCGGAGCTATACCGCAAGATGGCGACAGCCCACGAGGCCAAGGGGGAGTACGCAGCGGCTCTGGAGTGGTTGGACCGGGGCCTGGGCCTGCCTGGCATCGAGCGTCTGATTGAAGGGGCTCGACTTTACCTCAGGGGTGATGGTGTGTTCTTTCGGCAGGCGGAGTATGACCGGGCCAGAGATTGGTGTGTGCGTGGCCTGGAGATTGCTGCGCGGATTGGTGGTCGAGTCGGACAAGAGGTGCTTGCCCGGGGTCACTATCTGATGGGTGGGATTCTGGTTCGCCTTGGAGACCTGGACGGAGCGATTGCCCGGTGCCGGCAGAGCCTGTCGCTGTACCAGGAACTGGGGGATCTGTTTGGGCAGGCACAGGCGCACACCAATCTGGCTATGGCTTACTACTATCAGGATGCTTGGGATTTGGCAGCGCGTCATCATACTGCCGCGATGGACATCTCGGAACGGATTGGCTATGCTGAGGGGCAGGCTCGTGCTGCATCGAACCTGGGTGGAGTCTATTTCGTCCAGGGAAAAGCGGACGCTGCACGTGAGCAGTATAGCGTAGCGCTGGAAATTGTCGAGCGACTGGGCATGATGTTTGGCGTAGCGTTTGTGCACAACAATCTGGGGGAGGTCTGTGCAAGAGCGGGACGGTGGAGAGAGGCGACGGAGCACCTGGAACGTAGCCTGAGTATGTTTGAGGCGATTGGATCTGAGGAACATCTGGCTGAGCTTTTCCGTCACCGAGCCGAAGTGGCGCTAGGGCAGGGGCGACAGGATGAGGCGCTAGCCCATGCGGAGCGTTCGCTGGAATACGCTCAGACGCACGACATGCGGTTGGATGAGGGGATGACCTGGCGTGTGCTGGGGTGTGTACACCGGGAGCGTGGGGAGTTAGATCAGGCCGAGGAATCGCTGGCGCAGGCGTTGGAGATTGCACAGGAAGTACACAAACGTCACGAGGTTGCGCTGATCCACCTGGAATTGGCGCGGCTACGGATGCAGCGGGGCAATGAGGAGAGGGGGAGAGAACTGGCCCAGCAGTCCGCGCAGGTTTTCAAAGAACTGGGCGCGCGGTTGGATTTGGAGGAAGCGGATCGGTTGTTGGAGATTAGAGATTAGCGATTGGATACACGGGGCGGGAGGGGAGGTTGCAAATGAGGCGCTGGTTGACGCTGATATTGACTTTCGGTATCGGACTGTTGTTGGTGGTCCTTTCGATGACGGCCTTGCGGTGGAAGAATCGAATGGCTTTGGCCACTGATGGTTCTGCGCCGTCGGCCCAGGCCGATTCCGCCCCTGTAGGCATTGCGGCCTATGAGGGGGTTCCTTATGGTGATGCCTCATCCGTCTGCTATTTCCCTTTCGCCCACCATGATGACCTCTCGGGCCGGTCCACCAGGTTGTATTACCAGAACACTTCCTGGAGCACGGCGAGTGTCACCATCAGTCTCTACCGTTCGCTGGGAAGCACTGGAGTTCCTACGGTCGTGGAGACGGACGTACTCTCCCCAAACGCGCGAGGTGTCTACCCAGTCTCAGAACTGGTGGCAGTGGGTTTCACAGGGGCGGCTGTCGTCGAGGCGGATCAGTCACTGGCGTGCAGCGCCGAAATCCTGAACGAGTCGGATCCCGCCGTTGACATGATGGCATATCGCACTCCCGTGGTGGACGCAACGGAGTTCATTGCCCCACTGGTGAACAGGGAGGGGCTGGCGGGATGGAATTCCCAGATCGTCGTCTTCAACTATGGTCGCCAATCAAGCGTGGTGGACATCCAGTTCTACGATCACAATGGAACGGAGGTTGATTCTGCCCAACGGACAGTGGGTGATCACGACACCTGGTTTTACGACGTGTTTCTTCAAGGTGACTTGCCGGACGGTTTTGACGGATGGGCGCATATTACTGCTGACTGTCCCATCGCCGCGGTCGTGTTGAATAGGAATCTGGGGAGCGGTGAGGCAGTGGCGCTTACTCCATGGGGCGGGACGCTCTCCTCCGAGGCGATACTGCCCTGGGTCGAGCGCGACCCGCCGACGACGATCAGGCTGTACAACCCGAGCGGTGTCGCACAATCCAGGAGGGTGGACTACCATTTCGCCGGCGATGGGTCGCTGGATGCCACAGAGGACTACACGCTATCGCCGCAGGCACACATCGTACGGAGCCTGGCCGATGTGTCTCTGCCAGCGGCGACACAGTGGTATGGGGCAGTGCGCTCCACCGGGTCCGCTGGGGAGGCCGGCATGGTGGCGCTCTCCGACTGGGGGACGGCGGCGGCAGGCTACAGCAGTCTTCAGGGCTATAGCAGTTATTTCTTCCTGCCCAACGTCGTCCGCTATCCCAATAGGTTCACTGCCTTTACCGTCTGGTCGCAGTATGATACTCCTAACGATGTGACCGTCGAGTTTTACGACGCAGCAGGCAACCTGGTGCTCGATTACACGACTCAGATTTCCCAATACGTGGGCCTGCGCTTTGACCTGGAGATAATGCCCGAACTGGGATCCGCCTTCGAGGGCTCGGTCCGTGTCTCCGCCATGAACATCGCTGTCGTCGTCGAAGAGAGAGTCATGGGCCTGCCGCCGGAGGACACGTACGAGCCCAACGATTTCCCTGGCGATGCCTACACCATCACCGCCGGCACTATCTATGACTCGTACCTGAGCCACTCTGATGATCTGGACTGGTACCGGGTCAATATTACACAGCCATCGTTCTTGACCGTCACGCTGGATCGACTGCCCGAGGATTATGACCTGGCCGTCTTCGGCGACCTGCTGACCGCGCCGCCGGTCCCCGACAGTCAGGTGGTGGGTGAACTAACTGATGGCGGCAGCGTGGATGCCGAGGGGGAATTGGATGCCGTAGGGCAATGGGCGGCAACGGGGCAGTGGGCGGCGACAGGGCAGTGGGCGGCGACAGGGCAGTGGGCAGCAACGGGGCAATGGGCTGCAACGTCGGCCAACGATGGGATGGTGACCGAAGTTGCCCGCACCATCGCCTTCGAGCCAGGCACCTACTTCATCCTGGTCTACGCCGAAGGCGGACAGTACTCCGATCAACCCTACCGCCTGCAGGTGCAGGCCGAACCGCTGGCGGAGGCCGGTGCGTGTGGCTGGGCACCGGCGGATACCGCCATCCAGCCCACCGGAACCTATACCGGGACAAGTGTTGGCACCGAGCCGCTCACGCTCATCCTGTACAACAAGACTCGCCTGGACCAGACATACGGCGTAGCGGCGGGCAATGCGATTTCGGACGCGCTGGGCCGGCTGGCGGATGCGCCCTCGGTGCGCGGCCTGGTCGTGCCAGTAGATAGCAACGGTCTTGTCTCTGCCACATACGCTCTCTGGAGCACTAATCCCAACTACTGCGCCGTGGGCCGGGCTAACGCAGTGGCCGGCGCCATCCGCGACCAGGTTATCAGCCCCACGCTGGCGGCCCACGACACTATCTCCTACGTTGTGCTGGTTGGCGGCGACGAGCAGATTCCCTTCCGCCGCGTGCCAGACCAAACGACAATCGCCAATGAGCGAACCTACGAGGGCGCTTTGCAGGCAGACTGGGGGGCGCTCCGTGCTGCCTTCAACCAGCGCTACATTCTTACTGATGACTTCTACGGCACGCGGCCAGGTGAGGAACTCTTCTGGCGTGGGCGTGGGCTGTGGTTGCCGGGCCTGGCTGTGGGACGGCTGGTGGAGAGACCGGCCGAGATTCTGGGGCTCATCGGTGGCTACCTGAGCAGCGACTCCCTCAACGCGGGCACTGGCCTGGTCACCGGCTACGACTTCCTGACGGACAGCGCCGAGGCCATCGCGGACACTTTCGACGGGCTAGGTCTTGCCACGAGCACTCTCATCTCTGAGAATTGGGACGCCGATGACCTGCGGAACGCCTGGCCGACCGCCGCACCCCACCTCGTCTCGGTCAACGCCCACTTCTCGCACTGGCAGGCCTTCCCGGCGGATGGCTCCGCCACCCTCGACAGCGCTGATATCCTCAATGGTACCGGCAGCCTCTCTGGAACTCTCGGCTTCTCAATGGGCTGCCACGCTGGGCTGAACGTGCCCGACGGGGATGTGTTGGGCGGGGCATCATCGGGGACGACTCCCGACTTCCCCCAGGCGCTGGCGCGCAAGGGCGGTTACTGGGTGGGCAACACTGGCTACGGCTACGGCATGGATGATGCCATCGAAGCCTCGGAGATGCTGATGTGGATGTTTGCCCAGGAACTGGGGCGGGAGCCGGACGTGCCAGCGGGACAGGCTTTCATGCGAGCCAAGCAGCGCTATTTCGGCAGCCTGCCCAGCGGTGGCCTGAGTCTCTACCACGAGAAGGCGATGATCGAGGCCACTTTCTATGGGTTGCCGATGTATCGGGTGACTGCGCCCTCACCTCAGGCGGTAGCAGGAGCAGTGAGCGCAAGTGTGTCATCGCCGCAGTCCACCGGCGTGTTGGGCCTGTGGGCTGTAGACATAACCGTGCAGCCTACACTGACGCGGCGAGACGCCGCCAGCGGCAGTTATTACAGTGTGGGTGGTGAGGTACAGGCTGCGCCAGGGCGGCCGATCCAACCCCGAGCCACGGTGCCGATGACGGGGCCGGCAGGCTTCATTGCACACGGAGCGTTACTTGTGGCTGGCAGTTATGATGTCGAGAGCGGATTCGACCCGCTCATCGCTCGTCCCATCGTTGATGTCGTTCAGCCGGAGCCTGGCTTCGATGCCGCGGGCTGGTTCCCGGCCAAGCCGTTCGTGGTCAACCGCTTCGGCGGCGAGGATCGGCTGGTGATGGTGGCGGGACAGTACAACGGCGGATTGGGCGTGGAGCGTCTGTACAGTGAGGCCAGGCTGAGGGTCTACTATTCGAAAAGCGACGACTTCACGCCGCCGGCGATCATGGGGGCGCAGTCATCGCGGTTTGAGAACCAGGTCTACTTCGAAGTCATAGCGTTTGACCTCTCCTCTGACCTTCACCGTGTTGTGGTGACCTACAACGACGGCCAGGGGGAGTGGGAGACAATGGACTTGACCCCCGACCCCACGGGCCGCCGATGGACCGGTGAGGTGACTTCGTCATCCCGCTGGCTGAGTTACTTCGTGCAGGCGGTGGACGAGGCGGGTAACGTCGCGGTGGGGGCGAACAAAGGATTGTTGTTCGACGCATCTCCCAGCACGGCCTTCTTCCCGCTGGTGTTCAAGGGGTCCTGAAGGCCTGGGACGATGTGGGTGGCGGTGTGGAACGAGACACGGCACGAACGGGCGCTGGGGCGTGTGCGCCGCTGTGCCAGTTTCCTCTGTCGTCTACGGGGGCTGACCTTCCGGCGACGGATAGGAGACGACGAGGGATTACTGTTGGTGGGACGTGGGGAGAGTCGCGCCGATGCGACCATTCACATGTTTTTCGTCTTTTTCCCCATCGCAGTGGTGTGGTTGGGGGGGGACGGGCGGGTGGTGGATGTCCGTCTGGCCCGTCCCTTCCGGCCGCTCTACGTCCCCCGTGCGCCAGCGCGGGACGTGTTGGAAGGGCCGCCAACGTTGCTGGAGCGGGTGGGAATAGGAGATCAACTGCGTTTTGGAGGGTAATCAGGTGAATCGAAGGATCGTAGTTGGGCTGGCAGTCTGGCTGTTGATCGCGGTGTTGGCGGTACCGGTGCGGGCCCAATCGGGCGAACCGCCGCTGCAGACGGCTGTGCACATTGTACAGAGGGGCGACACACTGTTCTCCATCGCCCGACGGTATGGCTTGACCGTGGATGCCATTACGCATGCCAACGGCATTCCTGATCCTCGGCACATTTACGTCGGTCAGCGCCTCGTTATCTCGGGCGGGATGTCGACCGTTGAGGAGACATCGCCTTACGTGGTCCAGGCAGGCGACACACTGGCCTCTATCGCCCGGCGCTATCACACCACCTGGCAGACGCTTGCCCGGGTCAATGGCCTGCTTTCTCCCAACGCCATCTATGCGGGGCAGGTCGTCCAGGTGCCGGCGCCCCCCCCCTTCATCCCCCCCACTGGGGGGCTCCCCCCCCTCATCCCCCCCAATGGGGGGGAAATAGGGGGGGGCGGCGAAGAGGCGCTTGCTCGTCCGTCGATGAGCGGAGGTGTGGTCTATATCGTGCGCTCCGACGATACGCTGTTCTGTATCGCGCTGCGCTATGGCGTCTCACCCTGGACGTTGGCTGTCACCAGCCGCGTCGCAAACCCGGCATTGATCTACCCAGGGCAGGAACTGCTGGTCCCTGGCGAAGGGGTTGGCCTGTTGCCGGTGCCTTTTGCCTTCGTCGAGATACAGCCGCTGCCGGTGGTTCAGGGGACATCGGCGATTGTCGTGGTGCACACAACGGAACCCGTCACACTGGAGGGCAGGCTGTTTGGGCAGGCGGTACGCTTCGCCGAAGAGCAGGGTGTATACTATGGGCTGGTGGGGGTGCACGTTTTCACGGAGCCCGGCCTGTATGAACTGGGGTTGACAGCCGTGGATGGCAGAGGACGAAGCACGGTACTTACCACAGGGGTTGTGGTAGAGGCCGGACGCTTCGGCTATGAGCGGATTCCCGTACCTACCCCTAATCCGGCTGTCGTCGTCGCAGATCGTGAGCGGCTTGCTGCGCTGCGCCACACGTTTACCCTGGAGCGGCATTGGGCGATGCCTTTTCAACGCCCGTGTGCAGGGGCCATCTCATCTTACTTCGGCGCTCACCGTGCTTATGGTGGAGGGCCGTACACCAGTTACCACAGCGGTGTGGATTTTCGAGTGCCAACTGGCACGCCGGTGTACGCGCCTGCTGCGGGCATCGTCGTGCTGGCCGATCCACTGGCGTTGTGGGGCAATGCTGTGGTGCTAGACCACGGTTGGTCCGTTTTGACGGGCTACGCGCATCTCTCGGCGATCGAGGTACAGGTTGGCCAGCAGGTTTTGCAGGGTGAATTGATTGGCAAGGTGGGCAACACGGGGTTGTCTACTGGCGCACATTTGCATTGGGAAACGTGGGTCGGCGGGACCAGCGTGAACGGTTTACAGTGGCTGGAGGAATCCAGTCCCTGGTTCGAGTCTGAGTGGCTGGCAGTTGGTGGCTGATGATGATGCGCTGGTCATTGCTCTTCGATGAGCGCCCGTGCCTGATCAGCGTACTTGGTCGGTACCAGGACGTGCACCTCTCCCAGACCGTCCACTGTGATGCCAATAACCGGCCCCACACTCTCGTAGTTCAGTAGCACGGGAATACCCTCGTGTTCCAACTTGGTCTTGATAACCTGGGCCTTCAGAAGTCCCTGCGTGATGTGGACCGTGGTCAGTCCGGGATGGTGTGACTGTTCATCTCGTCGCATCTCCAGCCTCCTCGCTCCCAGTATGCTTCAAGCGGGCGTATTTGTCAAACTGACATAAGCCTGGTATAATCACATTCGTATTTCTACAGCGATTGATATCCAGAACTAGACTCTTAGGAGACGTGGCTTTGATCCAGCGGAAGACTCAGTCCCCTGCCTATTGGGAGGACGAGTTTGCAGTTACTCCTGACGATCTTCAATACCTTAGCACGTTACTCGTCGAGGACGAGTTGCCGCGCTTGGCAGAAGAGTTGGGCCGGGCGCTGGTTTTGTACCGCTGCCAACAGGAAGAGGCACTCATAGAGCGTGCGCTGTCCAGGGGCACCCCGTATCAACCCAAGTGCACTTACGAAGTGGACGAGCAAGTGGTTTTCCCGGCGCTGGGATATCGCGTGGGCAAAGTCGTCGGCATGCGGCCTGGTAACAACCCTGAGTATGACTCGTTCCAGGTTATCCAGGTGGAGTTTGAGGAAGGCGAGATGCGTGAATTTGCGTCCGAGTTGATGGTCGATCATCCGCTCAATCGCGAAGCGCCGGTCGGCACGGCGGAAGGTGCCACGCTGCGTTCCCCAGAGGAACTGGCCGCCCTGTACGAGTCGCGGGTTGGTACAGTGCTGGCGGAACGCCTTGAAGTCGAGCCCAGTTTTGTCTGCCTGGCCGGCAAATGGTTCCGCAAGGACTTGTTGGTGGACGTACACATTGGCCACTTGAACCTGGCGGAGGCCGTGCTCGACATGGCGGATGGTGGTCCGTTGCCAACGGACGCGCTGCTGGGTGATCTGGAATTGCCAGAGGAGATTACCCCTCAATTACGCATCTTCTCGCTGAACTATGTGCTTCAGGAGGATGAGCGTTTCGACGAGGTGGGACCGGCGGGCGGGGTGCTCTGGTTCCTGCGTCGTCTGGAGCCAGAAGAGGTGCAATCTGTCCCTATCTGGCTTGAGTACAGGCCTTTGGACTACAACCCTGCACTGCTGACCAGTGAGATGCTGGCATTGGAGCGGACATTGGACGACGAGTGGTCGGACCTGGACAGTCCCGTCGAGGTGCCAGAGTCGGTGACGGTCGTGCTGACCTATCCACACTGGAGGTCTGGCACCCTGCCGCTTTCGGGCCGACTGGCGCGTATATTCCCCACTGGCCGTGCGCGTCGTATTCGTTTCACTTTCGTGGATGGCGAGACGGGCGCGGAGATGCCAGGTTGGGTCTTGCGCAAGGGGCGCTATGTTTACGGCCTGGGGGAGTGGTACAGGGCATACGATATATCTGTAGGGGCCTACCTGGAACTGGCGCGAGGTGAGAAGCCAGGAACGGTTGTAATTCAGCGACGTGCCCGCCGGCCCAGGCGAGAATGGGTACGGGTTGCGTTGCCACTGGAGGGCAGACTGACCTTCGAGATGCGCAAAGAACTCATCGCCTGTAAATACGATGATTTGATGGTCGTGGCACAGGAAGACATCGAAGCGATGGATGCAGTGTGGGCCCGCTCGCGTGAGCAATGGTTTTCGCTGAGCCAGTTGATTGCCGAGGTCTTTCCCGAATTGACCAAGCTGAGTCCTCAGGGCACCGTCCATGCGGCTACGCTCTACAGCGCGGTTAACGCCGCGATGCGCATGCCTCCCGGGCCATTGCTGGCGGAACTGGTCGCTAGTGGTGTATACGCGCCAGTGGGTGACAATTACTGGGTCTTATGTACGGACTCCAGCGGAATCAGGTCTGTCGATGAATAAGATTCTTGTCCCTCCTGCGCTGCCAACGCTGGTCAAGCCTACGCTTGACACGCCATTTCACGTTGACTATGGATGGTGGGAGCGGAAAGGGTTGCATCTCGGCGTGGAGTTGAGTGGCCATCTCTGCCAGAAGCATCGGGCGGTTTTCAGCGAACACTTTGATGCAGAGAAGATTGACTGGATAGATGAGAGGACGGGTGAGGTGACGCGGGTGGATGGGTTGCAACATGTGTTGCGGGTTCATTGTGGCAAGCAGCCCGACTACATCAACGAGAACTTGTCGTTGGTAGACGCGGTTTTCAGGGTGTTCCTGGCGAATGGCAATGTGCCGTTGACGTGCGAGGAATTGAGCAGCATCGTTGGTCATCCTGCGGAGAAGATTCTGCGCACGTTGGCAGGACGGCGAGTGTACAAGGGGATCCGGCCAACACAAAAAGGCTAACCGCGCTTGAGATTGGGTCATTGCGCCGCGACTACTGTCGCGGCGTTGCCATTCACCCACTATGGAGATGCCGGTAGGGAGGCTGCTGTGCGTTTGTTCATCGCTGGCATTATACAGGGCTCACAGAGCGGCAGGGAGATTGAGGCCCAGGACTATCGCCGCGAGATCGCTCAGATCGTACGGCTTCATGTTCCTGGGGTCGAGGTGTTGGACCCCCTCGAACTGTATCCCGATAGCGTGGGTTATGGTCCGGAGCAGGCCAAACAAACGCTGCTGGAACTGGCCGAACTGGCCGGCGGAGTGGATGTGCTGGTGGCATACGTTCCCTCGGCCAGTATGGGCACGGCCATTGAGATGTGGAATGCCTATCGGAGTGGCAGCCCCGTTTATGTTATCTCCCCGCTGGCAGACAACTGGGTCGTGCATTCCCTCTCTAAGTGCATCTTTCCCGACCTGGCGGCGTTTGCTGCGTTCGTTGCCGGCGGGGGGCTGGGCGGCTCTGCGGCCTGAGGGCTTGACATGGGGGTGTGATTCGGTTAGAATATCGTTGCTGTGCCCCAGTAGCTCAATTGGATAGAGCATCGGACTTCTAATCCGAGGGTTGCAGGTTCGAGTCCTGCCTGGGGTGTCTGTAGTGAGCCTCGCAAAGTCTAAACTGCGACGATGAGCGCACCTGTGCTCGTGACTGGAGCCACTGGCTTTTTGGGATACACGTTGTGTCCCTATCTTGTTACGCGTGGCTACCGGCTGCGAGCGTTTGTGCGCACCTCCAGTGACTGTGAGTTCCTGCGTCTGCTGGGGGTGGAGTTGGCCTGGGGGGACATTCGTGACCCCGAGGCGGCCCGCGCGGCGGTTGAAGGTTGCCGGGCGAATGTCAGCGGGCGCAGTCTGAGTCATCGGGAGATCAACGGCATCGTGGACCGTTTGCTGGGATATCATATCCAGCGGCTCAGTGTGTCTGCCTGGATGATGCTCGCGCTGGCGTGGGTGTGGACGCGGCTCTCGCGTTATACTGGACGGGAGCCCTATTATCCCATCGGTTTGGCCTCTCACGTCTTTTGTGACTGGGAGGTTTCCAGCGAGAAGGCACAGCGCGAATTGGGATTTGAGCCTATGTCGTTTCACGTTTTACGTTCTCGCAGGGGGGCCTACTGGTGCAGCACGCACTGCCCTTGCCTTACCACAGATTTCGGATGTGGCTGGTATGTTATGCAGCCTCGGCGGTGGTCTTGGGTTGTGCTTGGTCCACTGCGGCAGCAGCGGCTTTCTTCGTTTCCTCAACCGCCTTCGTCATCTGCTTCTGGCCTTCCTCCAGGATGACTTTGCTTTGGACCTGGAGACTCTCGGCGCGGCGCTTGACGTCGGCGGCCACGGCCTCGGCCTTGGCACGGGCTTCAGCCAAACTGCCCCCTGCCTTATCTCGCAGTTCGATGCTCTTCTGCCGAATCTGCTCGCGGGTCTCCACTCCGGAATAGGGGGCCAGGATGAGGGCTACCGCTGCGCCTACGAGCCCACCTACCAGGAAGCCGGCAAAGAAAGACCCAATCTCACCACCGTTATTGTTACTCATTATCTACCTCCTTGCTGTTTCTCACTTGCTGTTTCTCACTCTTACGTAACCCACTGATTTCTTGCACGATGCGTCGCAACCCAGCCAGATAGCCTGACCACTTCACCACTGGCGAGACGACGTTATGACTGACGAACTGAGTGGTGCCGCGCACGGTTGCCAATGTCTCATTGACTGCCTCCAGCATCGGTTTGACCTCGTCTCGCAGCAGCACGACCAGAGACTGTACCTGCAATATCAGGACGATCATGAGCGCACCAATGATCAACGTTTCGAACGCGACGAATATGATGGCCGCATCCCGAAGCAATCCCACCACAACCATTCCTGGGCTTGGGCCTGTACCTGTGTACGTGGCGTGATAGGCATCCACTGAAAGGAGCACCAGCAACGCGACCAGGCCCAGCAGTAGCAGGCCAGCCACAACCAAGCCTGTGATGAGCAATCGTCGTGCTCGCAGTTCCGCAGTCGATGGCTCGGTGGCTGCTGGTGCCTCTGGAGCCTGTAATAAGGGGGATTCTGTGGCCGGCACAGGCTGGGTTTGGACTTCCATGGTGAAACTATTATAGCATAGATTCTTGAACCCCGCAAATGGCTCCACCCCCCAACACAACTTCGTCATCGTACAGAACCACGAACTGGCCCGGTGTGATGTCTCGCTGAGGTGAGGCAAAGTGGATGTGTGCTCTCTGATGCGGCAATGGAGTCACCGTGACGGTGGTCGCCTGTGCCCGATAGCGAATCTGCGCCGTGGCGCGGAAAGCGATTGTGGGCCTTTTTTCGCTGATGTAGTGCATTCCCTCAACCAGACATTCATCCTGGCCCAGTTCCTCTGCTGTTCCTACGATGAGCGTGTTCTCCGTTAGGTCAATTGCAAGCACGTACAGCGGCTCTGCCGCCGTGATCCCTAGCCTCTTGCGTTGACCAATGGTATACGCGGGTAGCCCTTGATGCTGGCCCAGCACGCGCCCGGAGGTATCGCGGATGGGGCCGGGTTGGAACAGGTGAGGGGCTTGACGGGCCAGGAAATGCCGGTAATCGCCGTCGGCCAGGAAGCAGATGTCCTGACTTTCGGGTTGTTCTGCCACTGGCAGGACACGCTGGCGAGCGATGGCGCGAACCTCTGTCTTGGTCAACTCGCCCACGGGGAAAAAGATGTGAGCCAATTGTTTCTGGGTTAGCCTGTGCAGGAAGTATGATTGATCCTTACGAGGATCTCGCCCGCGAAGAAGTTGTTGACGGTTTTCGCCGTGGCGCACTCGAGCGTAGTGACCTGTGGCCAGGAACGCTGCCTCCAGTGCCAGGGCTCGATTCAGGAGCAGGCCAAAGCGGACAGTACGGTTGCAAGGAATGCACGGATTGGGGGTGCGGCCAGCACCGTACTCGGCGACGAAGTAATCTACCACCTGGGATTTGAAGGCCGCTTCGGCGTTGAGCAGATAGAAGGGGATGTCGAGACGATCGGCGACGCGATGGGCACGGTGCACTGCTTCGGGCGTGCAGCAACGGTTGGGGCGGGGGCCACCTGGACCGCCCTCAGCCCACAACCGCAGCATCACGCCAATGACCTCGTACCCGCGCTCGACCAGGAGCGCGGCCGCGACGCTGCTGTCTACGCCACCGCTGAGGGCTACGAGAACCCGTGAGGGGATCATTCGTCTGCTCGCAGCCGTTCGATGATGGCCGGCAACACCTCCAGCACACGTGCTACGTCGTCTTCGTCGTTCGCGTGGCCGAGGGTGAGGCGCAGACTGCCGATGCTCCAATCCGGGGGAAGCCCCATCGCGGTGAGCACGGGTGATGGTTCTGGTTCCCCTTCGGCGCAGGCCGCGCCGGAACTGGCGGCGATGCCCTCCAGATCGAGGTTCAGCACCACTGCTTCCCCCTCAATGTCGCGGAAGGCGAAACTGGCGTGGTGGCACAGCCGCTGTGTGGGGTGACCTGTCAGACGACTTTCCGGGATGGACGCCAGAACGCCCTCGATGAGTCGGTCGCGCAAGCGACGCAGGCGGGCCGTTTCGGTCACTCGTTCCTTCTCTGCCAGGCTTAGCGCGGTCGCCAGCCCCACCGCCCCGGCAACGTTGACTGTGCCCGGACGCCGCCCGCGCTCGTGGGCCCCGCCGGTAATGGCGGGGACGAGAGGGGTGTCGCGCCGCACGTAGAGCAAGCCGACCCCCTTGGGGCCGTAGAACTTATGGGCCGAAAGGGCCAGAAGGTCCACATTGATGTCGTCCAGTTCCAACGGGAGCCGGCCAGCGGCCTGGATAGCGTCGGTGTGGAAGTACACACCCCGCTCGCGGCAGACTCGCCCGATCTTGACCAGATGTTGTACTGTGCCGACCTCGTTGTTGGCGGCCATCACGCTCACCAGGATGGTGTCGGTCCAGATAGCGGCTGCCACGTCGTCTGGGTTCACGCGCCCGTGCTCGTCCACCGGCACCCTCGTAACTTCAAATCCGAACAAGTCGCGCAGTTGGTCAACCGTGTGGCCTACGGCATGGTGCTCAATGGGAGTGGTGACGATGTGGTTGCCGCGTCCGCCTTGGCGAGCGGCCCAGGCCACACCCCGCAGTGCCAGGTTGTCGGCCTCGGTGCCGGATCCGGTGAAGACGATCTCGGAGGGACGGCAACTCAGCACGTCGGCGACGGTCTGGCGGGCTCGCTCCATCGCGCTGGCAGCCGCCTGGCCGAGGGCGTGCGATGCCTCGCTGTTGCCGAAGACTTCGTTCCAATACGGAGCCATCGCCTCGACCACCCGTGGGTCTACGGGCGTGGTAGCGGAGTGGTCCAGGTAGATATGACGCTTGGGTGTGTCCATACGTGATCCTCTGACGCGATGATGGGTTATATTGTAGCATGTGGTGCGGGGACCGTCAAACGGCTGCCTCGGCAACGTCAGACCCTTTTCCACGCGACGGGCGGTAGTTGACAAGTGGTATGAGATGTATTATACTATGAGTACTTCACTTTCGCTGGCTTCTCCTGACCCCCTGCTTCCTTCACTTTCTTGGGAACAGAATGCTTGTGTGCTAACACTCGTCGCTGCTCCTCTATTCTGCTTGGTTGGCCTCTGGCACGTGTAGGCTTGATGTACGAGGAGGTGATGCCCAGGATTGCTTGTTGTAGATTTCCCTTGGGATGTCCCCGATGGCTGTGAATACGTATTGTAGTTGCGAGGAGCTCATCATTCGCGTAATTCGTGACCATTATGCTGAATTCCGCGCCAGGGAACAGTAAATGTCGGGTGACAAGTCCAGTAATGTCAGAATGTGTTCCTGAAGCGGTGTAAGCGGAGTGATATGCCGTGTGATTCGATC
>JADHWW010000191.1 GCA_016783285.1 Anaerolineae bacterium
TGCTCCACATGGGCTCCTGCGTGGACAACTCTCGTATCCTGACCCTCCTCGCGCAGGTGGCGACCGAGGGCGGCCTGGGCGAAGACATCTGCGACATCCCGGCCGTCGGCATGGCGCCGGAGTGGATGAGCGAGAAGGCCATCTCCATCGCCACCTACTGCGTGGCCTCTGGAGCCTACGTCATCATGGGCGGCAGCGACGGCCCTGTCTCCGGGAGCGAGGAGGTGCTCCACATCATGAGCGAGGTCTGGGAGGAAAAGGTCGGCGCCAAGTTAGAGTTCATCGAGGACGCCGAGGAGATCGTTCGCCGCTCAATAGAGCACATTGACAAGAAACGGGCCGCGTTGGGTTTGCCGGAATACGACGCCTCAAAGTGGGGCCAGAGTGGCGACTGGCGTATGCCGGCACTGCTCGAAATTCCGTTTGAAGAGCGGATCGAAGCAATCTACGGGGGAAGAAACCAGGTTTTTTCCGAAAAACCTGGTTTCTAGGGGGGATAATGCCGGTTGACACCGAACTGATAGATGAGATGGTCCGACGAATTGTGAGGACAGCCCATCCAGAAAAAATTATCTTGTTCGGTAGTCGGGCGCGGGGTGAGGCGCGACCAGACAGTGACATTGATCTGTTGGTGATCGCTGACTCCTCAAAGCCCAGGCATCAACGCGCCGCGCCACTGTACGGGGCCGTGAGTGATATCCTCGTACCGATGGATATCCTGGTTTACACGCCGAGGGAAGTCGAAGAGTGGAGCAAAGTGGCTCAGGCGTTCGTGACTACTGCGGTACGGGAGGGCCAAGTCCTCTATGAAAACCGTCGCTGATCTGGTAAGAGGCTGGCTCAAGTCACTGGGACAAAATCTTACCCCATACGCGGTCGAGCTGCGCTACGACGACGAGTTTTGGCCCGCGGCGGCTACTGCCAGCCGGGCGTTGGATACGGCTCTGACGATTAAAAAGTTTGTCATGGATCGGTTGCCTCCAGGAATGAAACCTGAAGGTGAGTGACTACGACTTGAAAGTCTTAGATTAGAGAGGTGAAAAGGTTATGTCTAAATACGTCGCAACGTGCGCCATTCGCGGCGCTAACGCCATCGTGGCCGAGGCGGACGCGCTACTCAAGAAAGCCATCGCCGAGAAGGGGGCCGAAACCCCCGTGGTTTTCCCCAACACGGCCTACTTTTTGCCGGTCACTTTTGGTATGCTGAATCACAAAGTCGAAACACTGGGAGACCTGGAATTCCCGCTGAACCACGCCAAGAGGCTCTTGCATCCTATACCGGAGGACAATCTATGGGTGCCCTACCTGGGGGAAACGCTCGATAGCGGACAGGCGACCCTCCTGGCGACGGAGGCCATCGAGGGCATCCGCTTCGTCTATGGGGAGCAGCCGGAGCCGTACCCGGGGCTGGAGTTGGTCGGCAGCACTGCTTATCCTGATTTCTCGGGTGACGGCCACCTCAACGGCCCCATTGACGACATTCAGTTGCGCTCGTGGGGCATCCAGTTGGTGGATGGCCGTATGCCGGGCTTTGCCGCTGTCATCGGCGCGGCCCGCACGAATGAGGCCGCTGTCGCCATCATCAGGGAACTCCAGAAGCGCAATATCCTCATCTTTCTCTCCGGCAACGTCAACGGGCGCTCCATCATTGACCAATTGCGGGAGGAAGGGGTGGATATGGGGTATGATACCTACATCATCCCCTTTGGCCGGGACTCTATCTCCGCCATCTACGCGGCCGGCTTTGCCACGCGGGCGGCGCTGACTTTCGGCGGACTGAAGGGCGGCCAGTGGCGCGACATCCTGTTGTACAACAAATTCCGCGTCTTTGCCTTTGCGCTGGTGCTGGGGGAGTTGGACGATCTCAAGTATGCCGCCGGCGCCGGCGTGCTCTCCTATGGCTTCCCGGTCATCGCCGACACCATCGTGCCCGAAATCCTGCCCACCGGCGTGACGCGCTACGAGCACATCGTCTCGATGCCGTGGAACGAGATTGACGCCGAAAGCGACGAGGAGCGGGCCGCCAAACTGGTGCAGCGGGCCATCGAGGTGCGTGGCGTCAAGATCAAGATCACCGAGGTACCGGTTCCCGTCGCTTACGGCTCCGCCTTTGAGGGTGAGGTCGTGCGTCGGGCCGACATGCGGATCGAGTTCGGCGGCAAGCACAGCCGGGCCTACGAGTACCTGCGTATGGTGTCGATGGACGAGGTGGAGGATGGCAAAATCGAGATCATCGGCCCCGACTTTGAGGACGTGGAGGTCGGCGGCGCGATGGATATGGCTATTCTGATCGAGGTGGCCGGCCGCAAGATGCAGTTGGACTTTGAGCCGGTGCTGGAGCGGCAGATACACTACTTTGTCAACGCAGCCTCCGGTCTCCAGCACATGGGTCAGCGTGACATCACGTGGATCCGCATCAGCAAGACGGCGGCGGAGAAGGGCTTCTCCCTGCATCACTTCGGCGACATTGTCTACGCAAGGTTACACGCCGACTTTGGCGCCATCGTGGACAAGATACAGGTAAAGATCGTCACCGATCCCGATCTGCACGCCGAGTGGCTGGAGAAGGCGCGCGTGGCCTACGACTTCCGCAACCGGCGTCTGGCCGACCTGACCGACGAAGCGGTTGACACGTTTTATGACTGCACGCTCTGCCAGTCCTTCGCCCCCACTCACGTCTGCATCATCAGCCCGCAGCGTTTGGGCCTGTGCGGGGCCTATAACTGGCTTGACTGCAAGGCCAGTTTTGAGATCAATCCCACCGGCCCCAACCAGCCGGTGCCTAAAGGGAAACTGCTCGACCCGGTCAAGGGGTACTGGACCGGAACCGATAAAACCGCTGTCAAGAACTCGCAGGGCACCGTCCAGCGTGTCGCGATGTACTCCATTATGGAGAACCCGATGACCGCTTGCGGTTGCTTCGAGTGTATCGTGATGTACATCCCCGAGGCAGAAGGAGTGATGGTCGTCAGCCGTGAGGATCCGAGCATGACACCGGCGGGTATGACTTTCTCCACCCTGGCCGGTATGTGCGGCGGCGGCATCCAGACGCCTGGTGTGATGGGTGTGGGCAAGTTCTACATGACCAGCCCCAAGTTCCTCTCGGCCGACGGAGGCTTCAAGCGGGTCGTCTGGATGTCCAGTTTCCTCAAGGAGAGCATGGCGACCGAGTTCACCACCGTGGCGGAGCATGAGGGTGTCCCCGACCTGATAGATCGTATCGCCGACGAGCGTAACGTCACCACAGTAGATGAACTGGTGGCGTGGCTCAAAGAGAAGAACCACCCGGTGCTCAAGATGGGCGTGATGCAGGCGGCATCGGGAGAGGTTGAGGTTGAGGCTGAGGTTAAGGCTGAGGTTGAGGTTAAGGCTGAGGCTGAGGTTGAGGTTGAGGTTAAGGTTGAGGTTGAGGCTGAGGTTGAGGTTGAGGTTGAGGCTGAGGTTGAGGTTGAGGCTGCACCCGCGCCGTTGCCTGTTCCTGCTCCCGTGGTCGTGCCTGGGGTTTTGGTGAGCGCCGATGTCCAGCAGATCGCCCAGATCAGCGCCGGGATCGTCATTGACAGTTTCCGCCGTGCACTGGAGGCTGCGCTGCGGGAGTTGGGTGGGACCGTGCCGGCTGTGCCTGTAGCGCCGGTCGCACCGATTGCGCCGGTGGCTGCGCCTGCTGCGCCAGAGGTCGCCGCACCCCTCGTAAAAAAAATAGTTAGACCAGTAGTGCCACCCTGGTCTGAGGACAAAGAGACGAGCCTGGAGATTCTCAAGGAAAAGTGGCCGGGCAGTGTCCGCGAGGTCACGCTGGGCGCGACTGCGGCAGAAGGCGGCACGCGGACCAGCACGGTCACGGTCGGCGGCCAGACTGCGATGCCTTTCCTCAACTTTGAGGGCGAGATGGGGCACAAGCCGGTGGTCGCTATCGAGATCCAGGATCACAAGCCTGACGACTGGTCGTCATTGCTGATGGAGGCCTGGGGCGACGCGATGGAGGACCCCGGCGAGTGGGCCAAGGCGGCCGAGAAAGCCGGCGCCGACCTCATCCTGCTCCAACTCAGCCTGACCGACGCCGACGGCAATCCCAACACGCCTGAGAACGCCCGCGCAGCAGTGCGCAAGGTGCTCGAGGCCACCGGCCTACCGCTGATCGTGCAGGGGCCGGGGCAGGTTGACGCCGACAATGAGTTGCTTGTCCCCGTGGCTGAAGAGGCGGTCGGGGAGCGGATCGCGCTGGGTGTGTGCGAGGAGAAGAACTATCGCACCATCGTCGCGGCGGCGCTGGCCCACGGCCAACTGGTCATGGCCCGCACTGCCATGGACGTCAACCTGGCCAAGCAACTCAACATCTTGATCAGCGACATGGGCCTGCCCCTGGACCGCATCCTGATGGACCCGACCTGCGCTGGCGTGGGTTACGGCATGGAGTATGGCTACTCGGTGATGGAGCGGCTGCGACTGGCGGCTCTCCAGGGCGACGGTATGACCCAATCGCCGATGATCGTCACCGTGGGCTACGAGGCCTGGCGTCAGAAGGAGAGCAAGGTCGGCGCGGGCGTGCCCGAGGCCTGGGGTGAGTGGGAGGAACGGGCGATCAACTGGGAGACGATGACAGCGTCCACCCTGGTCGAGTCGGCTGCCGACGTCGTCGTGCTGCGCCACCCCGAGTCGGTGCGGCGTATTCATGCGATGATTGAGGAGTTGGGAGACTGGTAGACTAGGAAACTGGGAAATTGGGAAATTGGTAGTTGGTCATCACCAATCTACCAATTTACCAATGTACCAATATACCAACCTAGGAGAATTAGACATGGCACTTTCAGGTATTCAAATCTACAAGATGTTGCCTCAGACTAACTGCAAGGAATGTGGTTTTCCAACGTGTCTGGCCTTTGCGATGAAACTGGCGGCCAAGCAGACCGATCTGGACCTGTGCCCTTACGTGGCCGATGAGGCACGGGAAAAGTTGGCCGAGTCGGCCACGCCGCCGGTGCGGCTCGTGACCATCTCGGCTGATGGTCGAGAGGTCAAGTCGGGGAACGAGATCGTGCTTTTCCGGCACGAAAAGACTTTCTTCAATCCAGCGGGGCTCTTTATCCGCCTGTGCGACGATCAGCCGTTGGACGAGATCAAGGCCAAGGCCGAGGAAGCGGCGAGTTACGTGGTCGAATACGTCGGTATGGAGTTGACCATTGACGGGTTTGCTGTCGAGGCGACCGGCGATGGTGACACGTTCGCCGCTGCCGTAAAGGGCGTGTTGGACACGGCCAAACTTCCGCTGATTCTCATCGCCACCGACGCGGCAGTGATGGCGCAGGGGTTGGAGGCCGCCGAGGGAACGCGCCCGTTGATCTATGGGGCCGCGGCTGGCAACTGGGAAGCCTTCGCTGATCTGGCCAAGAAGCACGACGCGCCGATGGCGATCCGGGCCGACTCGTTGAGCAGTCTGGCCGAGTTGACTGCAAAGATCAAAGATACTGGGATCGAAGAGATTGTTCTCGACCCTGGCGTGCGCGACCTCAAGTCGTCGCTGGCGTTGAACACGCTGATCCGTCGTATGGCGCTGAAGAAGAACTTTAGGCCGCTGGGCTTCCCGATCATCACATTCCCCGGCGAGTGCGCCGCCGACGATGGGCTAGTGTCCGTCACGGCGACTCAGGCGATCACCAAGTATGGGGGCTTTGTCGTGCTCGACCGGTTCAGCCCGGCGACGATCTATCCCCTGCTGGCCCTGCGCGCCAACATCTACACCGACCCGCAGCAGCCAATCCAGGTGCAGCCGGGGATCTACGAGATCAACGATCCCCAGGAAGATTCACCCATTATGGTGACGACCAATTTCTCCATCACCTACTTTTCGGTGGCGAACGAGATTGACGGCAGCGGCAGTCCCGGCTGGCTGCTGGTGGCCGACGCCGAGGGTATGAGTGTGCTGACCGCCTGGGCCGCGGGCAAGTTCGACGCCGAGCGTATCGCCAAATCCGTCAAAACCACCGGTATTGAGGAAAAGGTCAGCCATCGCAAGTTGGTCATCCCCGGTCACGTGTCGGTGCTACTAGGCGAACTGGAGGAAGAGTTGCCGGATTGGGAGATCCTGGTTGGCCCGCGCGAGGCGGTGGACATACCTGCCTATCTGAAGGTGTGGCAGCCATAGTTGGGAAATTGGGAAATTGGTAGATTGGGAAATTGGGAAATTAGAGGAACTCCTCACCAATCTACCAATGTACCAATCTACCAATCTACCAATGTACTGACAATGGTGATGTACACAGTACGGTTTTTGCCTGACGACCGCGAGGTGGAGGTTCCTGTTGGGGCGTTGATTGGCGACGCTGCCCAGCAGGCTGGGATAGATGTCCTGATGCCCTGCGGTGGCCAGGGGCGGTGCGGACGTTGTGCAGTCATTGTCCAAGAGGGCAAAGTGCGGCGGCGTTCTACGCAGCGCCTCTCTCCCGAGGACGTGGCTGCCGGCTACGCGCTGGCCTGCCAGACGGTCGTCGAGGGAGACATCGTCGTCCTCGTGCCGCCGCAGGAAAAGATCGAGCGGCGGCTGAAGGAGGGCAAGCGGGCAGCAAAGGTCGAACTGCCCTTCCCCTACGACTTGCACGACCAGCCGCTGCGCAAGTACGCCATCACGCTGAAGCCGCCCTCCTTGCAGGACCAGGCCGACGACTGGTCCCGCTTGCAGCGGGAACTGGATCGCCGCTACGGTTTACAGGGGCTGCAGGCCTCCCTGCCGGTGCTGCGCAAGTTGGGTCGGGTGCTGCGAGAGGGGGAGTGGACGGTCACAGTGGTGGTCGAACTGGATACCTTTGACCGTCCCGATGGCCCGCCCCGCCTGATAGACGTTCTGCCCGGTGAGCGCCTGGAGAGCCTGTGGGCAGTGGCGATTGACATCGGCACGACCAGCAATCACGTCTGGCTGGTGGACCTGATCGGCGGCGAGGTGATGGCCCAGAAGGCCGACTACAACGGCCAGATCGTTCGGGGCGAGGATGTCATCTCTCGCATCATCTACGCCTCCAAAGGGGATGGCCTGGAGGAACTGCAGGGGCTGGTGATGGGGACGCTCAACCGGCTGCTGAAGCAGGCGGCGCGGGAGCGGTCTATCAGCGCCGATGAGATCTATAAAGCGGTGGTGGCCGGCAACAGTACGATGATTCATCTCTTTGCCGGTGTCCCGCCGGAGTCTATCCGCTTGATGCCCTTCATCACCGCTGTCAACCAGTTCCCCTCCTTCCCGGCGCGTGAGATTGGCCTGGGGATCAACCCCGAGGCGACGGTGGACTGCTTACCCGGTATTGCCTCCTACGTGGGGGCCGACATCACGGCAGGTGTGATCAGTTCCGGGATGTGTGCCACCGACCAACTGACGCTCTTCATTGACATCGGCACCAACGGGGAGATCGTGCTGGGGGATTGTACCTGGCTCATCGCCTGCGCCTGTTCCGCCGGCCCGGCCTTTGAGGGGGCCGGGGTGGTACACGGGATGCGCGCCACCGCTGGGGCCATTGAGGAGGTGTGGGTCAAATCTCAAATCCCAAATCCCAAATCCCAAATCTCAAATGGCGGATCGGAGGCTTACGAGGTTACTTATCGTGTCATCGGTGATGAGAAGCCACGAGGGATTTGCGGTTCGGGGTTGATTTCGCTTATGGCAGAGATGTTTATCGCCGGTGTGATGGACAAGAGCGGCAATATTCACCTGGGTCTGCCCACGGAGCGGGTGCGGGAGGGGAAGCACGGGGCGGAGTACGTGGTGGCCTGGACTGGCGAGACGGCTACCGGCGAGGACATCGTCGTCACGGCGGTGGACATAGACAATTTGATGCGAGCCAAGGCGGCCATCTATGCCGGATTCTCTATCCTGGCCCGCAGCGTG
>JADHWW010000015.1 GCA_016783285.1 Anaerolineae bacterium
GCACCGTCCACCGGGGTGGGCGCTTCATCACCATCGAGGGTCCCCGCTTCAGCACAAAAGGGGAGAGTTTCACCTACCGCGCCTGGGGGATGGACATCATCGGTATGACGACCTGCCCAGAGGCGTTCCTGGCGCGGGAGGCGGAGATGTGCTACGCGGTGATGGCCCACGTCACCGACTACGACGTGTGGCACGAGACGGAGGAGCCGGTCAACGTCGAGGGGCTTCTAGCGACGCTGGCCGCCAACGCCGTGTTGGCCCAGGACGCCCTCAAGACACTAGTGCCCCGGCTGGCCGAAGCGGGGCGGGATTGCGAGTGTGGCTCGGCGCTGGCGATGGCGCTCATCACCCAACGGGACTTGATCCCCGAACAACTCAAGCGTGACCTGGCGCCTCTTGTCGGGAAGTACCTGAGGTGAGGTCTACCTGAACGACCTCATCGCCCGCCACCGGCGCAAGTACAGCCTGGCGCCCGCCACCTGGCTCCTGGGCTGCGCGCCCTGGGCGGACAGGAACGGAATGTGCATCTCTTCACTCCGGCGGATGTGGTGGAGGGTGAGACGGAATAGGAAACGCGCCATGACGAGGACCAGGGCAAGACGCAAGTAGACCTTCAGCGCCAAGTTCAGCGTCTTCGATTCGACCAGAGAGGTGTGGCGATGAAATGTCCCAAGTGTGGCTCTGAAAATCATCCTGATGTCTGCTTCTGCGCGCACTGCGGCGAGCCGCTGACCGCTGAGCCGCCCACCCCTCTCGAAAGCATAGAGGTGCACATCGAAGGAGGCGTCAGCGGGCAGGTTGCCATCGGGAACAACATCCTCCAGATTGGCAACGTCTACGGCGGCGTGGTCAACGTCGCCATGCCCGAACAAAAGCCGCGCCCCCGCCCCACCCCCGTCTCCCTGCGCCCGCGTCCCTTTCCCGGCCTGCTAGACCGGGAAACGGAGGTCGTCGCCGCGACCACCGCCCTCCAGTCCGCCACACCGGTGGAATTCTACGGCCAGGCAGGGCTGGGCAAAACCACCCTCCTGCGCCACCTGGCCCACCATCCCGCTGCTGACACCTTCCCCGCCGGTGTCGTCTACCTCTCGGCTCGCCGCCAGCCCGTGGAAGACCTCCTCCAATCTCTCTTCGACGCCCTTTACGAAAGCGACGTCCCCTTCAAGCCCACCGGTGCCGAGGTGCGGCACGCGCTGCAGAGCAAGCGGGCGCTCGTCATTCTGGACGACGTGGACCTGGCACGGGATGAGGTAGAGGCACTGATGGACACTGCGCCGGCCTGCACCTTCCTGCTGGCCGCGCCGGAACGGTGCCTATGGGGCGAGGGACGGGCCGTCGGGCTGCGTGGGCTGCCCCCGGACAATGCGCTGGCGCTGGTGGAACGGGAACTGGGGCGGGCCGTGACCCCACAGGAACAGACTGCCGCCCAGTCGCTCTGCACCGCTCTGGATTGCCACCCCCTACGCATCCTCCAGGCAGCGGCGTTGGCGCGGGAGGAGGGGTTGACGCTGGCCGAGGTGGCCCGCCGGGTACAGACTTCCTCCCCCGACGAGGCGCTGACGGCGCAGGTACTGGCCCCGCTCCCGGCACCGGAACAGCGAGTTCTGGCGGCGCTGGCCGCCCTGGGCGACGCGCCCCTCCACGCCGAACACCTGTCTGCGCTGACCGGGATCGCCGACGTTACACCCGTCCTGCAGACGTTGCAGAACCGTGGCCTGGTGCAGGCCCACAGCCCCCGCTACAGCCTGACCGGCGCTCTGGGCCAGGACTTGCAGCGGGCGTGGAATCTGACCCCGTGGGCGGAGCGGGCTCTGGCCCACTTTACGGCCTGGGCGGAAGAGCAGCAGACCCCCGACCGTTTGTTGGAGGATGCCGACGCTGTCCTCAGGACATTGGAATGGGCAGTCGAGGCGGAGCGCTGGAAAGACGTCCTGCGCCTGGGGCGGGCGGTGGAAGGCGCATTGGCCCTGGGCGGGCGATGGGCCGCCTGGGCTCAAGTGTTGCAGTGGGTACTCCAGGCAGCGCGAGCGCCAGGAAACCAAGCCGCCGAAGCCTGGGCGTTGCACCAACTTGGAACGCGGGCCCTTTGCCTGGGAGATACCGTCGCAGCCCGCACCTCCCTGACCCAAGCCCTCCGTATGCGCGAGGCGCTGGGCGACCAGGCCGGAGCAGCAGTCACCCGCCACAACCTGGACATTTTCTTCGGTCCACCTGCTCCACCTCAGGAGCCTCCTCAACCGCCTTCGACGCTTGCGCCAGCCTCGGGTGTCCCGCTTCTGGTCAAGGGGATCGTCGTTCTCGCGTCTGTCCTGGTCCTGGCGCTGGGTGGATGGGGAATCTGGCATTTTTGGCCCCGGCCCACGCCCACACTCCCATCGGTCACGGAGATCCCGGTGATGGTGATACTGACGCCAAGAATTACCCCATCGCCGACGCCAGATGTGGAGGGACCGGAAGCTCCGCTACCGCTCGCTCCCGGGCCAGGCGCAGAGATACTCTGCGAGCGTGGGGAGGAGGAACACCAACTCCAACTGCAATGGGCTACTGTCTCCGACCCTTCTGGCATCCGAGGGTACGAGATTTACCTGGAAGCCCTTGAACGGGATCCGCGTGTCTACCCTCTTCAGTCCTCCGGGACGTCTTTCCTGGAAATCCCACTGCCCTGCGGCGAAGTATATCACTGGCGCGTGCGGGCGGTGGACGGCGCGGGGAACGCGGGAGCATGGTCAGAGGAGCGCGTCTTCTACGTGATAGAGGCGGATACGACAGGGCCACCGGCCCCTACGTTGCTGGAGCCGAGAGAGGGGGCAGAGATTTCCTGTCCCACCGGCGAGCCCGTCAACGTCACCTTGCGCTGGGATCTGGTCACTGACCCCTCCGGCATCGCCCGGTACGACGTGGAGTTGGTAGAGTATCCCTACTATCCATTCGGTCTCACTACTTCCACCTTGCAGATCGAAGTCAGCCAATCTCAGGCTACCATCAGCAGTGAGTGTGGCGATCGCTACGACTGGCGGGTGCGGGCAGTGGACGGCGCGGGGAACGTAGGGGAATGGTCCGGGTCATGGCACTTTCGGGTTCTCACTTTGTCAGAGAGCGACCGGGAACCACCACCGGTTCCCGACACTGTGGGACCAGGAAGCGATAATCCCGAGAGCCCCGCCAATCTCTATCCCTGCGACCAGGTCGTGCTCCGCTGGGAGGTCGTATCTGACCCCAGCGGCATTCAGGGCTACCGGGTCAACCTTCAACAATATGTCTATACCACTGGGCAATGGGAAAGTATTGAGCCATATTTTATCGTCTATGAGACTTCCGTGGATGTGACAGAGTGGCTGTCAATTGGATGGAAATACCGCTGGGAGGTATGGGCGATAGATAACGCCGGCAATCACGGCGACCCGTCTCCCTGGCTTTACTTTGCGTGCCCCTTGGGATAATTGAAGGAGGACAAATGAGCACCTTCGATCGAGGTTACGCTCTCGTCGTCGGCGTAGGCGCCGACCTGCCCAACACCATAGACGACGCCATCGGCCTGGCGGACGTCCTCAAGGACCCCGCCCGCTGCGCCTACCCGCCCGACCAGGTCCACCTGCTCACCGGTGAAAAAGCCACCCGCGATGCCATCCTCTCCGCCCTCGACACCCTCTCCCACCTACCAGTCTCCCAATCCACCATCCTCATCTACTTTTCCGGCCACGGCTACCAGGTCGCCTCCCCCACCGGCGAGTTCTACTACCTGCTGCCCTACGGCTACGACCTGAGCCGGCTCTACCAGACCGCCATCAGCGGCGCCGAGTTCACCGACCGGTTGCGGGCCATCCCGGCCCAGAAACTCCTCGTCCTGCTTGACTGCTGCCATGCAGGCGGCGTGGGCGAGGCAAAAGCGCCGGGGTTGCAAATGGCCAAGTCCCCCCTGCCGCCCGAGGCCCACAGCCTGCTGGCCGAGGGCAGTGGCCGGGTGCTCATCGCCTCTTCGCAGGAGGACGAACTTTCCTTCGCCGGGAAGCCCTACAGCGCCTTTACGCTGGCGCTGACCGAAGCACTGTGCGGCGCAGGCGTGGCCAAGAAAGACGGCTACGTGCGTGTGGCCGACCTGGCCCTGCACGCCCGCGAAGTGGTGCCCGGACGCACCCGCGGCCGGCAACACCCCATCCTCCACTTTGAGCAGGCCGACAACTTTGCCCTGGCCTACTATGCCGGCGGCGAGACACAGCCCAAGGGAGTGCCCTTCACCGTCGAGCCGGAGATTGAGCCGGAGCCGGGGGCGTGGACCATCCTCGACCAGCGCGGGCCGAGGGTCTCCATCACCGGCGACGTCAGCGGGCAGGTGGCGGTGGGAGGGGAAGGGACTCTAATTCAGTTCGGCGACGTCAGTGGAGGGCGAGTAGTGGTGGGGGAGAAGGCTATCAAATAAAACCGCCTCGGCTATCCAGGTTATGGCCTCTAAAGAGACATTCAACCACCTGGCCCGCGCCCATCAGCCGGGCACTCTTTCACCGAGGGGAAACATTGGCCGCCTGACTGCCGTGCACAACAGCCAGTGACCCGTTTTTTTGTTCGCTTACATTTTGCCACTACGAAGGGCTTTTGTCAAGATCCCGTTCAACTGCCCCGCCTCTCCATCGCCGCCAGAAACCCGGACAGCGTGACGACGCGAACACCATACCTGGCTTCCATTGTCGCCTTGAGGTGGGGATCATCCGTCAGATCCAGGTCGGCCGAAACCAAATAGTCCGCCTGACCAGCCGCAGCCACCTCAAGTGGCATATCATCTTTGGGGTCACGACACAAGGTAATGTGGAGTGCAGGAGTTGTTACCGTGGCTTCAGCGCGAAGCAAGTTCAGGAAAGCCTTGTCTGCGCCGGGGCGGAGGTAGCGCCGCAGATGGGGGCGCTCTAGCACTTGGGCGAGTTCATCCAGCAAAAGGGCGGAGGTGAGCAATTCAAAGCGGCCCGCCCGCCACAGACGGTACAGTGGGGAAGAGGCCGGTGTACCTGTGACCATCCGCACCAGCAAGTTGGTGTCAACTACGACTCTGAGCATAATGGGCCTCGCGGACAGCATCCACCTCGGCCTGGATGTCCTCGCCGCTCAAGCCGACCGAATCCATCTCCGGCGGCGGGGTAGCCTCCAGCGCAGATTCGAAAGCAGCGAAATGTCGAGCACGTTCCGCTGCCCGCCGGGCGGCCGTCAATTTCTCCAGACGTCGGTATTCCTCAAAGCCCAGCAACACAGCCACTGGCTGGCCGCGCCGCTTGATGATGAAACGTTCATCCCGGTAACGAATACGGGCTAACAAGTCACCTGCCTTGCGGTGAAAATCCACCGCCGAAATCACAGTGGGCATCACAACCTCCCGAAATACGCAATTGCTCAATTACTCAATTGCATTATACTGTAATTCAGACCTCTGTCAAGGATAACTTTCTATGCCAACCAACACCCAAACCACCGGCCGCGAACGTACCCTCCTCCTCATCGCCGCCGCCTTCCTTCTCACCGGCACCATCACCCTTGAAATCCTCCATCCTCCACCCTCCATTCTCCATTCTCCATTCTCCATTCTTCATTGGTCACTGGTCATTCTCTCATTCGTCATTTCCTTCACTGTGGCCCACCTTTTCCTCTCCCGCTACCTCCCCCACCGCGACCCCTTCCTGCTGCCCGTCGCCGCGCTCCTGACCGGATGGGGGCTCCTGCTCATCGGACGCCTGGCGATCAACTTTCTCCTGCGGCAAGCCGTCTGGCTGCTCATCTCCACCGCCGCGCTCCTGGTCATCGTCCGGCTGAGGGGCGACCCCTCGACGGGGCTCAGGGCAAGCCTGCGCTGGCTGCGGCGCTTCCGCTACACCTGGCTCTTTGGGGGACTGGCGCTGTTGGCGGCCACGCTCATTTTCGGCGTCAATCCCTCCGGCTACGGCCCGCGCCTGTGGCTGGGCGCCTTTGGCGTCTACTTTCAGCCCTCGGAGCCACTCAAACTCCTGCTGGTCGTCTACCTGGCCTCTTACCTGGCCGAGCGACGGGAACTGATCGTCTCGGAAGGACGAAAAATTGGGCGCTGGCGTTTCCCTCCGCTGGCCTACGTCGGCCCGCTTTTGGCAATGTTCGGGCTGGCAATCGTGCTCCTGGCCTGGCAGCAAGACCTGGGTGCGGCGATGCTGTTCTTTTTCACCTTCCTGGCAATGCTCTACCTGGCGACGGGGCAGTGGGGATACGTCGCCGCCGGGCTGGCGCTCTTCCTGCTGGTGGGCATGGCCGGCTACCTGCTCTCCGACCGGGTGGCGCTGCGGATAGACGGCTGGTTAAACCCCTGGCCGGAGGCAGCCGACCGCGCCTTCCAGATCGTGCAATCCCTGCTGGCCTTTGGAGCCGGGGGCATTTTCGGACGCGGGTTGGGATTGGGCAGCCCCGGCTACATCCCCGCCGTACACACCGACTTTGTCCTCGCCGCCATCGGGGAAGAGTTCGGCCTGGCGGGGACACTGGCCGTCGTCGCGCTATACGGCGTGTTGATGCTGCGCGGCTTCCGCATCGCCGCCCGCGCACCACGCCCCTTTGAGCGCTTTCTGGCGGCCGGACTGACTGCCAGCCTGATCATCCAGGCCTGGGTCATCATGGCCGGCAACGCCAAACTGGCCCCCATCGCCGGCGTCACCCTCCCCTTCGTCTCCTACGGCGGCAGTTCTCTCCTGACCAGTTTCATCGCCCTGGCCCTCCTCCTACGCGTCTCCAGTTCCACGTCCGAAACCTCAAGTCCAAAATCGGCAGTCACCCCGTTTCCACATCTCTGTGTCTCCCCTTCTTCATTGTTCATTGTTCATTGTTCATTGTTCATTTCCCTGGCCCTGGTTCTCCTGGCCGTCACGTGTGGCTACTGGGCCATCGTTCGCGCCGACTACCTGGACACCCGCGCCGACAATCCTCGCCGCGTCCTATACGAACAGCGCGTCGTGCGGGGGCGCATCCTGGATCGGTATGGAGCCGTGCTGGCTGACGTGGAAGTAGCCGACGATGGCACCGTCACGCGCCGCTACCCTGTGCCGGAGGCCGCGCCCGCAGTCGGCTACGCCAGCCTGCGCTACGGCACCGGGGGAATCGAGGCCGCCTTCGACGCCGAACTGCGCGGGGAGATGGGTCGCAGCGATTGGCAGACCGCGTGGGATGAACTGCTCCATCGCCCACCCCACGGTCACGACGTGCAACTGACGCTCGACGCGGCGCTGCAAGCGCAGGCCCAGGAGGCCCTCGCCGGGCAGACCGGGGCTGTGGTGTTGCTCGACGCCACCACCGGCGAGATCCTGGCCCTGGCATCGAGCCCCACCTTTGACCCGGCGCGCCTCGACGAAGAATGGGAGGCCTTGAGCGAGGACCCGACTGCACCGCTGATCAACCGGGCCACCCAGGGCCTCTATCAGCCGGGGGCCGCCCTCCAGACCGTCGTGGTGGCCGAGGCACTGGCCGACCTTTCGGCTCCCGTCACCGGCATAACAGCGACCCTCAACTTGGACGGTGTTCGTCTCGGCTGCACCTATCCACCGTCCGGCACAACGCTGGCCGACGCCTACGGCGCCGCCTGCCCGGCCCCTTTCGCGGAGTTGGGGGAACGACTGGGAGTTGACGGCCTGGCAGAGGCAGTGGAGCGTTGGGCGCTCACCACCCCGCCCCCGCTGGAGATCCCGGCCGAGGCGGCCGGCTGGAGCGTGGAGACAATCTCGACCACGAGAAGCCTGCGGGCCGAGGCCATTGGGCAGGGGAATCTGACCGTATCACCGCTGCGGATGGCGCTGGTGGCCGCGACATTGGCCAACGAGGGCACGATGCCCGCTCCACGATTGATCCTCCGCGTCCAGGATGTGGCAGGTGGCTGGCAGGAACACCCCGCCGCCGGGCAGCCCCGCGCCGTCATCACGCCGGCCAGGGCGCGCGAACTCTTGGCGGCCTGGCAACACTACGAAGATGGCGTCACCGCGCATTGGGGGATTGCCATTGCCGGCAAAGAGCAGCCACCGCACGTCTGGTTTCTGGGAGTGGCCCCGGCAGACATACCCCACTATGTCGTGGCCATTCTTCTTGAGCATCCCGCTGACCCCCATCGAGCGGCAGAGGTGGGAAATGCGCTTCTGAAAACGGCCTTGAACTACTGACTCGTCACCAGCCTGCCCGACCTGGAGTGCTTCTACGGCGGCTGTGGCTGGTGGCAGACGCTGGCCTACTATCCTGGCCCGTAGCCCATTTGCATGCCGAGTGTCAATGAAGCGTCTAGGAAGCGTCCAGCACAAGTCGAGGCTGTGTGATACCATGCGGCTACAGGGACAACTCACACGTAAAACGGATTACGAATCACGAATGTAGGAGGTCTTTCAAATGGAACGACACATAACCCTGAAACATCGGCTCACCGTGCTGGCCATCCTGTTCGCCCCGCCTTTCCTGGTCGTAGGAGCGATGCAGGCGCTGTTCTGGCTGCTCTATCGGCTGTTCCCTTCCACATCCTTCCTTGCCTGGCTGGGAATTGAGGGGTACGCAGCCACCGTCCTGGGCACGCACGTTCTGATTTCGACGGGGCTGATGGCACTCCTGGTGCGCCGGTGGAGGCGGGCCGAACGATGGCAGTTCATCCTCACCGGTGTGGCGGTTCCGTTGGCCATGCCTTTCCTGGCTTTCTGGCCTCTGTCATTGCTGGCGCGGTTATCTCACCGGCTGTTCCCCTACATCTCCTCCACGCCGTGGTGGTTTTTCGGAGTCGAGATGTATCCCTTTCTCTCCACGTCACTCTTGAGCGACGCGACCCGCTACGTGATCGTCAGCCTGGCCGCATTGATATTGACCCTGGCGGCGCTGACCTGGCTGGCAGCGCAGGAGCGGAGACAGGTCTGGCGGCGCGGACGCTTCTACGTGCTCCTTGCTGCCTGCACCTCGGTAATGGCCTTCCCGTTCCTGATGCGTTACCGGCCGGCGGTGCAGGCCGCGCCCGGTGTCGAACTGCGGGTGGTAGAGCAGCCGGGCTTACTGGCCGGGGTGGTCAGGAGTTGCCAGGCCGCCGCCGAAGTCCGGGGAGATTGCCAGTACGAACCACTGGGCTGGGCGGATGCGCAGACGCTGGTTTACCGCATACGGTGCGGCGGCCATTACGACAAGACGGGTGCTTGGCACCCCGGCGCCCCACAGCCACCCCAGGCTTACCACCTGGACACGGATGAGGTCTCGCCCTACGATAGAGACGTGGATGCGCTTTCACAGGAAATCTGCGCCACGTCCAAGTGCGTCCTGCCCGCGCTGGCCGCAAGGAAGCAGTTCGAACAGGGCTACTACCCCGGCGCATACGGGGACGCCTTCATCTCTCCCGATGATCGCTGGGTCGCCTTCACCGCCGAGCACATCTATGGGCCGGAGGATCTGCTCGTCATATCGCACGAGTGAAAGCCAATATCACGTCCAGTTGAGGAGGTCTGAGATGCAGAATCGTTCATTTGTCCCCACGTCTTGGATAAAGGTCGGATTAGCCATCTTGCCTGGGCTGTTCATCGTTGGCGCACGCAGCGGCCTTTTCAGAAGGGTTTTCGGGTTGGAAAGTTGGCCGGCTCTCGGCCAGAATGACCTGATCCCTGTTTACATCGCGCTGGGCATCGTCATCGCAGGGCTGATCGTCGAGCGCCGGCCTGCCGTCTGGAGCCTTCCCGCATTGGGAATGCTTCTCCTTGAGATACCAGGGTGGGTACTTGCTCTGTTTGCCCGGTTTTGGGACCCGCGCAGTCCGTTTTGGCAAGTTGTCCCTCCCTACTTGATGTTGGCCGCGATTGCAGCAAGCGCGGCCCTGGCTGCATACCGGGTTTTCAAACAGCACGGCCTCCACATCCCCAGGTCAGGCTGGGTGCTCCTTGGACTGATGATCCTGGTTGGCGTGGCTGGCGCTATCGTTGGAGCGATCACTGACCGTAGCCCAAATGAGTGGACGTCCTTTGTAGCCCATCTCCCGCTGCAACTTTGGTGGACCGGCCTGCTCCTGCTGCCCGTAGCGATAGGCTTGCCGCTGGCCCGGCGCGACGGCTTGCTCGCAGGGCTTGTACTCGTTGCCTTCCAGTTTGTTCTGGTGGAAGGGATCTTTGATCCAACCTACTCGGTAGATTTTTGGGCGTATTGGGAGCCGAGCGCGATTCTGGACAAAGCAAGGATCGTGTTATCCTACCTTCCGGCCCTGTTCTTCCTCGTCATTGCGCCGATCTGGGCGTATCCTTCTCGCTCGACACGTGGCCGGGTCTTGGGGCTACTCCTGCCTCCGTTCGTCGCCCTGGTCAGCACCGACGCCATTGCAAGCATCGCGTTGCGGGGCACTTTGGGCGGATATTCGATGGGTTCGTGGCTCACACACGGCGTATCAACGGCCCAGTTGCTGATACCGCTGGCTCTGGCAGCGGTGATGTACCACGGGATTGAACACCAAAGCCCGGCAGCGGCTGATACCCAGGAAGGCAAGGGGGCTTCGAAAGGCAAAACGACGACAGCAACCGCAATCAACACAGCATAAACCGGGCGTCATTCCCGTAACCCATCGTCGGGTCGCGGAACATTTTCGCACAGTCAGGCGTCTATATAGTGAAGACGCTCCCATAGGAAGACGTCTGTTTTTGCTTGCCAGTTCGGCAATAGGACAAACACAATTCAAGTGGAGGTGATAAAATGAGAAACAGAGTATGGAGTCTTGTCATCATCGTCATCGTTGCGTTGGCCGTATTGGGCCTGGGGCCAGCAGCGACCCCGGCAACGGCAGGAGGCGCCTGGTACGCCGAGTACTTTGCCAATCCCACCCTCAACGGCGGCCCGGCCCTCACCCGTTACGACGACACGTTGCATTTCGAGTGGGGCACCGGCAGCCCCGGCGGCGGTGTCCCCGCCGACAACTTTTCCGCCCGCTGGACCCGCGACGATTGGTTCGAGGCCGGCACCTACCGCTTCTCCTACCGCTCCGACGATGGGCTACGTATCTGGGTCGGCGGCACCCTCGTCGTGGACGATTGGCGCGACCGCCAGGCATCCTGGTCCTTCGTGGACCACGTCATCTCCCGGGGCACCCACCGCGTGCGCGTCGAGTACTACGAGCATACCGGCAGCGCAGCCATCCAGGTGGGATGGGAGCGGGTCAGCGGCGGCGACACCTGGCGGGCCGAGTACTTTGCCAACCGCGACCTCTCCGGCGCGTCGGCCCTGGTGCGCTACGACCCGACGATTGACTTTGACTGGGGATACGGCAGCCCCGACGGGGCCGTTCCCGCCGACAACTTTTCCGTGCGCTGGACGCGCAGCCTGGGCTTTAACCCCGGCGCCTACCGTTTCTACGCCAGTTGCGACGACGGCGTGCGCGTCTACGTGGACGGCAACCGCGTCGTGGACGCCTGGGACGACCAGAAACTGCCCAACACCCGCTGGGGCGACGTCACCCTCGGCAGCGGTCAGCACACCGTCGTCGTCGAGTACTACGAGCACGGCGGTGAGGCCAGCGCCCACGTGTGGTGGGACCGCCTGCAGACCTTCAGCGGATGGGAGGGCCGCTACTACGCCAACGCCGAACTGCGCGGCGGCCCGGCGCTCATCCGCGACGACGCAGCGATCAGTTTCGACTGGGGCGAAGGCGCTCCCACCGATTGGATGGTCAGCGACAACTTTTCCGTCGTCTGGACGCGCAACGCCTACTTTACCCCCGGCTACTATCGCTTCAACGTCCGCTCCGACGACGGCGTGCGCGTCTGGCTCGACGGGGCGCTGGTGATGGACTACTGGCAGCCGATGGACTACGAGTGGCACTACCTGGACGGGACCCACCTGGCGGGCACGCACGCCCTCAAGGTGGAGTATTTTGAACGCACTGGCGGCGCCCGCATCCACTTCTGGTGGGAGCGAAGCGACACCCTCGCGCCTCCCTCCGCCCCCCCGCCGGCGCCCACTCCCGCCCCACGCCTGCCCGGCCCCTGGCAGGGTGAGTATTTCAACAACCGCGACTCGAGCGGCACGCCGGTACTGGTGCGCACCGACAGCACCGTGAACTTTAACTGGGGTTGGAACTCTCCCGCGTCGGAAGTGAACCGCGACGACTTTTCTGTGCGCTGGAGCGGCAACTTCCCCTTCGAGAGCGGGCGCTACCGCTTCACCACCTACTCCGACGACGGCGTGCGGCTGTACGTGGACGACCAGTTGGTCATTGATAGTTGGCGGCCCATGCGCGGCTACCGTAGTGCCACTCTCAACTTGAGCGCGGGCACGCACACCGTGCGGCTAGAGTACTTTGAGCGCAGCGGCGTCGCGCTGGCGCGCCTCACCTGGCGCCGCTGGTAATGTGGGACGATTGGAGGTAGAACGCGAACGCAAATGGTTCGACTGGTAGCGCGGCCCCGCTGGTCAGTCCACTAGATTGCGAGAGCAAGAGCGCATCTACCATTGCCACCAAGATACCCAGGAGTGGCTTCCTGATCGCGTACATGGAAGAAACAGATCCAGAACTGAAACGGCGTGTCGAGCAAGTATCCCTGAATTCCTGGCCGGCCTTGCAGCAAATCCTATTCGACGGCTGGGTTTTGCGCTTTTCCGAGTTTCAGAAAGTGTATCCATACTGGTATCGTGTTCTCAGGATGTTCCAGAATTTAAAGTATCCCAGGTCATAGCCTGTCATTCTGAGCCGGAGCGCAGCGGAGGTGAAGAATCTCGCCTTGGACAGACGGTTTGGGCATTGTAACGTGAGATTCTTCGCTTCACTGCGTTCCGCTCAGAATGACACTGGGATGATTATTTTTCTGGAACACCCCTACTTGATGGGGATGTAGATGTACATCTGTGAGCCTTCCACCTCCTGGCGAAAGTCCTCGTCGTACAACTCAAAGTCGGGGCCATCCCCGGCCTGGTAGTCGGACTGGGGCAACCAGGTCTGGAAGGCGTACTGGTACGCTTCGTGGAGGGTCTCGAGCGTGCAGGGAAAGACGGCGTAGGTCTGCTCCGGCACCTGGCGACTCACCATGCCCTCCGGGATGTCGGCGACGCTGTCCACCTCGAACCCGGCGACGTACTGGAACACGCCCTCTTCCTCGTGCGGCCCGCAGACGCCGTAAGCATTCTGCAAGCCCATGTGTTCGATCTCTTTGACCCTGGGCATGAATTCACCCCACATCTGGGCGATCTCGTTGTTTTCGTTCTTGCCGTGGTACAACATCCCCACGACGGTAAACACCGGCTTGGTCACGATCCTGGGTTCCATATCACTTTTCTCCTTTTGTTGTGTGATAAAAATAGAGATAGGTTTCTTTTGCACGGGGAACTGCACTTCGGTGATATAGTTGGCCGGGTCAAGCCCTGGCTCCGGCCTCTGCAAGTAGACGTCTCGGTTGGGCCCCGTCACACGATACCCGTTAGCCTCAACCCAGGCCATCAAGGTGTTGTACGCTTTGGACAACCCCTCATAGTTGCCCTGATGGGCTATGCAGGCCATGGTCTCGACGCTGGGCAGTTCGTGGACGACCGCTCGCGACGTGCCTGGCACTGGCCTGGGCAGCAACGCGGCAGCCTCAGCATCAATCCTGCGTTCGTGGTACTCGGCATCGTAGTAGATGGCGATGTATGGGCAGGCAGCGTCCGGAACGACGTTCTGCGTTTGCAGGTGCGCGCGCAATGCCTCGAACAGGCGCTCTACGTCGCGGTAGCCAGGGATCACGTCGCGTATCCCGATCACCCGCTGGGGCGGCACTGTCTTGAACACCACCTCGTACTCTGGCATGGCGCCTTCCAGTTCGATTTGCCGCAGGCGAGCCTCCACCCGCGCCAACCGGGCTTGCTCGGCCTGCACCTGGCGCTCCAGTTCAGCGTGCTTCATCCGCATCATGCCTCGCAACTCGGCGGCGGACAGATCGTCCCGCAGTAGCCGCTGGATCTGTTCCAGCGAAAAGCCCAGGTCTTTGAGCGCCAGGATGCGGTTGAGCCGGGGCAACTGATTCAGCGCATAGTAGCGATAGGCGGTGAACCGGTCAACCCAGGCCGGTTTGAGCAGTCCCAGTTTGCCATAGTACCGCAGGGCCTTTACCGAGACTTGGGCCAACTTGGAAAAGTCACCGATCTTGAACATTTCATTCTCCGTACATCGTAATCTCTTCTGGCCAGGAGGTACTATATTATACACCATCCTGTAGGGGGAGAGTCAAGGGGGAAAATGAGGGAATTAGCCAACAAGAAACCTATATGGTGACATTTGTCACCTCGCTCCAAGCAGTGTACACTGCTTGATAACAATGGAGGAGGGAGGCGACAAATGGATAAACAGGCTATTGAGCGTCTTCAGGCCAAGACACCCGAACAGCGGTTTCTCAACGTGCTCGAAAAGGACTTCCGACAGCCACCGCGTGTAGCCCAGGCATTGCTGGAAGAAGCGCAATCCTGCTTATTTGGACAGGGAACGATGTTACGTCCAGGGCAGATGCGCGTCATTCTGACCTCAATTGAGGCGGGGCACGGCCAGACATTGCGCGATGTGGCGACCACAGAAGTCGTGTGGACGATAGATGCTGGTCAGGAAGACCGAGAAGTGCTCGAACGACACGACTTCGTGGCGTTGAGACGAGCACGCATACAACGGCTACTCGACGAGGCCCTGGCTCAAGGAGCAGCGGCTACGCAGGAAGACTTGGCTCGAGCACTTCAAGTATCAGTGCGCACGATCAAGCGCGATTGTAAGTCACTCGTATCCCGAAAAATCTACTTGCCCACTCGCGGCAATCTCAAAGGTATTGGGCGCGGGCAGACTCACAAAGCGCAAATCGTCGGTCGCTGGATACGTGGAGAAACGTACGACCAGATCGCGCTCCATACCCGACACAGCCCGGTGTCGATTAGTCGCTATGTGCAGATGTTCGTCAGGGTGATCACTCTGCACGTTCAGGGTTTCAGTGAAGAACAGATCGCCTCGGTGGTGGATGCAGGGGCACCTTTGGTGCGCGAGTACCTGGCGATCTACGAGCAACACGACACAGATGAGCAGCGGGAGCGTGTCAGAGAGCAAATCGAGCGACTTGGCAAGGGCACTGAGCCAAAAAAGGGGGCGCGATGAGCAGCCAAGCGTATGTTGGTACTGCGAAACGCACCTTTTCCCAGGCTGTCGTTCACTTGCTGGAAACAGACTACGCCTTGCTGGGTAGTCGCCGTGTGCTGGAACTCATCGCTGCTGACATCCGTGACCTGGTGCAGCAGTTTTACCAGCAAGCCAACCGCGTGCCCAGTGGTTGGATGGTATTCGCCGGTGTCAAGGCAACTGGGCCGAAAGCGCGGCCTGGCCAGTCAGCATCCGATCACCAACTGGTCTCTCTGTCTTGGCCGATTCTGTTGCCGGAAGACCTCGAAGCTTTGTCGACGATGCCTAAAGGCAAAGAGGGCAAGGCTGCACGCCGAACCTTGTTGCGGAAACGCATTGTCCGTGTCATCGAGTACGGCCGGCAGCATCCCGATGGCCCCGTTTTGCTCACTCTGGCCGATCTATCGGCGATGTTTAGCTTGGGCGTCGTTCAAGTGAGTCTCCTACTCAAAGAGGCACGCGAGAACACCGGCAAGCCGCTGCTCACTAAAGGTTACTACTTCGATCAGGGTATGCGCCCGACGCACAAGCACGAGATAATCGCCCTGTACGAAGCTGGCACAGACGAAGCCGACATAGCCAGGCGAACACAGCACGATCCCAGCAGTGTGGGCAAGTATATCAGGGATTACGAGAGGGTAAAGTTGTTGTTAAAGAATCAGATGTCTGTGGAACGTATCGTGTACTTGACGGGGATGCAGCCCAACGTGGTAAGGGCTTATGTCGATATGGTGTACCAGTACCATCCCGATTTGTCCCCAGAGCAGGTGACACCTGACCAGACTTGACAAGGTGACAAATGTCACTATCCAGGTTTTTCGGAAAAAACCTGGTTTCTGACCTGCCGCCCAGCAGATGATTACTCCTTCTTCGCCGCCTCGACCGCCAATTCCACGTACTCTTGCTTGACCAACTCTCGCTCCTGCACGCCGAGCGACTCTAGCAGTTCGCCGATCAACTCTGCTTTTCGCTCCGCGTCCTGCCTCGACCAGGTGCGGCTCTTGATCTCGAGGAAAATCCCCGGCAGTTCCGGCTTTGTCAGCCGGTCCAGATTGACCGCGAAATCCGTCCCGCCGTAGCGCACGTGGTAACGGTGTCGCTCTTTGTGCACCACGACCTCGGCCACCGGCTGAAAGTACTCGCGGTAGAAGCGCAGGCTGCGCGTCGCCGGCGCATCGAAGCGGGAGCGCGATAGGAGCACCGAGTGAGCGTACTCACGATCCTTCGTCTCGCTGGTCAGCGTCAGCCGGTAGAACACATCCTGCACCTGACCATCCTCATCCAGCAGTTCGTCTTCCCGGTAGCGGATACGGCTGCGGTAGGGATCGTCGAACAGAAAGTAGGTGTCGTACTGGCGACGGTAACTCGGCTTGATGACCAGAATCTCCGGCTCGCCCAGCAAGGCTTCCACCGGCGCAGCGTCCGTTAGATGCACTTTCACCTGCACCTCAAACGTCTTTTCCTGGGCCACCTGGCCGATGACCAACAGTTTGCTGAGCACGCTTTCTTCGCGCTGAATGAGAAAGGTGTCAATCTTGCGCGCCACGACGGCTGCCTCGGCCTCTAGCGCCTGCTCGTCCAACGTGAGTAACTGGCGCTCGCGCATCAGCCACCGCCCCTGGCACATTACGTCCCGCACGTCGCTGCTCTTGGCGGCGTAGACCAACTGGGCGTACAACGCCTCTCGATCACGCGCGAACCTGGGCGTGTTGTGGATGCTGCACAGGTTCACCACGGCGATGTCAGCCTGTTTGCCCGGTTCCAGCGAGCCAACGAACTCATCCAGGTGCAGCGCCCGCGCCCCGCCAATGGTCGCCAGCGCCAGCGCCTGCCGCGCCGGTAGGGCCGTAGGATCGAAGGTCGCACCCTTGGCCAGTAGCGCCGCCAGCCGCATCTCCTCCCACATGTCCAGGTCGTTGTTGCTGGCCGGGCCGTCGGTGCCGATGCCCACGTTGAGCCCCAGTTCCAGCATGCGCACCACCGGCGCGATGCCGCTGGCCAATTTGAGGTTGCTGGTGGGGTTGTGCACCACGCCAACCCCGTGGTGCAACAGCGTGTGCATTTCCCCCTCGTCCAGGTGGACACAGTGGGCGGCGGTGACTTTGGCCTCGAAAACATCCTGCTTCTTCACCCAGGGCACCATCGGCATCCCGTACTCGGCCCGGTGCTCCTCCACCTCCTGCGCGGTCTCGGCGATGTGGATGTGGAGCGGCACGTCGAACTCTAGCGCCAGTTGGGCACAAGCACGCAACAGTTCAGCGGTCGTCGTGTAAGGGGTGTGGGGCCCTACCGCCGGCGTGATCAGCGGGTGCCCCTTCCAACGCAGGATAAAGTCGCGGGCGTGCTCCAGGCCCTCGTCGTAACTGAGCGCATCGGGCGTGGGGAACTTTAGCACCGTCTCGGCGCACACGGCCCGCATACCGGCCTGGGCCGCCGCGTCGGCGACGGCCTCCTCGTAATAGTACATGTCGGCGAAACAGGTCGTGCCGGAGCGAATCATCTCGGCGCAGGCCAGTTGCGTGCCCAGCCAGCAGAAACGAGGCCGCACAAACTCTCGCTCCACGGGCATGACGTAACCCATCAACCAGACGTCCAGTCGCAGGTCATCGGCCAGCCCCCTGAGCAGGGTCATCGGGGCGTGAGTGTGGGCATTGATCAGGCCTGGAATGACGGCGCACCCACTGCAATCCATGACCTCATCCGAGGTGTACGCGGCCGCAATCTGGTCGGCCAGCCCGACATCCTCAATGATACCGTCGCGAATGGCAACCGCGCCGGGGATGAAGAGAGCAAAATCATCGTTCATCGTGGCGACGCTGCCGCCCGTCAGAATTGTATCTACTTTAGTCATTGTGTCATCCTCTCCGCAACAAGATAATTTATTATAACGTCAATCGGGATTAGAGGCAACTTTACCCTGCCTGAATCCTGTGCTATAATAATTGTAGGACAAGTTGACAACTTGTCCCACCAAGAAGGAGGCAAACCGTGCACGCTACCAACATCATCGCCAAAAAACGGAACGGGGTTGAACTTTCGCGGGAGGAGATCGAGTTCTTCGTTCAGGGATACACCCGGGGCGAAATCCCCGATTACCAGGCCGCCGCCTGGCTGATGGCCGTGTGCCTGCGCGGCATGACCGACCGCGAAACACACGACCTGACGCTGACGATGGCCCACTCAGGCGACGTGCTCGACCTGAAGGATGTCGTACCTTTTGTCGTGGACAAGCACTCCACGGGCGGCGTGGGCGACAAAGTCACTCTGGTCGTCGCGCCGCTGGTCGCGGCCTGCGGGTTGCCGGTCGCCAAGATGACCGGGCGGGGCTTGGGCTTTAGCGGCGGGACGGTGGATAAACTGGAATCCATCCCCGGCTATCGCACCGACCTGAGTGTGGCCGAGTTCAAGGCCCAACTTGGGGAGATCGGCATCGTGCTCACCGGGCAAAGCGCCGATCTGGCCCCGGCCGACCGCAAACTGTACGCGCTGCGCGACGTGACGGCCACCGTCGAGTCCATCCCGCTCATCGTCGGTTCGATCATGAGCAAGAAACTCGCCGCCGGCGCCGACGCCATCGTGCTGGACGTCAAGATGGGCCACGGCGCGTTTATGAAAACGCTGGAGGATGCAGAGGCTCTGGCCCAGGCTATGGTGCGCCTGGGCAGCCAGGCCGGGCGGCGGGTGGTCGCGCTCATCTCTGACATGAACCAACCGCTGGGCTGGGCCGTGGGCAACGCGCTGGAGGTACGGGAGGCGATCAACACGCTGCACGAGGGCGGCCCCGCCGACTTGTGCGAACATTGCCTGGTCGTGGCGGCAGAGATGTTGGCATTGGGCAACAAGGCCGCCGACACCAGTGAGGCGCTCACGTTGGCCTCGGAGACGCTGGCCTCCGGCGCGGCCTGGCGCAAATTTAAAGAGTTGGTGGAGGCCCAGGGCGGCGACGTGCGCTACGTGGACGAACCGGCCCGGTTGCCCCAGGCCCGCTTGATCGAGCCCGTGCCCGCGCCGCGCGGCGGTTATCTGGCCGGCGTGAACGCGGCCGAGGTGGGAAAGGCCGTGGTGGAACTGGGCGGCGGGCGGGAGGAGATAAACGACCCCATTGACCACAGCGTCGGCGTGCTCGTGCACCACAAGGTGGGCGATCTGGTACAGAAGGGCACGCCACTGTTCACCGTCCACGCCAACGACGAGGCCAAACTGGCGGCGGCCCGCGAACGGGTGCTGGCCGCGCACACCTTTAGCGATGCTCCCGTCCAGCGGCTGCCGCTGTTCTACCGGCGGGTCGCGGGCTAAGGCTTGACTTGTATCGGTATCGGGTGTAGTATATTCGATGCTATCCGATACCGATATGGAGACCTGGCCAATGATCGAACCACGACTTTTAGCCCGCCTGGAACAAAAAAAAGGCCGACTCGATGGACTGCGTCCACTGCCGGCGGCCGCCGTGCGTCGCCTCAACGAGCAACTGACCATCGAGTGGATCTACAACTCTAACGCCATTGAAGGCAACACCCTCACTCTCAGAGAAACGCAACTCATCCTGGAGACGGGGCTGACCATTGGCGGCAAGAGCCTGCGCGAGCACTTTGAGGTCATTAACCACAAAGAGGCCATCGAATACGTGGAGGCGTTGGCCGCTGGCGAGGACCCTATTACCCCCCTCCGTGTCCGCCAGATACACCGGTTGGTTCTCACGCGCATAGATGACGACAACGCCGGCCAGTATCGGAACCTGCCGGTGTACATCACCGGCACAGCCCATAAGCCGCCCGATGCGTGGCAAGTGCCTCATCTGATGAGTGGGTGGGGCGACTGGCTCAATGGCCCGGCGGCGGCGCTACACCCCGTCGAACGGGCAGCACTGGCCCACTACCGGCTGGTGGCCATTCACCCCTTTATTGACGGCAACGGTCGCACCGCCCGGTTGGTGATGAACCTGCTGCTGATACGTGAGGGCTATCCGCCGACCATCATCTTGCGCATCAACCGTCGCCAGTACTACCGGGTTCTGGCCCAGGCCGACAGGGGAAACGAGGCTCCTTTGATCAACTTCGTGGGGCAGGCTGTCGAACGTAGCCTGACTCTTTACCTGGAGGCATGCACAGTGCGCACCGGGCCGCCCGCTCCCGAAGACGAGTGGGTTCCCCTGCGCGAAGCCGCCCAGGGTACCCCTTACAGCCAGGAGTACTTGAGTCTACTGGCCCGCAAAGGTCGGCTGGAGGCGATCAAGCGCGGGCGGGTCTGGTACACCACCCGGCGGGCGGTGGCCGACTATCAGGCGTCGGTTGGATGAGGCGAGCAATTCAATCCCCTCCCATTCGCTCTGGTCCCCCCGCGCCAACACGATACCAGTACAACGGTGCATTGCCCCAATTGCGGCCGGCGCCAAAGGTGATGTGACCGAGCATCCCGTCGCGCAATGGGATGCTCAATGCAGCATACTCACCCACCAGCGGATTGTGCGTGGCGACCACCACCGTCATTCCACTCTCGGCGACGAGGCGACGGAACAGGTCAAGGATCTGCCGTGTCGTGCCGCTGTCCAGTTCGCCCGTCGGCTCGTCGGCCAGGATGAGGCGCGGCTCGTTCACCAGTGCCCGCGCAATGGCCAGCCGCTGCTGTTGTCCGCCGGATAGTTCGTAGGGCCGGTGCCAGGCTCACTCCTGCAGCCCCACCAGTTCCAGGCAATGGTACACCCGCGCATTCCGCACCAACCGCCAGCGTTGGCTGAAGGAACGCAGGGAGACGTATGATTTGTGAGCAGGAGGAGTGAGATGAACCGTGGTGATCCCTTGGAGCGATGGCTTCTTTGGAGCAAGCGCAGCATGCCCCCCGAGATTGTTGCTCAGCATCAGGCCGAAGTGCACGCCGCGCTCGACCGCCTGGCCGAGTTCCTGGACAATCCACCCCCCAAACGGCCAAATATGAGCAGCGTCGAGCTATGGGACTGGGAAGGGATGGTGGGGTTTGCTCCGGCCGACCTGTCCCGCGCCCAGGATCTATACCGCCGTGTCTATGTCACCGGCGGCGCCGGCAGCACGCTCATTCAGGAGTCGCTGCTTAACTTGATCGCTGCCACGGAAGATCCCGAATCCATCCCCTTTTGGCTGGAGATTCTGGACCTCGGCCGCCCGCGTGACCAATTCGCCAAGAAACGCCGAGTTCTGGCTCTGGCTGCCCTGGCGCGCCTGGCCATCCGACGGGACGTGCCAGCCGCCTACGACGGTCTGCGCAAAGCCGCCCGCAACGTCCGTCCGGAGGTGCGTGCCCTGGCAGTGCATTATCTCGGCCGGGCATACGCCGATGCCGAGCGCCCCCTACCACCAGAAGTGCTGGATGACCTGGCCGACATTGCCGTGCACGACACCGCCTTTGGCCCCCGCTTCCAGGCCCGTGCTGTCTTGCGGGCCGCCGACGAGCCGGTCCCAATGGACAATCCAGAGGGCGTGTATGCTTTCAAGGTCAAGTTTATGTGGGCCAAACGCATCTATCGCACCATCGAATTGCGATCGGAGCAGACCCTGGATGCCCTGCACTATGCCATTCAGCGGGCGATCAACTGGGACGCCGACCATCTCTACTCGTTCCACGTGAGCGGGAAGAAGTGGGACCGCAACTACACCTTTGCCTGTCCATACGAAGACGACCACCCCCCGTGGACCGACGAAGCGGTCATCGGCGAGCTAGGGCTGGTGACGAAGCACAAGTTCCTGTACTACTTCGACTACGGGAACAGCCACGAATTTGAAGTGGAGGTGGTGGATATTCGCCCCCAGGCCGAGCCGGGGGAGTACCCGCGCGTGGTAGATAGCCGGGGAGAAGCACCGCCACAGTACGGTTGGTATGGTGAGTAGGTGTAGACCGATCCTCTCTGTTGTCTCACCGGCATAAGGATTGCAATGTCACTGCGCCTCCACCCTGTCTATGTGTCGTCTGACTATATGAGGTTAGACTATATGTTGTTCTACTATTGGCAAATTACACATAGTGTGGTATACTATGGTTGCTTGAGCCAGGGTCTGATGGTCCTGTAAGGGAGGAAGAGGGATGCGAGGACAGGGTCACAGGAGGCGGAGACGTGGTCGCCGGGCAGTGCGGATGCTGGAGCCGGCGTTGCTTCTGCTCCTGCACTACGGTCCCGCCCACGGCTACACGCTCCTGGAACAATTGGGGGAATTCGGCCTGGAGGATCTGAACTCTAGTGCGATCTACCGCATGCTGCGGGACATGGAGGAGAAAGGGTGGGTCACTTCGACCTGGGACGAGCGGCAGGCGCAGGGGCCGCCCCGGCGGGTCTATTGTCTCACCGCGCTGGGGGACGAGGTGCTGGCTCTGTGGACGCAGGACCTGGAAGAGAGCAGAAAGAACATTGATTGTCTCCTGGGAGCCTATCGCCGCCACATGGAGGAGGGTGAGGGTGAGCATCATTGAAACACTGCTGGATAGAATGAACCAATGAACAATGAATCAATGAACAAATGACAAAAACACAGTTTCGTGAGGGAGGAAAATGATCACAGATAAACAGGTTATTGATGCATTGCGTAGAGTGATGCACCCCGAGATCAAGCGCAATCTGGTTGAGTTAGAGATGATCAGAGACGTAAGCGTCGAGGGTGAGGGAGTCACGCTTACACTGGCACTGCCTTTCGCAGAAATTCCAATCAAAGACGACCTGGTACGCATGGTCGAGGGGGCAGTCGCGAAGTTAGACGCAACTTTACAGGTCGAAGTCAATCTGACCGAGATGAACCAGAAGGAGCGTGCCGCGTTCATGACCGCATCCGAAGGCGGCCCCAAGCCAGCACAGTCCGCGAACAAGATTGCTAACGTGGTAGCCGTGTTGAGTGGAAAGGGCGGCGTTGGTAAATCGTCGGTGGCGGCGCTGCTGGCGGTGACGCTGCGCCGCCGGGGAGAGCGGGTGGGCGTGCTCGATGCTGATATCACCGGCCCCAGCATCCCCAAGATGTTCGGCCTGCACCGGCCACCGCCAATGAGTCCGGCAGGTATCCTCCCCGCCGAAACCCCTGGCGGCATCAAGGTAATGTCCATCAATTTGCTGCTGCCCAGTGAGGACGAGGCCGTCATCTGGCGCGGCCCACTCATCAGCAGCGCCATCAAGCAGTTCTGGAACGAGGTTTTCTGGGGCGACCTGGATTATCTGATCGTGGACCTGCCCCCCGGCACCTCCGACGCTTCGCTGACAGTGATGCAGTCCATACCGCTCAGCGGGGTAGTACTGGTCACTTCGCCGCAAGACCTGGCGGGGATGGTGGTACGCAAGGCGGCCCGCATGGCCCAGCACATGGGAGCGCCTATCCTGGGGATAGTGGAGAACATGAGTTACCTCACCTGCCCCAAATGCGGGGAAAAGATCGAGGTCTTTGGCCCCAGCCAGGCGTTCCGCACGGCGCTGAAAATCGGGTCGCCACTGCTGGGGCAACTACCGCTGGACCCGGAACTGGCCCGCTGCTGTGATGCAGGGGAGATCGAGGAGTATGAGGCGGAATTGTTCGAGCCGATCACCGGGCAAGTGGTAGAGCGGGTGCCGAGACGGAAAACGACGCCGATCTTTCCGTAGCTGGGGAGGGAACCTGGTAGAGAGTGGAGATCAGAGAGTAGAGAAGGGAGGTGAGTGATATGCCGAGATTTGATGGAACAGGGCCACAGGGCCAGGGTCCGATGACCGGGCGCGGTGAGGGACACTGCGCGCTGGTGCTTCCTGAATCGGGACAGTCACCCTACGGGTACGCTGGATTGCAGGGCACGCCTGTGCGTCTGGGAGCGCCAGCCGCCCGGCCTGCGCTCAGGACCCGCTTCGCCCGCTGGCCGCGTCCGGCGATGCAGCGTGGGCGTGCGTTCGGACGCGGGCGAGGTCACGGCGCGGGCAGAGGACGAGGGCGAAGATTTGCCCGATGGTAACGTGATGTTCAAACGATTTAGTAGATTGGAAAGGAGGTGAATGAGATGCCAGCAGGAGATGGAACTGGACCGGCAGGAATGGGACCGATGACAGGGCGTGGGGCTGGTTACTGCGCTGGCCATGGCGCACCCGGCTACGCGAACCCGATGCCCGGGCGCGGCTTCGGCATGGGCTGGGGCCGTGGCAGGGCCTGGGGTGGCGGAGGCCGCGGCGGCGGTTGGCGCTGGCGAAACCAGTACTACGCCACCGGACTGCCCGGCTGGGCCCGCTTCGGGTATGCGCCAGCATGGGGCGCGCCGCCGGCTCCGGCGTATGGCCCTTATGCCGCGCCGCCAGCCCCGGAGCAGGAGACCGAGTTCCTCAAGACGCAGGCTGAGTGGCTGAAGGAGCAACTGGACGTCATCAGCCAGCGCGTCACGGAACTCGAACAGGAGGCGTAGACAATGCTGGTAGATTGGGAAACTGGGAAATTGGGAAATTGGGAAACCAGTCACCGATCTACCAATCTACCAATCTACCAATCTACCAATGTACCAATCTACCAATTTACCAACAGTATGGAGGAATGCAAATGAAAATAGTCGTCACAGCCAACGGCGCTGACCTTGACGCGCCGGCCAGCCCGGTCTTTGGGCGCTGTCCAACCTACGTCTTTGTTGACACAGAGACTATGCAGTTCGAGGTCATGGAGAACCCGGCGGTCACCGCTGGCGGCGGAGCCGGTATCCAGGCGGCCCAGTACATCATTGAGCGCGGGGCGCAGGCGGTGGTAACCGGCAACGCCGGCCCCAATGCCTTTAACGTCTTCCAGGCTGCCAATGTGCCCGTTTACCTCTTCGGGGGTGGAACGGTGCGAGAGGCGGTCGAAGCATATAAGGCGGGGAAACTCCAATCCGTCGCCGGAGCCAATGTCCAGGCCGGAATGGGAATGGGACGCGGCATGGGAATGGGCCGCGGTATGGGTATGGGCCGCGGGATGGGCCGCGGCATGGGTCGTGGAATGGGCCGAGGTATGGGGATGGGCCGCCAGGCATGGGGGGCTGTCCCCCCGACGCCGCCTCCGCCTCCGACAGGCACTGTCGCTCCTTCCCCCTCGCGCGAAGAGGAGGTTGCGTCTCTGAAGGATATGGCCGGCGGGTTGCGCAAGCAATTGGCCGAGGTAATGGAGCGCCTCGACCGGCTGGAAAAGGAGGAGTAGGATGCGCATCGCAGTTTCGGCAGATGATAACAACGGGCTGGACAGCGTAGTCAGCCCGCACTTCGGGCGCTGCCCTTACTACGTCCTCGTGGACCTCGAGGGCCAGGAGGTGAAGCAGGTCACTGCCGTGGCGAACCCCTACTACGACCACCACCAGCAGGGGCAAGTGCCCGGCTTCATCCGTAGCCAGGGGGCCGACGTGATGCTCACCGGCGGGATGGGCAGGCGGGCTCTTGGTCTCTTCGAGCAGTACGGGGTTGAGGCGGTGACCGGCGCCTCCGGCACCGTGCGCTATGCTCTGGAGCGTTACCTGGGTGGCGAGTTGCGCGGCGCTGCACCCTGCCGCAAGAGCACAGGTCACGACCACGAAGCCGAACCCGTCGCAGGGGAGTACGAGCAGGGCGAGGTGGGCCGGCTGCGGGAAGAGGCCGAGATGCTGCAGCAGCAGTTGACCGAGGTGATGGAGCGGTTGGACAGGTTGACGGCAGATTGAATCCAGACCTCCGAGGTTTCGGAAAACCTCGGAGGTCTTGGCTTGGGCCGGAACGAAGTGGGCAAGATCGCCGACCTGATAGCGCGAACGTTCATACGTGAGGCAGGCTTTCGAGCCTGCCAGCTTGTGCCGCAAGCGTCCCCGGCCGCGCGAACTATGGGGGGTGGGGCGGCGGTCGGCGCGCACGCCGCCGCCGGCGGGGACGCTGGTAGTCTGGCCTGAGGAGGTTCACGTGGGGGATCAGGGAAAAGCAGCCGACTTCGACCACATGGTAGCGGACCTGCAGAGACAGGTCATCGAGCAGGAACGGGCGCTTTACTCGGACAAGGTCCTCGAGGAGGCCCACAATCCCAGAAACCTGGGCTGTATGCCTGAGCCGGATGCCTGCGGGATCGTGCGCGGTTGGTGCGGTGACACGATGGAGATCTACCTGCGGCTGAATAGAGAGAGGATCAAAGAGATCACTTTCATGACCGACGGCTGCGGGCCATCGGTGGCCTGTGGGAGCATGCTCACCACGATGGTACAGGGGATGTCGCTGGAGGAAGCCAGTGAAGTCCGGCCGGAAGACCTGCTCGCTGCCCTGGACGGCCTGCCCGAGGAGAGCGTTCACTGCGCCGAACTGACGGTGAACACGCTGCGGCAGGCCATTGACGACTGGCACGCCGGTGGAAGCAAGGAACCCTTCACTTCGACAAGGCTCAGTACAAGCGGCAAGCTCAGGGCAGGCTCCGGTGGTTAGCGATATATCTGCGTGGGACGATGTAGCCGCGCGGGCCGGTGACCTGGTCCGGCAGGGCTACCACGGGGCGGAGGCGATGTTGCTCACCGTGGGCGAGCACGTGTTGGACGATCTGGAGCCGCGATGCGCGCGGATGGCGACCGGCTTCGCAGAAGGTGTGGACGTTTTTTCCCAAGCACGTCTTGAAGGGAGATAGAAACGCCCCCATAGCTTCGACTGGAGAATTTGTATGGAGGGAGGTGAGACAAATGCCTATCTACGAATATCGGTGCCATGAATGCGGGGAGAAGTTCGAGAAGTTTGTTCGCTCCATGAATAATCCCGAGCCCGAGATAAAATGCCCTGAATGCGGCGGACAGAAGGTCAAGAAGCTCCTCTCGGTCTTCGGGATTCAGACCTCTGGCTCCACCAGTGAGCCTATCTGTCCTACCTGTATGCCAAGGCGTTGAGCATCTCTAGCCCAAGTTCTCAGCCAGCGCCGGGTGATAATTACTGGATGAGGGAGGAGTACCATGTCGCAACGAAGCCATATCGAGGTTGGAGGGTGGGGAGCACGCCACTATGACCTGATGATGGACCTGCTCCTGGTGGGGCGCTATCGGGCCTTCATCGAGCAGGCCATCAAGCGGATGGGTATCCGCCGGGGGGACGCGATCCTGGACCTGGGATCGGGCACCGGGCGCAACATCTGCGTGATGATAAAGTTCCTGGGCTCCACCGGGCGGGTGGTCGGGGTAGACATCAGCCAAGAGATGCTCAGGCAGGCCCGGCGGCGCTGCCGGGCCTACCCCCAGGTAACTTTTCTGAACCGGCGCATCGAGGAACCGCTCCCTTTCCACGAGGAGTTCGACAAGGCGTTCATCTGTTTCACCCTGCACGGCTTCGAGGATGAGGACAAGGAGCGGGTGATTGCTAACGCCCATCGGGCTCTGAAGCCAGGCGGCATTTTCTGGATCCTGGACTATAATGAATTTGACCTGGACCGCCAATGGTTTTCCTTTCACTGGGCCTTCCGGCGTTTCGAATGCGAGCTGGCCAGCGAATTTCTATCCCTGGATCTGAAGGGGATGCTGGCCCGCCATGGATTCGGCAGCTTCGTGACGCATCTATTTCTGCGGGACTACGTGCGGTTGCTGAGGGCGGAAAAGTTAGAGGTAGAGGTGAGAAATGAGTAGCGAGCGGATCAAGGAACTGGAAAAGCAGATAGCTGAGCTGAAGCGTCGATGGCCGGCCCATTCGGTGCCGCCGACGATGTTTCAGCAGTTGGATGAACTGGAGGAGGAATTGGAGAGAGAACTGAAGAAAGCAACCGAGGAGAAAAGCAGTGCCAAAGCCGAGGGCCATGGTGGATTATAGGAAATGCCAACCCGAGAAGTGCGACGAGGGTATCTGCCTCGCCGTACTTGCTTGTCCCAACAAGATTCTTAAGCAGGAAGCCCCTTATGAAATGCCCGATCCTAATCCGGCTATGTGTGTTGGCTGTGGTACCTGTGCTCAAGCCTGCCCCTTGAAGGCAATTCGCATGATGTAAAGTAGCGTGGATGTGACGATCAGGTTTCTCACATTTGGTTGAAGGTAAAACGATGCTTCGTACCATAGACGAGGAGGCGAGTCACTGTGGAAATTGATGTGTGGAAAGCGCAGCTCGAGAGAGAGCGTAGAGAGAAGGACGGGTTCTTTGGGCAGAACTGGCAATCGCCGATTCCTCTCCAAGATCGCGCCGAGTTTAGAGGACTTGACTATTACCCTCCCGACCCTGACTGCAGATTCGAGATCGAACTTTACGAGCATGAGGAAAAGAAGACGGTGAGGATGGCGTATACAAGGGGAGAGGAGCGGGACTTTATCCAATGGGGCGAATTCCGATTCAAGATCGGCGGCGAGGAGTGTGCGCTCCAGGCTTACAGGAGCGATGCTAAGGAGGAGCAACTGTTCATTCCTTTCAGGGACGCAACGTCTGGCCAGGGAACGTACGGTGCAGGGCGGTATCTCGACCTCAACGCTGCGAGGAATCGCAGCGCCGATGGGAAATGGATTCTTGACCTCAATAGGGCGTACAATCCCTGGTGTGTATATAGCGAGAACTACACATGTCCCTTCGTGCCTCAGGAGAATTGGCTTGTAGTGCCGGTACGTGCTGGTGAGAAGAATTACCTGAAAAAGTAGCGAGTTCACGATTGCCTGAGAATGACATGCATATCGAGATCCTGGGAGCGGAGTCGCTGGGAGTACGTGGTCTCTCCTGTGTGGTGGAGGTCGAGGACCGCAAGATCGTCATTGACCCCGGGCTGGCGCTGGGCTACCGGCGCCACGGGCTGCTTCCCCACCCGGCACAGGTGGCGGTCGGGGAGCAGGTGCGCCGGAGAATCATAACGGAATTGAAGGACGCTACCGACGTGGTGATGAGCCACTTCCACGGAGATCACATTCCTTTGCCGGACGCCAATCCCTATCAACTCGAGGCTCAGCAGGTGGCCCCTTTGTGCCGAGCGGTGCGATTTTGGACCAAGGGCCCCGCAGGGCTTTCCCACAATATGTTGCACCGGAAAAAGTCCCTGTGCGAAGTGCTGGGCAGGGACCTGCCGAATGCAGAAGGGCAGAGTGATGGGCCGGTGGCCTTTTCGCTTCCTGTGCCGCACGGGGAACGGAATGGCAGGCTTGGAATGGTGATGATGACTCGCATTGAGGGCGAGGATACAGTTTTTGTGCATGCTTCTGACATCCAACTTCTCGACGGCGAGGCCGTGTCATTGATACTGGCCTGGCGGCCGGACGTAGTGCTGGTTGGTGGACCGCCCATTTATCTTTCGTGGCTTTCGTCGAAGCGGCGATGGAGGGCGTGGAGGAACGCGCGGCAGTTGGCTCGTCACGTGGACACGCTGATCCTCGATCACCACCTGCTGCGCTGCGAAGAGGGACTCTCCTGGCTGGATCGTCTATCGTCTGAGACGGGCCATCGGGTGATTTGTGCCGCCGATTTCATGGAGCGTCCCCGTCGTCTGCTCGAGGCCCGGCGCGTGCAGTTATACGAGGAGATGCCAGTGCCCGAAGGCTGGCACGAAGCATACGCCCGTGGCGACGCCGACACGCACTGCTATGAGGATTATGTGTCTGTGGAGGGCGTGATGTAGCACCGCGCACCAATGGGAGGAATGGATGTTCCAGTCTGCAAAACTCGCTGGGAGGATAAAGTGAACATAGTCGGTAGAGTAATTGGGAGGATCAGAGATTTCATCTACAGGCAGAAACACAATTATCGGGTGGGCGTGGCGCGCTTCTCCGCGAACAAGTTTCTAGCCGGCCTCACCAGTCAATACAGCGCGATATATACTGTGGGGTTGGG
>JADHWW010000192.1 GCA_016783285.1 Anaerolineae bacterium
GCAAGGTCGTTATTCTGGCCATCTCTCCCTCCACATTTCCAGTTTAGGGAGATGATGTCTCGTCAACAGTGTATTGTCAAGATCAGGGGTGATACGACTTTATTGGACTTTTAAGGTACGACTTAAATGGATTCGACACCCCATAGTTCTCAAAGAACGTGTCGGGGTAGGGTTCGTCGTTCGGCGGCGCCAAAGGAGCGGCCATAGTCGCCTCGACCCCAACCGGCAGGCCAGGCATCACCTCCTCACTAACAACAGTCTCCTGTTCGCTCAGCCCGGCACTAAAACCACAGGCCAGGCTCGCGATGAGCAGCGGCACTAACGGAATGAGTAGAGTGTGTTTACGAGACTTTTTTTGTCCTCCTCGTGAAATATGATCTGGGCACTCTACTCTTAAGACGCTGAGAGGTGGAGAGAAGTTCCTATCTAGAACGTAAAAGCGGCCTACCTGCCGTCTCGCTGACGATGCAGGTAGGCCGCCTGGCTTGACTATGATCTCAGGCCATGTTATACCGGTTCGACCCGTTTGACATCCTATCTACTGACCAGTGGCGCCCACTCCTCTGGCGTCATCGCCGTCCACACCCTGGCGAAGGCCGCATCCATCTGTTGCTCAATGTCTGGCATAATCTGCCGGCCGGCCAGGTCCGCCTCTAGTGTCGCCACCAGTGCCTCCGCCTCTTCCGGCGTGAATAATTCCAGCAAGCGGTCAAACGCAGCGAGCCTCCGGGCCTGCTGGGCTTCCACCAATCGTTCCAACCGTCGTTTGATGCTCACCTTCTCACCTCCTCATTACGCTATCGTAGCATGCTTCCGTCTACATAGCGTCAATGGAAGGCGAAAAATTGATTAGAATCCGCGCCCGACTCCAGGACGATCTGCCACCCATCCCCTGGGAGATATTGGCTCTTTGGGATTTCGCGGGGTGCTCTAAGCGGGTGTGCCACCCGCGTCCCACACCCAGGGGCAATGCTCCATCTCAGACCCACAGTCGAGGGTGGCACACCCCCTTTGAGCATATCTACCCCGCGAAATCCGGAAGACCCTCAGAGGTTCAGCACGCTCACTCAGATGGTAGCAGGATAGTGGTATGGCTTCGGTCCGCCTCCGTGCCCAGGTACGCGTTCCCCGCTCTCACTCGGAACCGCTGGCGAAGACCAGGTGGCTCAGCCCGCCCCACGTGCCGATCCAAACACCATCGTCAACGATCGCCAGAGCCCGGACATCGTTGTGCACCAGGCCGTCCTCGACCGTGTAGGACGTCCAGGTCTCACCATCGAAAACACTCAGTCCGCCGCTCGTGCCCAACCATATACGGTTCGCGCCATCGAGCGCGATAGCCCACACCGTATCCCCAGCCAGCCCATCGGCTGAGGTATACTGGGTCCAGCCCTCGCCGTCCCAGACCCAGGCACCGACCTGCTTTCCGCCGAGCCAGACCCGACCAGACGGATCGCTTGCCACGCAGTTCATGGTCAGGCTGGACGGCTGATCCGGCGGCGTCATGGATTCCCACGTCGTACCGTCGAACCGGGCACACCCTCCCTCTCCCACGGCCCAGATCGCGCCAGATGGTTCCTCGGCCAAGTCCCAAACGAGTGTGCCGAAGAGATCAGTTGTATCGATGTTTCTCCACTGGCCTCCCTCGGACAGGGCGATGCCACCCCATAGGCCCACCCAGATGCGATCCTGGCTGTCCACCAGGATGGCGTCTGCGCCAGTAGCACTCAGGTCTCCATACGTGCCGTGGGTCGTGAGTGCTCCCTGCTCGTAGACCTCAACACCTTGTCCGTCAAGAAACCAGACGCGCCCCTCGTCATCAAGAGCGATGTCGAACGTGGCTATCGAAACGATGTCCACCCAGGTGCCATCATCGAACCGGCCGCCGTATCGGTCGGTCCCTACCCACAGGTGCCCCTCGGCGTCAACGGCCAAGGCGGTGATACGATTGTTTGGAAGACCATCGTCCGTGGTGTAGGACTCCCAGCGACCCTCCGAGAGCACCCAGGCAGCCGCAGGATTCGCGGCCGGTTGGTCCCCGGGTGGCTCACAGCCGCTCACAACCAAGGCGAGCAAAGTCACGAAAAGGAACAGTGGATTGAGCTTTTTCATTTTTCACCTCCCTGTGATACCCCTGAACAACAAACTCCCGCTCACGCCTTGACGGTCGGCGGGCTCTGTGGGGTACTTCGATGTTCACCGCCAAGGCACTCTTATTGCCTCGGCCAGTGCCTCCGGCCTCAGCAAACTATGAACCGTTCTCGTTTGCCTGGGCGCATATTCAGTATAGCAGAAATCTGCACGCAAGTCAATACCTTTCAGCCTTTCAGCCCCACCGCTCGTTGAGGCTCCAAGCGGGTCTGTGACCCGCGTTCTTGGCTCTCACGCGTTGGTGGTTGGCCCAATAGGTCATTCCTGGCCTGGCTTTGACGATCCAGGCCGAGCGGCCGAGTAGCTACAGGTTGGGTCTAGTCGTCAATCACGGTTCACTACATGTGGCGGTACGTGTGCCGACAGGGGATACGGTGTAGTCTGTTTGAGCATAAGGTGGAGGTCTGTAATCTAGCGACTGGTGTCGAAAGTACGTGTTGTACAATTCCGCGTAGTGGCCGCCTCGCGCCATCAGTTCATCGTGGGTGCCTTCTTCGACGATCCGGCCGTGGTCCATAACGATAATCCGATCCGCATGCTTGACAGTGGACAATCGGTGGGCGATGACGATGGCAGTCCGGTCGCGCATGATCGTCTCCAGCCCCTCCTGGATCTGCATCTCGGTAAACGGGTCCACGCTGGCAGTCGCTTCGTCCAGGATGAAGACAGCCGGATCCTTGAGCAGCACCCGTGCCAGGGCGACGAGTTGCCGCTGTCCCATCGAGAGGTTGCCACCACGCTCGCCCACGCCGGTGTCCAGACCAGCCGGCAGGTCGGCCAGCCAGTCCCCATTGCTGATGCGCATCGCCGCTTCGCGCACCTCCGCTTCGGTCGCGTCCGGCCACCCGTAGCGGATATTGTCCCCCACCGTGCCAGAGAACAGGAACGGCTCCTGCGGAACCACGCCAATGTGCCGGCGATACTGACGCAGGTCCAGCCGGCGGACGTCGCGGCCGTCAATCAGAAGCCGTCCCTCCTGGAACTCATAGAAACGGGCGACCAACCGGGCCACGCTGCTCTTGCCCGCACCGGTGTGGCCCACCAGTGCCAACGTCTCTTTGGGGCGAATTTCCAGCGTGAAGTCGGGCAGCACAACTTCCCCATCTATGTAGGCGAAGACGAGGTCGCGAAAGGCTACCCAGCCCTCGAGCCGCTCTACCGGTTCGGCTGCTTCCTGCACCACCTTTGGCTCGGCGTCAACCAGCGCGAACGTCCGTTCCGCGGCCGACAACCCATCCTGGAACTGGCTCCAGAACGAGGCGATGTTCATAAGTGGCCACCAGTAGAACCCCACGGCCTGCATAAACAGGTACCAGTTGCCGGGGCTCACCGTCCCGCCACCGGTCGCCAATCCTCCGGCGTAGATCAGCGTGGCCACCCCCAGGCCGGAGGCGAGACCCATGACCGGGAAGACGGTCATGAGCGTCAGGCCACGGCGCAGCCCCACCTGGTAGGATTGCTCGTTCGTGGTGGCAAAGTCGTCGTAGATGGCACGCTCCTGCCGGAAACTCTTGGCGACCATGATCCCGCTGATCGATTCCTGGATCTGCGCGTTGATCTTGGCCGTCACCCGGCGGGCGCGTCGGGTGACCCTGCGGGCGATGCGCCGGAAACTGAGCGCAATCGTCACCGCGATCGGCGTCATGCCCAACAACAGCAGCGTGAGCCAGACGTTGATGCTGAACAGCCAGACCGAGAGGATGACGACCAGCAATACCTGGCTGAGCAAGTTTATGGTCAGGGTGACAACTTCGGAGAAGTCCTGCGTGTCGGACGTGACCCGGCTGACGATTTTGCCCGACGGGTGCTCGTCGTAGAAAGAAAGGTCGTGCCTGATCGTCGCATTGAAGACATCTTCCCGAATCTTGAGCACCACGTCCCCCACGACCCGGGAGGAGAACAGTTGGCGGACGTAGTTGAAGGTCCAGGCCGCCACGCCCATCAGGAGCACGCCGCCTGCCATGAGCAGCATGGCCTCGACCGATGGGCTCTGCGCCACGATGTCGATGGCATTGGAGACGAGGATAAGCCCACCAGTCCCTGCCACCGAGTCGAGTGCGATCATGGCAGCGACCAGGATCATCCGCCGGGTGTGCGGCTGGAAGTAGCCGATGATCCGGCCGAGCAGTTCCCTGTCGCTGTAGGTGCGGTCATAAGCCTCGCTGTCAAGGCCGTCCAGGATAAACCCCATAACGCTTCATGCCTCACGTTTCACGTTTCACTCGGCCCCTATGTTCGATCAACCTAATCCCACCAAGACTACTCTTTCGCCACTCGCTAATCATATGGGTGTGTTTCAAATGGGTTAGAGCAACCTTGCGAAGGTTACAAATGGCCTTTCTGACATGACGATTTCCTGCTAGAGTAAGCACTTTTGGGCTGAAACGTATACGCTAACCTTCGCAAGGTTTTTCTTCCCAACTGAAATGAAACACACCCTAATCATAACGTGCAAAGATGCGGCGGTAGTCCGGGCTGCGCTCCAATAACTCCTCGTGCGTCCCTTGGTCCACCAACTCCCCACGCCGCAGCACCAGGATACGGTCGGCCCAGCGGATCTGGCTGAGCCGGTGGGTGATGAGAAACGTCGTCCGCTGGCTGCTGATGCGCCTCATCGCCCGCTGTATCTGGTCCTCTGTCTCGCTGTCTATGGCGCTGGTGCTATCGTCCAGAACCAGGATGCGCGGGTCGGTGAGGAAGGCACGGGCAATAGCGATGCGCTGCCGCTCCCCGCCGGAAAGGGTCACGCCACGTTCGCCCACCTCGGTGTCGTAGCCCTCGCCAAAGCCGGTGATGAATTCGTGTGCCTGCGCCTCGTGGGCCGCTTGCTCGATCGTCTCCTGGGTGGCATCGGCGCAGCCAAAAGCGATGTTCTCTGCCAACGTGCGGGAGAAAAGGAACACGTCTTGTTCGATGGTCGAAATCTGCGAGCGGAGCGATTCCAGGCTCCAGTCGCGCACGTCCACACCGTCCACCAGCACCCGTCCGCTATCCGTGTCGAAGATCCGGTTGATCAACTGGGTGAGCGCGGTCTTGCCAGAACCGGTCTGCCCCACAATCGCTATCGTCTCGCCCGGCCGGGCGGTGAAACTGATATTCTTCAGAACAGGCAGGCCTTCTTCGTAGCCAAAACTGACGTCCTCGAAGACCACTTCGCCCTGGATCGGCCTGGCCGCACCAGCCTCGTTCTCGTCCAGTTCCGTCTCCGTGTTGATCAATTCCAGAATCCGCTCGGCGCTGGCGATCCCTAACTGTACCAGGTTGAAGGAAAAGATGGAGACAAACGTGGGGAAACGAAGCGCGCCCACCAACCCCATAAAAGCCACGACTTCCCCCAGCGTGATGGTGCCACCGCGCCAGAGCAGGAGCGCGTGCAACAAGCCGCCAGCCCAGGCCAGACTGAAGACCAACATCGGCAGGTAGCGAGCCTGGATCTCTCCCTGTTGCACAAAGTAGTCGCGGAACAGGCGGGCGTCCCGGGCAAACCTGCTCCACTCGTGCCGTTCCATACCGTTTGCTTTGACGATCTCGATCCCGGCGACGGCCTCCGCCAGTCCCGCGTTCATCTTCCCGAACTGCTCCCGCCGGGCGATACTGACCGGCCTGAGCCGCCGGTTGTAATCGGCCACCGTGAGCGCCAGCAGGACGACAAAGATAGAAGGGACGAGCAACAGCCGGACGTTGAGCCGGCCGATCAGGGCGATAGGGACGACGGTCGCCATAGCAGAGTCGACGATCAGCATCAGGCCAGGGCTGAGCATCAGGTTGAGCATGTGCACGTCGTTGGTGGCGCGGGCCATGATGTCCCCGATCCGCTGCCGGCCGTGAAAGGTCTGGCTCTTGCCCAACAGGCTGGCGTAGAGTTCATCGCGCCCGTCCCGCTCAATCCGTTGGGCCAGGAATTCCACACTGTAGTTACGTGCCAGGCCCATCAATCCCTGCCCCACGGCCGAGCCCAGCGCCCCCGCCGCCAATCCGGCTAACGCAGCCGTTTCCCAGCCAGGCGTGGTGATCAGGTCGAACGCCCGCCCGACAAGCACCTGGATGGTGCTGTAGAACGTGTTGTTGAGGATGGACGCCAGGATCATCACCAGTGGAAAGACCGGGTAGCGCAGCAGGTGGGAGATGATCCAGCGCACCGGCCCAGAACGATTGTAGCGGTATTCGGTTTCGAGCCTGAATTCTCGCTTGGCCAACGGTCCCCCTTTTCGCCTGCGTACAGAGGTGGATTATATTCGCTACCGGGCACTTTTGTCAAACGCACAGGCTTTTATCACGAATGGCACGAACAGGCGAATTTCACGCATGTTTCCCTATCAATTCTAGGCGGCCCGTCAACCTTATCTGGTTCTTCGAGAAATCGTAGGTCAAACTCCGCTCACAGGGGACGACAGTCCCCGTGTACTCCGTTCAAACGGATTGTTGCGCTATCAAAGGAAAGCGTAACTACCCAGGGCAAGAGTCGTCATACCTCGGCTTTCGCTAATATTATGACAAGTTCAGTAATTAGACACCGGCGTGCGAAACGCAATTTCATAAATTGTCTCGGGGACGCTCATCAAATCCAGGATGCGCCGTTGCAAAGGGGTGAGGGGTTCCACGCTCGTGCCCTCGACGTGAGTCTCGGTGCACTCGATCGTCAGGTGCAGATTCTTGAAGCGGGCCAACAGGCGCTCGGCGCTTGGGCGAGGGGTCTTCATTTTGGGGTTGCCGGGTACCAGTCCGGCCAGCGTTTCCCCGCGTTTCGCCAACTCGCGTTGGGCGACAAACTCCAGCAGGGTGAGGGCCTGCAAAGCAATCAGCAGCAACAACATCAAGCCCCTTATCCGCTCCTGCAAACGGACCCACAAAGGCAAGGCGGGCAGGCTGCCCCGTTTGAAGCGATGATACCCACGTTCCACCAACCACTCATCCCGGTAGTAGGTGATCGCTTGATCCCGCGAAAGCGTTTCCGCAGACACATTGGTCACGTAAATCCGCCAACCAGCCAGCGTCAAGACCTCAGTCAGAGCGGTTTCATCGTGCTCGAAGGTCACCCGCAGATGGCGTACCTCCCGCAGTTCATAGGAGCGGCTAGGGCCAGGACGACCGGGGCCAATGTAGTGTTTTTCCTGCGTGATGGTTTCATAAACCTGCACGGTGAGAATGTCCATCATTTTGCAGCGTTTGACGATGCCTTCAGCGCGGGCCAGCAACGCTGCGGCGCTTTCCTTCTTTTCGGCCTTCAGGCTGGTCAGTTCCGTCTCAGCCCGTTGCAAACGATTCAGCCAGGTTTTTTGCTTTCGCTTGGCCAACGCATCGCTGCGGGTGACCAGCCAACGTTCTGTCCAGGTGTGTTGTGTACCGTCATCCAGCGCGGCTGTCATTTTATTTTCCACCTCGAAACCGCTGCCTACGACTTTAGGTTGCCCATCCAATACCATCCGGATACGGAGTGACTATCGGGAATGAGAGCACAAGTGACGCAGGTCTAAGCGAGTCTCTGGCTCTCCAAGCAGTCAGGCGATCAGGTGTTGCGCGTCCGCCACGCCCCGATGCAGGCCAATCGAAGACACACACCGGATTCGAGATGGCACCAAGCGCGTGGCGAGGATGCTACCCGGGCTGACGGGCAGCACACCCACGAGCGTGCAAACCG
>JADHWW010000087.1 GCA_016783285.1 Anaerolineae bacterium
CGGCTCTACCGCCAGGGAGATGTGTTGCTGGGCGGCGACGTCTGGCTGGTGGATTGGCCCGGCGTGGTCAAGACCGAGTTCCCCGAACTGCGCCACACCCCGGCCGAGACGCGGCGCATGTTCGCCCGGCGGGGCTGGCGCTCCGTCGTCGGCTTCCAGACCCGCAATCCCATCCACCGCGCCCACGAGTACATCCAGAAGACGGCGTTAGAGATCGTGGATGGCCTGTTCCTCCACCCACTGGTCGGCGGCACCGAACCGGTCACGGCCAACTGTCTCCACGCCTCCGCACCAGGCGTCAGGTCCAGCGCCCAGGTGTCGTTGCGCAGCCCGCCCCACCCGCTGCCGCCAAAGACCACCATCCACTCGTTAGTCGCGTCATAGACGGCGCCGTGATAGCGCCGGGCGCCGATGGGCAAGCCAGTTGGCGAGAGCTCGGTCCACGTCTCGGCGCCGGGCGTCAAGTCCAAGGCCCAGACGTCGTCGAAATTGTAGTGAAAGCTGTGCCCGCCAAAGATGATCATGCGCTGGTTAGCCGCGTCATAGATGGCCGTGTGCTGACCACGCGACGGCGGCCAGGCGCTATCGGGATTGAGTTTGGTCCAGGCCTCGCTGCCCTCCGTCGTATCCAGCGCCCAGACGTCGTTAAAGAACTGCCGGCCGTTCCAGCCGCCAAAGACGATGATGCGGTCGTTAGGCGCGTCGTAAATGGCGCTGTGGTCGCTGCGCAGGAAGGGCAGCCGCCAACCGGTTGTCAGATCCCATTGAGCAGTTTCCGCCTGCACCCCGGCTTTTCCCACCGGGGCCAGCGTCAGGAGCAGCAGGACAAGCGTCAGTCCTGTGTTCAGCCCCTTTCTCATCCAATACAACCTGCGATTGCTAATCATGGAAACACCTCCTTATGTTTGGTTAGTAGGAATCATCCGACAACCTGGTTTTTTCTCATACTGCCCTCCTTTCGTTGGTGCACCCTAAAACCATTATGCCCACCGGCCCCTTCGCGCTGAGAACTGCGGACGGGTAGGATGGCACGGATTCTGTCTCAAGGATACCGTCTTTGGCGCTGGCCCGCCCAACCTGCAGCCAACAATCGCCCAACAACGAGCCAACAGGTCTGTCCTCCATGCTTTGGAACTTTGGATGTGAGACTTAGGAATGAGAATTAAACAACTTTCCCGTTTGGGCAATTTCGCGAGCGCTGGTTGAGTAGCGGAGGCACACGCTTTTCGTGCCGGAGCGTATCGAAACCAAGCGGTTGGCGTGAAAAAAGCCTGTTTTCGAGACCCGCTTGGCTTCGATACGTCGCTGGCGCTCCTACTCAGCCGGCGCTACACTTATCCGGAAGTGGGCAAGTTATTTAATCGCCGTTCCTTAGGACTGACGTAACTTGTACCCGCGCCCACGCACGGTGACGATCAGCACGGGATTGCGCGGGTCGGGCTCCAGTTTCTCGCGCAGGCGTTTGACCAGGCTCTCGATCTGGTAGTCGTACACCTCGGCCCGGTACTCTGGCCAGGCGGTCTCGGCGATCTCTTGCTTGGAGCACGCGCGGCCAGCGTTTTGGTAGAGCAAATCGAAAAGGGTTTGTTCCTTGGGGGAAAGAGAGACGGAGTTCCGGTTGACCCAGATTTCGCCGCTGGCCTCGTCCACCACCAGCAGGGGAAACTCGGCCACGCGGATGGTGGCCTCGGGGTCGCGGAAGGTGAAGGTGGCGCTGGCGATACCGATCTCGTCGCCATCGCGCAGCGTCTGGGGGGTGGTGATGCGATGGCCGTTGAGGAAGGTGCCGTTGGCGCTGCCCAGGTCGCGCAACGTGCAAGTCTCGCCGTCCCAGCGCACCTCGGCGTGGCGGCGGGAGGCTCGCTTATCTGGAACGTGGACGTCGCAGTTGGGGGAGCGGCCCAGGGTGGTGGACGGGCCGGCGAGGGGGAAACGCCGCCCGGCTGCGTCCACCAGGTGAGGGGTGTGCTCGCGCATCAAGGGCCTCGTAGGTGTGATGAGGCAAGGTGAAGGGGCAGGTGTCGTGACAGTGTGCGCGGTTGACCTGCCGGTAACCGGCGCGACCGCTACGCTGGCTGATAGATGTGACACAACTCATCCACTGCCTCTCACCGGACAAAGCCTCCGGTCCTCTGCTGCCGGTACCGCTCATGCCCTGGGCAAGCAGGCAGTCGTCAAGACAATCCACCGATTGTCTGCGCGAACTCCTGCATAGACCTCACCATTACTGCCTTCCTGCGCAACCGCTTGAGGATAGATACATCTTTGCTCTGCTTGATGACCTCCAGCATATCCCTTGGCACCTTTTCAAAGCGGGCTTCCAGGATGTCGACGAGTGCCTCGCGAGCATCGGCAAGGAGTCCCTGCTGCATGCCCTGCTGTATGCCCCGCTGCATGCCCTGCTGTATGCCCCGCTGCATGCCCTGCTGCATGCCCTGCTGTATGCCCCGCTGCATGCCTTCCTCGATCCACTGCTCGGCCAAAGTTTTTCCCATCGCTGCACCTCCTCTCCCTGCAAAAGCCGCTTCCACGGCTCGCTGCAATCCTTCCTTCGTCACCTTGTCCGTCCCCAACGCCACGTATCGCAGAACTGTCTCCAGGTATTCCAATGCCGTCGCCTGATCCCTCAACTCCCGTATCAGCGCCAGGATGCCGGGCAAGTGTTCCTCCACGTCCTCCCGAAAAATGTACTTCAGCAACAGCAACCCCACCCGCAGGATAATCTCGCCCTTGATCTCTTCGTCGCTGTACGCCGAGAGGTCGCACAATTGATACCGGAACTCGGGCCAATACGCCCGCAGCGGTTCTGGCCCCCCGAACAAGGCCCCAAAGTTCAACCCCGCCCGCCACGTTGCGCTCCCGTGATACACCACCACCGGGATGATGGGCGCTAAATGGCCTTTGCTCTCTTCGCGCAGCGACTGTTCCCAGATCCGCACCAGGTAACGCAACAGTTGAAAGGCAACCAGCGGCTCCGCGTGGCTCTTGTGCTCGAGCAGAACGTAGACGTAGGCCCCTTGCCCGTCCTTCAAATCCACCTGGTAGAGCAGGTCTGAAAAGTGCTCCCTGAGTTCCCCATCTACGAAGGAGTCCTTGCGCAGCGCCAGCGAAGTCGGATCTAGCACTGCCACCACCTCTGCTGGCAGATAGTTCAACACCAGGTCTCACGCTGCTTCCGGCCGCGAAAGCACCTGCTTGAAGAAATGGTCGTGTGGATTGCTCAACTCCGGCATACTCTACCCTCCTCCCGGGTCACTGTCGTAGAGGCAGATGATGTCTTCTCAATATTTTGGGGCCAGGCAATCAGATTATATCACCCTCCGAAGCGGCGGTCAAGGGTCGCCTCCGTGACGCAGTCCACCAATCAGAGAGCGTTCTTCGTCACGGGGCCGCCTCGTAGACGACGCGCAGCGTGGGGCGGTCGGCGGGGTTGGGTTGCTCGCTCATGTAGACCCAGTGGTGGGCCTGGTTGTGGCTGTCCTCCGACATCATCACGACCAGGCCGTAGTTGGGCTGGCCCTGTTCCTGCCAGAACACCAGCGCCCGGCTCACGTCGAATGTCAGATGCCCCACGTCGGGCACAGGGGCGACGTCGAGCGGCGTGGAATCATAGTCCACGCCAGCAGCGAGGCCCGGCGCACTCCACGGCGTCTCGTAGGTCGCCGTGTCCGGCTCCCAGGGGGTCATCACCCGGTAGACGACGGCGGCGCCGGGGAGGGACTGCTCGCCCCACAGTTCCACTTGCAACGTGAGCGTGGCCGAGACGACGGTGGCGCCCTCGGGCAGGCTTCGGCCCGGCTCAGCCGAACGGCCGGCCAGGTCGAAGCGCAGCAGAATCCGGTCGGGTGTGAGCGGGCCTTGCAGGTGCACCAAGTCGGCCTCGTGCCAGACCTCGTCGGGTAAGTCGGGGTTGAGCCAGGTGTCGTCCACCACGCCCGATCCCTCGAGAACCAGCGTGGCGCGACCCGCTTCGGGGACAGGTGTGGGGGTGAGGCGGGCCAGGAAACGTTGCGCTCGCCAGGGGCGGGTGAGGAGCAGCAGGGCCAGGCAGGCGGCGATGGTGACGGCGATCAGCGCCACATTGCGCAGGCTGACGCGGCGCCGGGGAGGAGGCAGCGCGGCCTGGGGCGCTTCGATGGCGGTGCGGAGGGCGCGACCCAGTTCGCCGGCGCTTTGAAAACGGTCGTCGGGGGCCTTGGCCAGCGCCTTGAGGATCACGCGCTCGACGGCCTCGGGCAGGTCGGGGCGCACTGAGCGGGGCGGCGGCAGCGGCGCGGTGATGTGCTTGAGAATGATGGCGTAGGGAGTGTCGGCGTCAAAGGGGACGCGCCCGGTACAGAGTTGGTACAGGAGTATGCCCAGCGCGTAGATGTCGGAGCGGGCGTCGCCGGGTTCTCCCCGGCCCTGCTCCGGCGACATGTAGGCCGGCGTGCCCAAGGTGCCGCCGCTCTCGGTGACGATGGTCGCGTCCACCATCCGGGCAATGCCAAAGTCGGTCAGCACCGGACGTCCGCTGGCGGTGATGAGCACATTGGAGGGTTTGAGGTCGCGGTGTACCACTCCCTGGAGGTGGGCGTGATCCAGCGCGTCGGCCAGTGCGCCCACGATGTGCCCTACCTTCTCCAGATACATCCGCTCATCCCGGCAGTCCAGGTCGTGCAGACGGGACTTGAGACTGTTCCCTTCCAGGTGTTCCATCACCAGGAAGGCCATGTCTTCGTCGGTGTCAAAGTCGTAGATGCGGACGATGTGGGGATGCTCGAGCGCGGCTACGGCGCGGGCCTCCCGCCGGAAGCGGGCCGCGAAATCCTCGTCGCCGGTCAGGTGGGGGTGCAGAATCTTGATCGCGACGTACCGGTCCAGGTCAGGCTGGTAGGCCTTGTAGACCTGGGCCATCCCACCCTGGCCCAGTTTCTCGACGAGGCGGTATTTGCCGAGGGTCTTGCCGGTTAGATTGAACATGACTATACACCTTTCGTAGATCTCGATTGCACTTAGTATACTCGTATGAGGAAATTGGGCAAGGTACAGTGTCTTTCCGCTTTTCATTTTACCTCGTTTGGTATACAATAGACCTTGTGCAAAATCTCGTTTGCTGGGACAGTTACGACCGGCTAGTCATCGGAGTCCAGGTCAAGACGCTCAACGGCTGGCTGCACGAGGAGGTACACTGCGTATGGGCACACTTACCCTGACACATAGTCCACCGATATCTATAGCCATGCAACAACTCGTTCGTTCTCCCCGGCTGCCTGTGCACGTGCGAGAGCTTCAATCCCTGCTGCAAGCAGAGCGAGCCAGGCGCGAGCGCTTTTACAAAGAAATGTCCGAGGAGCAAAAAGTCGAGTTCATCAACGGGGAGGTCATCGTGCAGTCACCGGCAAAGTTGCGACACACAACGGCGAGTCGAAATCTGCTCACCTTGTTGCACATTTACGTTTCCAAACATAACCTGGGTCTCGTCGGCCACGAAAAGGTGCTCGTCACTCTCACGCGCAACGATTACGAGCCGGACATTGTTTATTTTGGGCCGGAGAAGGCACAGTCTTTCACGCCGGATCAGATGAAATTCCCCGCGCCGGATCTTGTCGTCGAGATTCTTTCCCCCTCGACGGAGAACAATGATCGCGGTATAAAGTTCCTGGACTATGCCGCCCACGGCGTGGCAGAGTACTGGATCGTTGACCCCGACGCAGAGATGGTCGAGCAATACGTGCTGGAGGGTGAGATTTACCGGTTGCGGGTAAAGACCGATACCGGCGTGATACGGAGTCTCGTCATTGAGGGTTTTGCCATTCTGGCCCGCGCCGTCTTTGACGAGACCGAAAATATCGCGGTGTTGAGGGCGATGTTGGGCAGCGACGGCTGACCACTGGTGGCTGCAAATTGAGAGTCGTGACGGAGGAGGACCATAATGAAAAGAAGCACGCTGTTGCTACTATCACTCTCTTTGATCGCCGTGCCGATATTGGCTTGCTCAGTTCCGCAGGTGGCGACGCCCATCCCGGCTGCGCCCACGCCCGAGCCGCCGGTGGCGACACCGGAACTGCCCACGCCCACACTTGAGCCGCCGGCAGCAACACCGGAACCGCCTACATCCACACCCGAACTACCGGCCACCACCACCGAGCCGGAGCCAACGTCAACGCGCATCCAGTTTGAGCCAGGCGCGATGTCGGCGACCGTGACGGGCCACATTGGGCAGAACGATATCCATCACTACGTACTCCGCGCGTTGGCGGGCCAGACGATGGAAGTAATCATCACATCGCCGAACAATGACGTTCTCTTGACCGTCTATGGAGCGGATGGGGTTGTTCTCAAGAGGCACGCGGTCGGTGACCCCGAGTGGCGGGGCGAGTTACCTTCCACACAAGATTACTTTATCAATGCCGTCTCGGTCGGAGAGGAGACGGACTATGAACTGGCAGTGACGATTGGTGCACTGGAGCCTGAACCAACCCGCATCCAATTCGAGCCGGGTGCCACGTCGGCCACCATAGAGGGTAAACTGGAGCAGCCCGGCGCCTCCGATCGCTACGTGCTCCGTGCACTGCGCGGTCAAAGGATGGTCGTACACGTTACGTCGGCGGAGTGGGCGGTTGACATAGAGGTCGAAGGGGAGGACGGATCGTTTTGGAGTGTGCCGTTCGTCGAAAGCACTTTGACGATTGAGGAGTTACCCGCGACACAAGACTACATCATCACGCTGACGACAGCGGCCACCGCCGGAACGACCGACTACACAATGGAGGTGAGCATTCCTCCGCCGTAGACGGCCAGAGAAGCGCGACAAACCAATCAGGAGGTGATACTGGACACTTGTGTTACAATCAGGGAAATCCACACTATCATATTGACAAACAAGGAGGCACAGAGTATGATCAGAGAAGTTGCCATCGTGGGGGCCGGGTGGAGCGGCTTCCGTTCCATCACCCCCGACCTGTCGTACAAAGAACTGATGTACGAGGCCGCAGTGCAGGCGTACAAGGAGGCTGGGATTGACCCCCGCCGGGACGTGGACAGTTTCGTCACCGTGGCCGAGGACTATAACGAGGGCACCAGCATCTTTGACGAGTACGTGCCCGACCAACTGGGCGCGCTGTACCGTCCCGTCCAGACCATCGCCGGCGAGGGCATCCACGGCCTGGCGGCGGCCGTGATGCAGATCCTCACCGGCAAGTTCGACGTCATCGTCGTCGAGGGACACAGCAAGGCGTCCAACATCCTCACCCTGCCCTACATCCTGGCCTTTGCCTTTGACCCAGTCTTTAACCGGCCGCTTGCTGCCCATCCCTACTACGTGGCGGGGATGGAGATGCGGCGCTACATGGCCGAGACCGGGACGACTCACCGGGAGTGCGCCTGCGTGGCCGCCAAGAACCGCAGCAACGCGCTGCTCAATCCACTGGCCGGATACGGGGCCGCCGTCTCCGCAGACGACGTGCTGGCCTCCGAGCCGGTGGCCGAGCCGCTGACCCGGCTGGAGTGCGCCGGACACAGCGACGGGGCCATCGTCTTTGTGCTGGCCTCTGGCGAGACCGCCCGCGCCCTCACCGATACACCCATCTGGGTGCGCGGCGTGGGGTGGGCCAACGACACCTTCTGGATGGAGAGCCGTCCCTGGGGCCAGGCACGCTACGCCCGCGATGCTGGTCGCATGGCCTACCGCACCGCCGGCATCAAGAGTCCACGGGCAGAGATAGACTTTGCCGAGGTGGACGACACCTTCGCCTACAAGGAATTGCAACACCTGGAAGCGTTGGGGCTGTGTCCGCCGGGCGCT
>JADHWW010000117.1 GCA_016783285.1 Anaerolineae bacterium
GTCGAATGAACCGGACAACGGCCTGGGCGACGGCGACACACCGGACGACATCGTCATCGTGGGCGACTTTACGTTCAAACTGCGGGCAGAGCGTTCTGGCACCGGTGATGGGCGTATCTACACCATCACCTACCAGGTGACCGACGCCTGTGGCAACAGCACGATAGCGACTGCCACGGTGACTGTGCCGCACAGCCGGGGCGAAGGGGAGAAGTAACGAATCCTGACCCGGCACTGCGCCGCTTCTGTCTGGGCTACTGATCGGCAGTTGCGGGAGCGGCATTCAAGTAAACGTGCGGGCAATTCCTTGACTCGCACCGCAGCGCGTGCGGAGGACGCAGAACTATCTGTGTCCTCCGCACCGTTTCTTGTCTCCCCCGGCACCCCGGGTGGCCCATCTCGGCCATCAGCATTGTGCCAACGTCCGTAGGGGTGCGGGCCTGGGGCCTTGTCCCTGCCACTCAACTGTGCTATAGTACATCCTCACCACAGTCAGGTGGAGGAAATGTCCAGGGACGAAACCAGGCTGATCCAGCGGGCGAGGGAGGGAGACCCGGCCGCCTTCGCTGAGATCTACGACCGGCATCAACCAGCCATCTACCATTACATTTTCTACCGGGTGGGCGACGTTGCCACGGCCGAGGACCTGACCAGCGAGGTCTTCGTGCGTTTAGTGGAGAGAATTGACCACTTCACCTACCGGGGCCGTCCGCTGCTGGCCTGGCTGTACACTATCGCCCGCAACCTGATCACAGACTACCAGCGGCAGGCCGGACAGGTTATGACACTTCCGTTCTACGAACAATTAGTGACCGAGGCGGGTGACCTGGAACAGGCTGCGGAGCGTGGGCTCGTCCAACGACGGCTGGCCGCTGCCCTGACCCACCTCACCGAGGACCAGCGACAGGTTGTCATCCTCAAGTTCATCGAGGGATTGGACAACACAGAGGTGGCCCGGATGCTGGGAAAACCTGTGGGGGCTGTCAAGTCACTGCAACACCGCGCCCTGGAAGGAAATGGGGGCTGATATGAATGTCAGCCGTATCTTCGCGCTCGCTGGCCCGTTATTCAAGAAAGCTTCACGGTAACTGCTCAGGCTCTTCCCAAAACAGGCACAAATAGCACACGGATACACACAGATGAAACGGGTTCTCACAGATTCTTTATCTTTATCTGCGTACATCCGTATGATCCGTGTTGATCCGTGTTCTATTTATGACTGGCTGAGCAGTTACACTTCACGCTTGATAGGGAACTAGTTATGAAACGCGAAAGAGACCTTCGGCGAATGACGTTGGTCGGTGTGTCAGGTCTTGATCTCTGCGTTGGATTTGACTCGTTTGTGAAGGATTTGCACCATTAAGGAGTACAGTGCGAGGAGGAGCGATGGAAGACAAAATCACGCGAGCATTGGTGTTTTCGGGAGGTGGGGGCCGCGGGGCCTACGAGTGCGGCGTCTACAAGTACCTGGAGGAGACCGGGCTGCTGCCAGACATCCTGGTCGGCACATCCATCGGGGCCATCAACGCGGCCGCTATCGCCTCGGGCCGCAGCGCGGCCGAACTGGAGGAGGCCTGGCTGGCGACACGCACGAGGGATGTGCAACGCTTCTGGCGGTTGCGTCCCTGGCGAGCGGTCTACGACACCTCCCCCTGGCGCAAGACGTTGCACCGTTTCATTGACTTCGACACACTGACCCGCACCGACAAGCGGCTGCTCATCGCCGCCACCGAAATCGAGACGGGCCAATTGCGCATCTTCGACAATCAGGAGGTGACCTTCACCCCCGATCACATCCTCGCCAGTTGCTCCATCCCGCTGGTCTACCCCTGGACGAAGGTAGAGGACCACCACTACTGGGATGGAGCGGTGATGGCCAACACACCACTGGCAGGAGCGATTGATGCTGGGGCCGACGAGATCCTGGTCGTGCTACTCTCGCCCACCGGCGAGCAGCGCATAGAGCCACCCCGCTGGCCGTGGCGGGCCTTCGCCGTGATGCTCGACCTGGCCCTGAGCGCCACCTTCGAGAACGACTTCAAGCAGTTGGAGAACGTCAACCGGCTGGTGACGGCGCAGTTGGACGAGAAACACCGGCACGTGCGCTGCCGGGTGATCATCCCCAGCCGGGAGACAGGTCTGCTGCGCATCATCCGCTACGAGCCAGAGGCCAGCCGGGAGTTGATTGACCTGGGGTACGCCGACGCCCGGCGCGTGTTGGCGAGAATGGGTTGATCTCCCTCCTATGCTCCCGGGTTCACGACGCGCCCGACAAACAGAATGGCGCCCGTCTCGATATCCCGAATGATGAACATGAAGGAGTGGTCAACGGTGACCTCGACCGGCTCCCCTGGCATTGCACTCAACTCCATCACCACCGCCGTGGCCGCTGCCGCTTCGGTGCCCGCTTCGTCCACCGAGACGAACGCCTTGTGTATGACCTCCCCGATGAACAGATCGCGCGTGCCGGTCATCCCCGAAAAGTCAGCGCCCCCGGAGAAAGCAACCGGCATGCCCATCGCTGCGAGAGCCTCTACCAGGCTGCAATCCGATTCGAACTCGAACTTTGGCATGGTCAGAGCGACCTGCCTGTACGTCAGGCTCTTCAGGATACCATCCACTCGCCTGCCATCCAGCGAGCCTTCAAACGTCTCGAACTCGCCCGCCTCGGGAAGCAGGATCACCATCGCCAGTTCCCCGCCGTCGTATGGCAACTCGACCGCCTGACACCCCTCCCCCTCGGCGTAACCGAAGGACGTCGTCTGCCTCATCATCGGCACGTTGACCTCGCCGCCGTCAAGCAGGTAGAACGCGCCATCCCCGGTCAGGTCCGGTTCGAACGGCTCGCTCCACGCCGCATTGAAGTAGATCGCGTTCGTGAGCACCAGCCGCGTCAGCGCGTCAATGACCCCCTGCGGGATCAGGTCCTCTATCCGGCCCTCCGTCTGCTCGCTGACCCAGTCGTTGATCGTGATACGCGATTCCTCCGCTGCACCCGCGAAATCGAGCAGCCTCAGCCCGGCACCGTAGTTTTCCGCCAGGACATCGAGGAATTCGGGGAGGAACTCGTAGCCCTCCTGCCCCCAGATAGCGTTGACGATGTGCAGCCGGAACCCCTCCTCATCCTTGCCCTCCGCGCCCTCGCCGCGACCGGCGAGTTCCAGGTCCAGACCGTTGAACGCGGGATGCAGGCGGTCTTGCGGGAGCGTGAAGTGCAGGGCGTCCGCCATCTGCCGTTCGGTCTCACCGCGCGCTCCGGCATAAGTCATCGCCAGCGCCAGCGAGATGCTGTGGGGAGAGTAGAAAAGGTTGTCATTCCCCTCTCTGAGTACCTGGTAGAGATCGAAGGCGAACACGCTGTTTCCGTCCACCACATCCGCCAGGTCCGGGGCGACCACGTCCGGTGACATCACCCGCTCCCTCTCCGACCGCACGCTCTGTCCCGCTGGCTGACCGCCACTCGGGACACCGCCCGAGCCACCGCAGCCCACCAGGCCCAGCAGCGCGATCATGATGGTCACACTCCGTAATATGTTCTTCATTCTTGCTTGCCTCCTGTTCTTGTTTTGGCGACTCCAAGATTGGCCTCGCCATGTTCTAGACGGATTGCGGGCCGAAAAGGTTCCGCCTTCAAGTGAGCCTGGAAGCAACTTGAGCAGAGGTATGTTTTTAATGAGCAAAAAGGGGTGTAATCCTATGAGATTCTACAGCCAATTTGTCCTACGGCGTAACCACTCAGGTTGATGAGCGAAGGTCTCCCGACCAAGGATGGGCGAAGGTCTCCCGACCAAGGATGGGCGAAGGTCTCCCGACCGAGGATGGGCGAAGGTCTCCCGACCGAGGATGGGCGAAGGTCTCCCGACCGAGGATGGGCGAAGGTCTCCCGACCGAGGATGGGCGAAGGTCTCCCGACCGAGCCCTTTATGCCTCGGTCGGAGACCCTCGGCGAACTTGTCCTGTAGGGACAAATTGCCAATTTGTCCTACGGCTTACTCGCGTACCATCTGAGTGCCGCACTGCGGACACTTTTTCTGATAGCAGGGCATGCCCACCGCGTGCGGCTCCCGGTGCCCGCAACTGGGGCAGACGCAGTAGCCGCTCGGCCCGGCGGCCTTGGGGCCACCCATCCGGCCCGGCCCGCGTCCGCCGCCGCGCCCAGCGCCGCCACCGCGACCGCCACCTCTTCCACGATCTCGACCCATGTCACTCACCTCCTCCCACTACCCACGCCAACACGTACCTCCTTCAGAGCAGGGCGGTGTGGCGCAGCGCTCCTCCTGACCGCAGCAGGTATGTCCCGCCTGCCGGGCCGTCTGCCCGCTCAACACGAAGGGGACAGAAAGCATCTTGTCCAACGACGAATCACCACAATGGGGACAGACAACAGCATCGCCCGCCCGTACCAGCACCTCAAACGTCGCGCCACAGTTGCGACAGCGATATTCATAGATCGGCATCGGACACTCCTCGTTCCTCTGCGAACTGGACAACCACCTCCGGCGGACGCATAAGCGTGTTGACCAGGGTGGCGTGCCTGGCTACTCCGATCAGCCGCCGCTTCACGTCCTCAGGCGGCTCCGGCTCAATGTGGATCGTCGCCTCCATCGCGCCGACACGACGGGGCCTTGCCAGTTCCTCGTATTCCATCTCCAGACTCAACCGCGCAAACGGGATGCCTCGCAGCCGGCAGGAGTTCGCCACAAACTCCAGAATGCAAGCGCCCATCGCCGCTGCAAACAACTGCGGTGCACTCAGCGCGGTGCCAGCACCCCCATCCTCCGGCGCGGCATCCAGAGCGACAATGTGCTCCCCAGCCGTCGCCAGGAAGCGTAGACCGTCCACGTGTTGCACTGCGAGTTTCACTCCGACCCTCCTTTCACCAGGTATGGACGTAACGACCGCACCCCCAGGGCGTGATGCACTATCTTCACGATGCCGGGATGAGCACACCCGGTGATGATGACCAACCCCTTTTTCATCTCCGTGTTCCCTTATCGCAACCAAAGGTAAACGTTTCGCTACAAGCAGGCATCGCCCTGCTATAACAGGGCTGGCCAAAAGACGTCATAGAGCAACAGATCCTCGCTCACGTCGAAGATGCGATGGTTCGTGCCCTGCGGGACGCGTACGATCACGCCCGGTTCAAGTGAAAAGTCCCCGCTTCCGTCCACCCACATCCTGGCCTTACCAGCCAGGGGATAGAGGATGTCGTCGGAGCGGTCGTGGACGTGTGCCAGCACCTCCAGACCACGGCCGATCCGGACGAGCATGCAGGTCACATCCGTGCCCTGGGCACCTCGGGAGACCAGCACTTTGATCTCGACACCCTTCGCTGTTGGGTGCGGCTGCCACTCCAGTTCCTCGACGCTTGTAACAGGCTCCATACTTCTCCCTCCCTCCCTCAGTCTCGAAGCTCCACTCTGCTGCCGACGCCTGCCGGGATGAAGCCCTCCCTGTAGACCTCCTCAAATAGCCCGCGGGCTACCTCAGCAGGCGGCCACAGAGGGGACCAGCAATAGGTTGCGTCCCACACACTCCCGCAAGCGGGCAAGGTAGCCAGTTGCACCCATACTCAAACTCCCGATTGGCCCCCGCGAGCAACTCCAAGAGAATCACCGCCGTTCGCTCGACCAGCAGTGCGCAGGAGCCCAGCCCGCCCGGCGCGTAGACCATCTCCCGCAGTCGGGCACACTGCGTATCACCCAGTTCCGCCAGGAAGCGCTCCCTGTAGCGAGCGGCGAGGTCGAGGGCCGGCCGGTCATCTTCATTCAGGCTCTCCCGGCCAAGTGATGCACCGATGACCAACACACCGCCGCTCAATGCCCCGCACATCTCCTGCCGGGTGTCCCCCACGCCGCCCGCCAGTCCGCCCGCTATCCGCACCCCCCGCGGCCCCAGATCGCCCAGCACGTGCTCGCCCACGGCGAGCAGCATGGCCTCGGCTCAGTGGTAGCCCTGTCCGACCAGGTCACCGGCCCGCGCAGCCGCGTCCTCCCACACGTAGTTCTCAATCACCAATCCAGTCTCCTCATCTCAGGCCTCGTCATCCACGTGCCGGTTGGCAATTGCCTCTCGCAGCGTGTTCACCGCCAGTTCGGCGCAGTGGACGCTCTCCTCGGGCAGGCCGTCCAGAGCAGCGAGCAGGTCTTCCGGCTCGATCCTGCCCGCCTCCTCCAGCGATATCCCCTGCACCAGGCGAGTGAGCATACTCCCACAGGCCACCGACGGCCCGCAGCCGTTGGTCATGAAAGTGACCTCTCCTATCCTCTCCCCCTCCAGCCGCAGATAGACCTCCATCGTGTCGCCGCACCAGCCACAAACGACCGCGCAGGCATCCGGCTCAGGCATGCGGCCCAGGTTCCTGGGATTGTGGGCCTCTTCGAGGACCTTGTCCGAGTAAAGCGCCCGTTCCTGTTCGATAATCTGCTGTTGCAGTTCCGCCACTGTGCGGTCGAAGTTATCTACCTCTCCCTGATGTCCCATCAGATGCTGACCTCAATCTTTCCCTTCTTGAACCCCCTGAGCGACGACAGTATTCCCTGGATCGCGCCCCTCACCATGCTGGAGATAAAGGGATTCATGGGCAGCGGCTGCCCGTCTATTCTGACTTCCGTGGCTGGCTGCAAAGAGACGCAAGCCTCAATGCTGCCAGTTCCGGCGACGATCTCACAGGCCATATCGTAGCACCGCTCGTGCCCGCAGCCTCCACAGTCAAGGTTGGGTAACTTGAAGGCTTTTTGCTCCACCAGGTCGGAGACCTTGCCCGCCTCGTCCCGGCCGAAAAGGGGTACGCCTACCCCCTCCACATGCTCGGCCGGCCCGACGGCACAGATAGCCAGGCCGTCGAAGAGGTCCCGGTCGTCCGGCTCCCCTCGCAGGCACACGATCTTGGGGAAGGTCTTCTCCATCTTGAAGCCCTCGACCAGGATAATGTCCGCTTCCAGATAGGGGATGACGTCCTCCAGACTCAGCGACTTCCTCCAAAAGACCCCCGACTCCTGCGGCGAGATAAGCCCCACCTGGCTGACCGTCTCCCCCAGCACAGCGGTGTCCTTCCCTGGGAGGTCCAGGGGGTGGGATGTATGCTTGATCACGGCCACCTCGTGGCCTCTACCAGCCAACTCGCGGGCCAGAGCCTGGGTTAGCGTCGTCTTGCCACTGTTCTTGTACCCGATGATACCCACAACTTTGAGCACCACTTCCCTCCGCTTGGAGAGGTAGATGTCGTAACCTTGCGAAGGTTTCTGTAACCTTCGCAAGGATAGACTTTAGACTGCCAACTTATCCAGCCGCGCCATCACCTCGTCTAACTGTTGCTGCAGCATCTCCGCCTCTTCCCGCAGCCGGCCTACCTCGTCCTGCTCATACTCGCCCTCGGCGGGAATCTCTCCATGTCCGTGCGAAAGGCTCTCGCGGCACGGCTCGGCCCCCTGCAGCGTCCCGCCCAGGTACTGCTCCAGAGTATGCCGCACCGTGCCAGCAGCGCCCGTCACCGGTTGGATGCCGTATTGCTGGAAAAAACCGATGGCCCGCCGGCCCATCCCGCCGGTGAGCATCACGTCGGCCCCCTGATCATGGATGAAGCCCGGCACCTGCCCGGGCTGATGGTGGCCATAGTAGGGGTTGGAGACGGCGTGGACCGCCTCTACCTCGCGCCCCTCCAGATCCACCAGCACGAAGTAGGGGCAGCGCCCGAAATGGGGGCTCACCACACTGTCCAGCCCGTTGCTATCGTCTGCTGAAATCGCGATGCGCATCGTTCAACCTCCTTTTTCCAGCCGATCAAGCCGCTCAAGAATCTCAGCCAACTGGCTACGCAACCCGCTGGCCATATCCTTTAGAGCAGCGATCTCCCCCTCGCGGGAAGGGGCAGGGGCCGCCGGAGGCGGAGGTGGCGTCGGGGGAACAGACCCACTCGCACGGCGGCCCATTTCCATGCCGCGCCCCATCCCCATACCACGGCTCATCCCCATGCCGGTCTGGACGTTGGCTCCGCTGACGGGCTGAAGCCCTCCTGCCTTGTATGCCTCGACCGCCTGCCGCACCGTCCCACCCCCGAAAAGGTAAATGGGCACATTGGCGGACTGGAAGACGTTGAAGGCATTGGGGCCTACATTGCCGGTCACCACCGCCTGTGCTCCATGCTCAATGACAAATTGGGCGGCCTGAATACCCGCTCCGCCGGCAGCGGCGATCGCCGGGTTCTCCACGGCCTCAAACTCCATCGTCTCCGTGTCCACGAAGACGTACATAGGACAACGCCCGAAGACCGGGGTTGCCAGCGCGTCAAGGTCCGCGCCTTGGGCTGTAACGACTACCTTCATTTGCATTTCCTCCTCATGAATTGTACGCTAAACGTGTCTCTTTGTCCGTCAAGACGTGCTGTCAGACTACTTACTCCTGCCCCTGCCTGAGCACGATGCTCCCAACCGGTACGCCCACGTCGCGGGCGATGACCGGACATTTGGTTTGCAGCAGGCAGAATACCCGCGGCCCCTCCTCGCTCAACGTCTCATAGTTGGCCTGTCCCTTGGCGATGATCAGTTCGGCCTTTTCGTACAGCCGCCGAAACTCTTCCGAACAACGATCCAGGATCGTGCCCGGGGCGTCCGAACCGGTACTGACGACCATCGCCACCCGATCCACTCCAGCGACCAGCGCATCCTCCCGCGTCGCGTCGTTCAGGATAGGGCCCTCCTTCACCGCGTAGACGACCGGCACGTCGAGCGCTTCGATCAGCAGACGGTCGAAGACCGTCTCCCCGGCGTTGTCAGCCAGGTAAAGTAGGGGCGCAGTTACCGCGCCCCTACCAGCCCTGGAAAGCGCCTCCCGGAGGGCTGCCCCGTCGTCAATGGCGAAGGGTTGGGCCAGCACCCGCTCCACCGTGCCCCACAGATCGTACTCCCGAGCCGGCCCCAGGTCAATGATGTTACCCGCGATGCTCAGCCGCACACCCACCTCCAGCGGGTCGCTCGCCTCCGCCAGCAAGACCTTCATCCTGGGATAGAGAGTCAGCGCCTCACGGGTGCTAGTCTCCTTAACCGCCCGGTACGGGTCGCTATCTCCGATCTCCTGCCGCACGATGCGGTGAACCCGCTCAGCGGTCTCCGGCGGCGTGCTCGAAGGCCCGGCTTGCTTGAGCACATCAAGCACGCGGTCAAGCACCGCCTTCTGTTGCCGCTCGTCCGCCCCGGCCAACCGTGCCGCATCCAACGCCTGGCGCAGGAAACAAGGGTAACAATCCAGATAGGTCCGCATCTCTATCTAAAAGATCGGCCTGCTCTTCGTCGCTGGCATCCGCTCCAGAGCCTGCTCAGCGATCGGTCCGAAGGATTCTGCCGCATACTCCTCAATACCCCCCGCGTCGCAGCGGCGGGCTAGTTCAGGGTCCAGCGGGATTCGCCCCAGAAGCGGTGTCCCCAGTTGCATCGCCGTGTGCATCGCCTGACTGGGGCCAAAGACCTCAATCCGCTCGCCGCATCCAGGGCAGACGGCATAACTCATGTTCTCCACCAACCCCAGGGTAGGGACTCCCAGATGCTGGGCCATGCGGGCCGCTTTGCGCACCACCATCCCCGCCAGGTCCTGGGGGGAGGTGACCAGTATGACCCCGCTGAGGGGAATGGACTGCATCACCGTCAGCGAGGCATCGGAGGTTCCAGGAGGCAAGTCCACGACCATGTAGTCCAGTTCACCCCAGACCACCTCTTGCCAGAATTGTTTGATGGCACTGCTGATGAGGGGACCGCGCCAGATGACGGCCTCGTCCTCATTGGGAAGCAGCAAGTTGATGGACATCACCTTGATTCCGGTAGACGTCTCGGCCGGGAAGATGCCCATCGGCCCCATCAGCGGCGGATCGTGGAGGCCGAATATCTTGGGAATGCTGGGGCCGGTGATGTCGGCATCAAGCACGCCCACTCGCTTTCCCTGCCGGTTCAGTGTCACCGCCAGCAACGCCGCTACCGACGACTTTCCCACACCTCCCTTTCCGCTCAGCACTGCTACCACGTGCGCGATTTTGTTCATAGACTGGACCGGCTTAGGGCCACCCTCGGCCTGCGTCATGAACGCAGCGCGCTCCTGCTGGTTCATCTCGGCCAGTTTCACCTCGACCTTCAGGCTGGAATCCAGTGCCGCCACCGCCTCCCGCACGCTGCGCACCAGGTCATCCTTGATAGGAACCTCCTTGAAGGGCAGAACCAGGGTAAGCGTGATCCCCTCGTCTTGCACGACGACGTCCTTGATCATCTCCAGTCCAACCAGATCGCGTTTGATTTCGGGATGCATCACCCCACGTAAGGCGTCAAAAACCTGCATATCTGTGATCATTTTTCTCCTTCAATAAGACTGTGTTGTTGTTGCCCTCAGCCCGGCAGTTCACGACAGGCTCCTGGGCTTCATCACTTGCTCACTCGTCACTCGTCATTTGTCATTTATCATTGCTTCATTGCTTCATTCTCTCACCATCGTCAGCAGCCGTTTGCCCGGTATCTGGCGGAATGTAGCCCCCTGACTCACGGCCCGCAGCACAGTCGGCACGTCCACCACCAGCGTCCCAGCGACGGCATCCACGCGATGATCGAACAGAACTGGCGAAAGCGGGGCACTGGCGCCGAGGAGGATAACGAATGTGCCGGGCCGGCAGAGAGCCACCAGGTCGTCGAAGGTGTGGTTGATGAGCGACGTGCCGGTAAGCGCCACCACGTCCGCCTGGGGCAGCACCTCGCCAGCCCGCTCAGCAGGCACGTCGCCAGGGCGGGGGTGCAGCTCCACTATCCAACATTCAGCCGCCGCTCGCCGTACCCGCTCGGTGAAGGGAAAATGGCCCACGACGACCACCCGCCGGCCGGCTCCCCGCTCCAGGATGATCCTCTCGGCGTTGACCTCGGTGCAGACCCCTTCGTCTACCTCCAGCAGCGCGTTGAAGGCCGCCATGCCGATGCTGGCCTTCAGGGTACTGGAGGAGCGTAACCATCCGGCCAGTTCCCGCCCACTGTGTTCCAAGAGACGCCCGGCCTGGGGCACCGGCGGGCCTGCCGGGTGGGTGGCTGGGCGCAGCGTCGAGGCCAAACCGCCACGGGGCGGGTCGGTGTCCAGCACCACCACCGTCCAGAAGGCCCCCACCAACACCTGGCGGACCGGCGCGTCGGTCTGCAAACTCCCCAACAGCGCCTCAATGGTATTCACCTTCGCCCTCCTCCATGTGCCGGCCGTAGGCACCCAGAATGTAGTCGATCAGCCCACGCGTCTCCTGCAAATCCTGTGTATACCATCCCAACACCTCGTTCCCCAGCGCGGTAAGGCAATAGACACGTCGGGGCGGTCCCTGCGCCCGCTCCTCGTCCCAGGTCGAAGTGACCCAGCCCTTCGCCTCCATGTCCCGCAGCGTCCGGTAGACCACACTGGGATTCAGGTCCCCCAGACCAAACTCCCCCAGCCGCTCCAGGAGAGTGTAACCATGTGATTGGCTGTGATGCAGGAGCAGAAGCAGCGTCGGCACCAGCATCCGCACCGCCCGGCGAGAACATCCCCGCTGACGCCATCCCTGCCCTCGTCCTCGTCCTCGTCCTCGCATCCTTCTTTCTCCCTCACAGGCTCCCTTACAGGATCAATGTTCGTGTTCCGTCTCGAGTGGCCTGATTATACCACACTATATGCAAATTGCCAATAGTCAGACTGCATAGAGAGGGCACTGGCTGCTATGGAGAGCCACAAGCAAAGAGATGCCCGGCCCGCTGAACGTTCCGAGCATCGTCGTGTTGCTTTTCCAAAGGCAGCCATCTAGCCTCAGAATCGTCAGTAAAGGGCGACGAGTGACTACTGCGTGACGGTAATCGCTTGCAGAAAAACAGTGTCCTCGGCGGCGACGGGGAGCCGGGTGGTGGTCTCAGCAACGTACCAGCCACGGCTCGATCAGGTCGTCGTAGTGGGAACTGCCCAGTTGTCCCGACTGCCAGCCCTGACGATGTCTATTCCGCCAATATCTCGTAATACACCTGCGGCGCTTGCCGTTCCACTGTCTGCTCGGCGGCCAGCGCCAGGCCTAGCAGAGTGTGTTCCTGCCAGGCGCGGCCTATGGCCTGCATGCCGATTGGCAGCCCGGCGTCGTTGTAGCCCGCCGGGAAGGAGATGGCGGGCAGCCCGGTGAGATTGGCTTGCGTCGTGAAACGCATAATCTCCATCAGTGTGGTCAGATCCGACTCGCCGTGCGGCAAAGCGGCCTGGGGGATGGCGGGGGCGGTCAGCCCAGTGGTTGGAGTGACGATCACGTCCACCTGTTCCAGAGCGCGATTGAAATTAGTCATCAACTGGGTGCGCGCCCGCTGGGCCTGGATATAATCGCGGGTGGTGAATGCACGCGCCAGCGCCAGGTTGGTGCGCACGTCCAGGCCATGCTCGCGGCGGTGGTCGGCGTAGTACCGGCCCATCGCCTGGGTCATCTCCCCGGCAATCGTTATCGTGTGCGCGACCCGCCCGTTCTCCAGATTGGGGAGTACGATCTCACGTACCTGGACTCCCATGCGCTCGAACTCCTCAAGCAACGATTCGCAGGCCGACACCACATCGGCGGTAGCGTGCCGGAACCACGGCCAGTACACCCCCAGCGTCAGGTTGCTCAAATCCAGGCTGTCCCATCCCGCCAGCGTGGGTGGGGGTTGGTGCAGGGAGATGTGGTCTTTGGGGTCGGGGCCGGCCATCACGCCGAAGGCCAGGGCGGCGTCGGTAGCGGTGGCCGCCAGCGGCCCTAAGTGGGCGACGCTCCAGCACAACGGCGCGGCCCCAAACTCGCTCACCCGCCCAAAGGTGGGTTTCAGCCCTACCAGCCCGCAGAACGACGACGGGATACGGATCGAACCACCGCCATCCGCTCCGATGGCGACCGGACAAAGCCCCGCGGCCACAGCCGCGCCCGGCCCGCTCGAACTGCCCCCGGTGTAGTGGTCGGGGTTGTAGGGGTTGCGGGGTGTCCCGTGGTGGGGATTCAGTCCAGTCACCCCGATGCCGATCTCGTGCATGTTCGCCTTGCCGATCAGCAACGCGCCCGCCGCTCGCATACGGGCCACCACCGTGGCATCCTCCTTTGCCGGGGAACTCCCCAGGAAAGCGGTGCCCACCGTGGTAGGGTACGGCGCCATGTCCACCTCGTCCTTCACTGCCACTGGCACGCCATCGAAGGCGCTCAGTGGTTGCGCGCTCTTGAGGCGCTCCGTGGACGCATGGGCTTGCTTCAGCACCTCCTCGCGCTCCACGGCGATGATGGCGCGTAGAGGCGGGTCGGCAGCGTTGCTGGCCTCAATCGCTTCCAGCACCTTGTGCGCCACTTCGTCCGGGGTGGTTTTCCCTTCCCGGTATGCTCTGGCGTAGTCGTGCACGGTGGCGAAGTTGAAGCCGGGGCCAGGTTGAGCCGGTGGGCTGGGCCACTCGTCCTGCGGTACGCTCCCCGCCTCGGAGGTCAGTGTGCCCGTGGCGTGTATCGGGTGCAGGGTGGGCGGTTCGTCAATCTGTTGGTCCCGCAGGCGGGCGATCCCGGCGCTGCGAAACAAGTTGGGGAGCAGCAAACCGCTCAGTGGGCTTTCCAGCAGCGTCACGAACAGGCGCAGCGGCAGCCCCGCCAGATACGGCAGTTTGACCGATTTGAGGTCGTATTCCACCTTTTGGGTTACTTGGTTGGTCATTTTGTTATCTCCTTCACTTCAACACCCAACAAGCGCACTTAGGTGCACACTACGAACGGCTCCTACACTTCGTCCTCGTCCTCCTCCCACTCTTCGTCGTCCCAATCCGGGTATTGTGATGGGTTCTTGCCGTGGCGCTCCACCACTCGCGGATAATCTCCCTTCGGCGCGTCGGGGTTGATGCCCACCAGTTGGACCTCGAAACGATGCTCGTCCCCGTAGTCGAACAGGTACAAGAACCGTTGCTTCATCCGCAAATTCAGGTCGCGAATCTTAATGCGCGCTGCGCTGGGACCGTCGGCGGAAGGAGCAGCATACTCCGTGCTCTTGTCCCAGGCATGGCTGCTCATGAAGAACGAGTAGAGGTGGTCGGCGTCGAAGTCCACGGCCCTTTGAATGGCATAGTGCAGGTTGTCCAGAGTCTGATCCTCAGCAATCTCAATGGTGCGCCAGACATCGGGGGCGCGCAGATAGGTGATCTTGAAAGCATAGGTCAAGAGTGCGCTGAGGCGAGGGGTGGATTTCTCTGGTTGGGGCGTGGGGGAAGCGGGCGGGGTCGCCCGGGCTTCAGCCAGCACAGGGTCGTTCCGCAGACCGTCCAGGGTCTCTTCCGACCAGGCAGCCACCACCGCATCCACGGCGCGGGGGTCGGCCCCATAGTTTTCGAGCACGCGAGACAATTGCTTTTTCAACGGCTGCAACTCCGTCAGCGCCGCGTCCATCTCGGCGGGATGGATCAGCCCCAGCCGGGCCAGGAAGTGCAGGTAGGCGGGCAGGAGTTCCAGCACGGCCGCTGCCTTGTAGGGCTGCGCGCCCAGGAAGGGGAACAAATCAACCAGCACCTTGTCCATCGTCTGGTAACGGGGTACCAGGGGTGAGGATGGTGCTTTCGAGCGGCTCTTACCGCCGCGTCTCTTTCCCTTTCCCTTGTTCTTACCCCTGCCCCCTCCATCTCGGGGGCGGGGAGGCGCTGCAGGTACGACAAACTGTCGTTCCAGCGCTTCGGCTAGTTGCGTCCAGGCCAGGTTCCCGCGGCCGTAGGGCACGCCGGCCCGGTGCAGGTCGGCGACGAACTCGGCCAGCAGGTTGTTGATGTTGTCGTGCCACTGGTCAGCATCCACCGCCTCGCCGAAGTCGGCCGGCTGCCAGGGAGAGTGGTCCGACGCAGTCAGGCGAGGGACGAACCGCTCCAGCCAACCTTTCTTCCACACGCCATAAGGATCTGTGGCCTCCAGTATCGCTGGGTCGTCAGCGCAGGGAACGGGGGCTGTCTCCATATAGTCCAACAGGCTCAGGTGCATTAGATTGCCGGCGAACTCATTAGTGGCCCATGGTAGGATTTCGGCCGATTCCGAAACCTGCGGCCAAGCCTGGGCCAGCACCTGGATGAGGGGCCGGACCTGGCCGTGGTACGACAGTTGGTCAATAACGCGAGTGAAGGTCTCGATGGTGCGCTCCGGTTCCTCAGCGAAGGGAACCAGCAACTCAGGGAGGGCCTCCCAGCGGCCGTCAGCGACGGCGTCGTGGATGAGGTTTGCGTGGTAGTAGGCTATGCTCTGACGGTACAACTCGGGGGCGTGCTGGCGCAGCCGCTCCACCAGTTTCGCGTAGCGGAGGCGACCCTCCCGGTCGCGCAGATCAAGTTCCGAGCGGATGCCGTTCAGCATCCCAAAGGCGTACTCGTCGTCCAGTTTGCCCGCCTCCAATGTGCTCAGGAAGATGATCTCCTTGCCCTCCAGATTGGCCCTCTCGAACTGCGCCCAGAGCCCGTCCTCCTCCGATGCCACGGGTTCATCCGGGAGCGGTGAAGACAGGGGAGACTCACTTGGAAGAGGCAGAGGATGATGATGATGATGATGATGAGGTGGTGGTGGTGGAGGTGGCGCAGTGGCGTGCTGTTCCTCAACGGCTTTCTGGAGCCGTTCCAGTGCTTGCCGCCGCCTTGCCTCAGATTGCTCTCTACGCTTTTTCTTCCGTTTCTTGCTCATATCACTCCACCCAACCCCGGCTCCGCTCCACCGCTTTCTTCCACCCGGCGTAGGCTGCCTCCCGCCGGGTCTCGTCCCACCCCGGCTCGAAGACCCGGTCCATGCCCCAGTTGGCCCGCAGTTCGTCCAGCCCCGACCACAGTCCGGTCGCGAGCCCTGCGGCGTAGGCCGCGCCCAGCGCCGTCGTCTCGTGCACTACCGGGCGCACCACCTCCACGCCCAGGATGTCGGCCTGCAATTGCATCAGGAAGTTGTTGACGGTCGCGCCGCCGTCCACCTTGAGCGCGGCCAACTCGATGCCGGAGTCGGTCCGCATCGCCTCCAGCACGTCCCGCGTCTGATAGCAGATGGATTCGAGCGTGGCGCGGACGACGTGGGCGCGGTTGATGTAGCGGGTGAGACCGACGATGACGCCGCGGGCGTCCATGTCCCAGTAAGGGGCGAAGAGGCCGGAGAAGGCGGGGACGAAATAGATGCCCCCGGCGTCGTCCACCGACCGAGCGATTTCCTCCGTCTCTGCGGCATTCTGGATGAGGCCCAGGTTGTCGCGCAGCCACTGCACCGCCGCGCCAGTGATGGCGATGGAACCTTCCAGCGCGTAGGTCGTCCCCTCCGGCAGGCCGTAGCCGACGGTGGTGAGCAGGCCGCTCTTCGATGGGACGGGTTCGGACCCGGTGTTGAGCAACATAAAGCAGCCCGTGCCGTAGGTGTTTTTCGCCTCGCCCACGTCGAAGCAGGTCTGGCCGAAAAGGGCCGCTTGCTGGTCCCCCAGGTCGCCACAGACCGGCACCGCGCCGCCCACAGGCCCGTCGGCCTGCGTCATGCCGTAGAGGGCTGGATCGGACGATGGGCGGATGGCCGGCAGCATCTGGCGCGGGATGGAGAGGATCTCCAACAATTCATCGTCCCAATCGAGGGTGCGCAGGTTCATCAGCATCGTGCGGGATGCATTGGTCACGTCAGTAACGTGCGCCCCTCCCTGCGGACCGCCGGTCAGGTTCCATACAACCCAGGCGTCTACGTTGCCAAAGACGGCCTCGCCCGCCTCCGCTTTCTCCCGCAGCCCAGGGACGTGGTCGAGCAACCACTTCAGTTTGGGGCCAGAGAAGTAGGTGGCAACCGGCAGGCCAGTCTTCTCACGGAAGGTCGGCTCCAGTCCATCGGCGATGAGCCGCTGGCACATCTCACGGGTGCGCGTGTCCTGCCACACGACCGCGTTGCAGAGCGGTTCGCCGGTGGCGGGGTCCCAGACAATCGTCGTCTCCCGTTGATTGGTGATGCCGATGCCGGCAATCTCCGCTGGTCGAACACCGCTCTCGGCCAGCGCGCCGCCGATGACACGGCGTGTCTTGGCCCAGATTTCCCCGGCGTCGTGCTCGACCCAGCCGGGCTGGGGGTAGATCTGGGTGTGTTCCTCATACATCGAAGCGACCACCTGTCCCTGCCGGTCGAAAATCATGAAGCGGGTGCCGGTGGTCCCCTGGTCCACTGCGGCTGCGTATTCTGCCATGTTGTTCCTCCCGTGTGGCTTTGTCGTGCTACCCCAGACTATACCGTTTTTGTCGAGAGTTGGCAAGCCAGGCGTAGTGCGTAAACGGGGGGAATATAGAGTTTGGTTTTCGGGAGGGGCGTGGTCACTTTTTCTTCCTTCGCTGCGGTTCGTGCCAAATCGGTAATGAGTGGAGACCGCGCAGCGGTTGAGATTCCTCCCCTTTCTGCCGCAAGATCTGGCGCAGACTGCGTAGAATCTCATCCTGGGTGGCAATTACTTCCTCGTTAGCAGCCAGGGGCCGCAGCAGTTCCATGATGTGGCTCATCGCCTCCACCAGGTCTTTGTCCACCTCCTCCTCAGGGATGCTGAATTCCCGTTCGACGACCAGTTGCCCCAGGAGCTCCAGGGCGCGCTGCCAACTGGGGCTGTAGGCGGCATCCAGCCAGGTCTGCAAACTGCCGGCTGCCATCTGACGAGCGGTCTCCAGGCCGTATTCCCGGCATCCCACCAACAACGACAGGCGAATAGCACTGGAGACGAACATCCGGGCATCTCCCCGCGCCCAGGTGCGATCTAGCAACACGGTGATGAAATCCTCGGCATCCGAGGTGAGCAGCCGGGGATGGTCGTCAATGTACATCAAGGCTGTTTCCACGTCTTGAAGCGATAGATACTCAAAGATGATTGGCTGCAGGCGTCGGAACTTGAAAGCCCGGTAGCCGAGCCAGAGGAAGAGTAACAGGATCAGCGCGCCAATGGAACCAAGAACCCACCACAGAATCGTCAGCATCCACCCTGCCTTTCCAGTCTGCAAAGCCCCTGTCTGCATAATCGGGCGACGATCAGGCAGACAATTCACAGGCAGACAATTCATAAATGGGACACGGATCAAATACGCAGATAGAGATAAAAAATCTGCGAGAACCCGTGTCAACGGATGCGGCCAGTTCATCCGTGTGTATCCGCGTGCTATTTGTGCCTGTTTTGGGAAGAGCCTGAGCAGTTACAAAAAAACAGTAATGCCGCTATAAGCCACCAAGTCTTCCTTTCCATATTCTCATAATAGCCTTATTCTTCTCTTTTCGTCAAGTTAATTAGAAAAACTCACTCGGAGATCATTGAGGGTCGGAAACAGTATTAACTAAAAGTGCCGCGTAGCCTACACCACCACCATTCATATAGACAACTTTAGACAGTACGCTCCAGGGAATATCGTTAGCATGCTTTGCACCCTTTGGATTGTCAATCTTATACTGTGCATCTCTTGCTGGAGTTGATACAAAATAGGGATTCAAATGTCTTGAAATCACACGAATCTGATTTATGCAAAAAACACTAAGACCCGTTTCGCTCATGTGGGAAATTAGGTGAAGCCGATTCCGAGCGCCTTTTTAACCACCACATATAGGGAATGCTCGCTGGCAAAACCATATATGGGGGCAAAAATGGGTTGCTTGGAGCATTTCACCTAATTCCCGATATGAGCGACCCGTTTTAGGAAGCTCGTTTAAATCAACGCCACCAGTAGAGTTTATCATCCACCTTTCTCTGGATCCCATTAACACCATTGGCGTACCATCCCGAGCGTAGCCAATAAAATGACGGTTAATCATGCCATTTGTAGGAATTTGTTCTATCCAGCCGACAACATCTCCTTCTTCCATAATTTCTGCTGGAGGGTAATTAACCTTACTGTTTACCTCCCCGCCGTAATACACCATTATGAGTCCTTTTTCCCGCGCCGAGTCAGCAAAATCCCTCAAATCTTTCTCGCTCGAGTTTTGTGCAGCATCCAAGGCCGTCAAAATAGCTCCTTCTAGAGCACTAGACGCCCAAGTATCAACATGGTTTTCGAGCAACAAATCCATTGCTTCTTCCCATTCTTCAATATATTGTGGAGTAATCATTGCATATTTATCATCTTCATCATCGGACTCTCGTTCCTTTAACCTATTCAAACTATCTTCTAACATTCCTTGCACAATGTCTTTATTATCGGCAATTATTATTGATCCAATCCTAGGGACATCCTCTGCAATAACCATTTGAACACTCACTTGACCTAAATCCCATTCTTCACCTACCCAACGAAATTGTTCGTACCACTCCTGCATCTCTGTATCCACCGCCTCTACCCAAACGCCTTGTTCGTTAAGGATTAGGGCCGGGAGCGACTGGACTTCGTTGGTTTTGCCACCTTTGTCTTCCCCGCCTGTAACCAGCTAAAAAGCCTGTTGGGCAACAGTTTGGCCTTGTTCATCAAGACCCTCTTTTACTAAAATCAGGTGGTTTTCGCCGGCGGCGTCTTGATACATGCCAATTGACCAGCCTAACCAGGCTTCCCTTGGCTCATCGTCGTATGCTTCAATCGCCGGATTATCTCTTAATGCAAGAACAAAGTTTCTTATTTCGTCCAGACCGAGTACTTCTGAGGCCATGGGTTGGATCCTGATCGCCCGGCGTTCAACCGGGCCGCTGGAAAGTTTAAGAGCAGACGCGTTCTCCCGGCTCCAGATCCAACCTAAATCACTGTCATAAAAAAGGTCGTAATGAATCAGGGTGCCGTCGGTTCTATTAATATCCAGGGCAAACTCCCCTTCATCCTCGTGATAACTGAAAGGTGCGGACTCAACATCGCGTTCCATGTCTGCCGACAGTTCATCCGGCGGCGGGAACACATCATAAGCCAGTTTGCCTGTCTCAGCGTCGATCCCAGTGACAAGAACGAGGCTGTCAATTCCCACCCCCCTCGTATGTACGAAGTCCACCTCGTTGTCTGAACCTGGGTGAGGAACGGCCTCATAAAGAGCACCGCTTTCGCACAAACTGTTACCGGTCTCATCTTCAACGGCCAGAATCAACTCCGCAACTAAAGCGTCCGCATAGCCATGGGCCTGGTCTGCCTGTTCCTTTGGAATATGAAAGACAAAGCACGGGCGCGGTTCTTCAGGGGTTGTCGATGGCTCAGGCGTGGGGCCAGGGGCGCAACCGGCTAGAATCAGGAGTACAGCCATCACCAGACTCAGTTTGCGTGCAGGCATTGCTCTCCTTCTTTGTTCTTCCCAGGCAAGTGGTCAGGGCAGTGGCCAATCTCCGCCAGGCCGATTAGCGGTCCCGCATCAGACCCCGTCCTTAGCATCTCCTCGGCTTACTATAGAATTACCCTACAACATTTGCGTTGTCCGCGAGAATCATGATTGGCAGACTTTCAGATTTACGACTTTGCCGCGCTATGCTTGAGCAGTTGCTACTGGCGTTATTAGTATACCCGGACGCCGGTTCTGTGCAAGTTGCCTTGGCGAGAACTGAATAGCGGGGCGACAGCCTTGTCCTGGGCGTAGTCGAAGGGGTAGTCTCGAGTTACTACAGTGCCAGGGCACGGCGCAACCGCTGGTCTACTTGCGCCAGGTCTGTCGGGGTCAGCGCACCGAGGCGATAGATCACGCGGGCAGGATCAAGCGTGAACAGCACGGGTTTGAGTGCCGAAGGGCTTGTCCTGAGCTTGTCGAAGGATGGCGTAAACCGGCTGTGCGCCAGTCGCTCAGCAGATAGTCAAACGGGCCTGTCGCCGTCGCAACTTTGGAAGTAAGCGCAGCCAGGAGAAGGTCAGGTTCAGTTGCGTGGTACAGAGAACTGCTCACAACTACGGCTGGCCTCACTTTGGTCGTACTGAGGTCACTGAACGGAAAGGGTACCAGGACCACGCACTGCGCTGGAACTTCATACAACTCTCTCCAGTTGTCGTAGATGGCATCTTCTTCATTGTCCCATACGCGCTGCAAGGCAGCTTCGGAGAGGAACAACCAACCCTGTCGTTCAGTGCGTTCATCAAGCAGATCGGTCAAACTGAAGAGAATGTCCAGCGCCTTTTCGACAATCTGATCTTCGTGAATCCGGCGGGCCTGAGACAGACGGCCCAGACGTTCAGCACATTCTACAGACAGTTGAATGCGTTTCTCAACAACATTCGATATACTGCTCATTTCACATCTCCAGTTCAAGATACCACTCGATCACATCACCGTCATGTGTCTCCATCGCTGCCTGTTCCTGGGCGTAGCCGAAGGGGCCTGCCCTGGGCTTGTCGAAAGGCCGGTGCACACGTCCGCGCTGTCGTGGCTAGTGGCACATCCCCATTATATCCTAACGGCAATACTTGCACAACATCCGCCATCTCGCTTTCCCCACCCCAACCGGCGACAGTTGGGCAAAGTGTGCCCTCACGAGTGGGCCGATGGTGTGGGAGCAGCAGACGCACGGATACATCTCCAATTCTTTCGAGAAGCCCAGCGTCTTGCGAGTCAACCGCTTGAGCGTCTCGAACACTTCGATGCTGGCTTCCGTTTCCGTTTCCGTTTTGGCAATGCCACGAGTCAGAGTCAGCGTGTCGATGATCTCGTCTTCGGGCGTGCGGCGGCGATAGAAGATCGTTCCTTTGGTCTCGACGAAGGTGCAATATTCACCTGAAAGGAACTGGCTCCATCACTGGCTCCTAATTGAATCAACCCGTCCGAAGCCTGTAATGCCTGCCCTAGTTCCCGAATCGCTGTCTGGAGGATGGTGTCCACATCAGTAGAGGCGTGGACCCGGGCTGTGATCTCGCTCACGTGCCGTTCATACTCGGCGCGCTGTTGTGTTTCTTCGAGCAGGCGAGCGTGCTCCAGTGCTACCGACGCCTGGTCACTCAGTGTCTCGTAGAGTCGCAGCGCGCTCTTAAGGAATGGGCCGGGAGTGGTGCGCAACACCACCACCTGACCGATTGTCTCCCCTCCAGCGCGCAGCGGAATGTTGACAAGCGCCTTTGCATCCGTCGCCTCAAAGACTTGGCGCGCACTCTGAGGCAAGCGCTCGTCCCTCTCCACGTCATCTACCACCCAAAAAGTGCTCACCATCTCGAAGGGGAAAGGGCTCTCTGCGATTGGAAGCCGCATGCCGGTTTGAAACAGTGGCTCCCGGTCTCGCCGCCATGCCCTCAGGTACAAAAGGGCCTCGGGTTCGCCAGCAGGCGAAAATTCAAACTGTACCACGATGCACCCATCGGCCCGCGTTTCAGCCACGGAGTCTATGATTGCGTCAGCCACCTCGCTGGTCGTCGTCGCCGTAGTCAGGCGACGGCTGGCGCGGTGGATGGGGCTGGTCGCCTCGAGCAGCAGCGCCTCATCAGAAAACTTGCGCGCGTTCTCAATCGCCACCGCGACCTGGTTGGCCATGATACGCAATGTGCGGACATCGTCCTCGTCGAAAGCGGCCTCCCCCGTGCTTTGCACGTCCAACACTCCCAGCAGCCGCCCACCGACCAACAGAGGCAGCGTCATCTCGGAGCGGGTGTGGGGCAACAGAGGGTTGTCGAAATGGGCCGCGTCTCTTCCAATGTCGAGGTCGGTGCGAGATTGGCGGTGTACGGCGGTCCACCCAACCATCGAATGGTCATCTACCGCCAGCCTGTGTCCTTGCGCTTTCATCTGCTGGCCCACCTCACCAGTTGCCTCCTGCAGCACCGCCCACTCGCCGGTTTCATCTATCAGAAACACGCCAACGTGGTAGAAACGGAACTCGTCGTGGATAAGGTTCACTGTGGTATGGAGAAGTCTGTCTATGTCCAAGATAGATGTCGCAGCGTGGCCTATTTCGACGCTGGCGCGCAGTTGGATAGCGCGCTGTTGGAGCCGCCAGTTGGCCTTTTGAAGTTCCCGCGTTCGCTCCGCTACTTGCTCCTCCAGTCTGGCCTGGTGAATCTCCAATCCCTGGGCCAGGTTGCGGCTCCGGGTCAGGGAGGCGGTGAGGCGAGTAGCCAGACAGTTCTGAGAAATCATCGGTAGAGTGGCCAACATAAGGAAAATGACGATGTTGCTCAACCACGCAGTCGGATCGGCGGAAGTGGCCTGTTTCTCCACGGAGACGACGATGTGACCGGTGGAAAAGGCCCAACCGAAAGCCACCAGCGTCAGGGCAGTGAGGATCAAGGCAAAGATGCCCTCACGCCGCCCGAAGAAGAGGGCGGCCAAGAAGGGGATGGCCAGCAGGAAGATCCGGCCGTCTCCGCCTTTCCCGACCTCGATCAGATCAAGGAGACCCAGACCGTAAATCAGGCCCAGGAGGACTCCGGCCTGGAGAGCGTATGAGACTCTCCGCCAGAATGTGATCAGGGTGAGAAAGGCATAAGCGCCCAGGTAGAACGGTATCACCCACACGTCCCCCTTCGTGTAGGCAAAATAGGAGCCGACCAAGACCGCCAGAGCCCCGATGGGGGTCAATGCCCGAAACACTCCCCGAATTAACTGTCGTCGCCAGGTCTGCATGTCCTCCGGAGGGGGAGTGGTGTCCTGAAGCGCCGTTTTCTTTTCGTCTGTGCTTTCCTCCCGCTTATCTGGCGTGGTTATGCCCCGAGATGGGGGACCTGCAGGGGCTCCGGTGGGCGACGGCGGTTTCGTCTTCGGTTCAGGCGGCTGGCCTTCCGTTGGCGGAAGGGGTGGAGCAAATGGCTTGGCTTCGGCCTCCGGTGCTGGCAGTGAGATGTCGGAGAACAACTTCTCCAGAGAATGTCTTAGTCTGTCGTCACTCATAGTCCTCTTGCTCCTGTTTGACTCCCTCGCGCCCTGGCACTGGCACGGAAGCGCTGGTTGGCGGCGTGATGGGCTTCTCAATCGGCAAAGGTACTCTCCTGGTTAATGACTCCGTGAGTTCTGTGGCAGAAGACAGATAGGTGGTCAACTCCTGGGCCAGGGCGTGGTACTGGCGGGTGGCCCGCGTGCGGGGCGCGTATCGGGTGACTGGTAGTCCGAAGGTCGGGCTCTCTCGCAGCCGGGTGTCCACCTGGATGATGGTCCGGAACAGGGCATCGGTGAAGCGGGCATGCAGATGCTCCAGGATCAGCCGGTGGATCTTATTCCGTACATCGAACATAGTCACCAGTAGCCGATAGCCGAGCCGAGGATTGGTCTTGTGCCGTACCATGCTGACCAGGTCCAGCACTTGATGGAGCGAACGCACGGCGTAATACTCGCATTGGACGGGGATGATGAGCAGATCGGCTGCCGTCAGTGCGTTGAGCGTCAGCGTCCCGAAGGCTGGCGGGCAGTCCATCAGGACGATGTCGTGAAGTTCGTAGCGTGTGTGCTCCAGACCTCGCTTCAACCGATACTCATATTCCGAGCGCTTGTACAGTACCTTGTCCAGGACCGCAAGTTCCTGATTCGCCGGTACCAGATCCAGGCCGTCCACAGAGGTCTCACGGCTGACGGCGACCAGGGAACTCTGGCCCAGCAGTACGTCGCTCACCGTGCGGCGCACCGTCTCCGATTCGATGCCCAGCGACGCGGTCAGGTGCGCCTGGGGGTCCAGGTCTACCAGCAGCACCAGCCGGCCCTGTTCGGCCAGACTGCTCCCTAACGAGAGGCAGGTGGTGGTCTTGGCTACGCCTCCCTTGTTGCTGGCGATTGCGATCACTGTGGTCATCGTGTTTCCTCCCTATCCTGGACCTCATTCAGTGTTTCCCGATTCTCCAGAGGGTGCAGTGGCAGGCTGAAGGTGAAAGTCGAGCCCTCTCCCACCGCGCTCTCCACCCAGATCTTTCCACCGTGCATCTCGACGAATTCCTTGCTCAATGCCAGTCCCAGTCCGGCCCCGTTGGGCTGGCAGCCGCTTCCCAAAGCGCCCCTCTCGAATCGCTCGAAGACGCGCTCTTGGTCTTCCGGCGGGATGCCCACGCCGGTGTCGCTGACGCTCGTCAGCGCCTGCTCATCGGTGAGCCAGGCCCTCACGGTGATAGATCCCTGCTCCGTAAACTTGGCCGCGTTGGCCAATAGCCGCAGCAATACCTGGCGGATGCGGGCTGCGTCGGCCTGTACCGTTGGCAGGTCCGGAGCGATCTCCTGGCGCAACTCGATCTCCTTGTCGCGCACCAGCGCACTGGCGGTAGCCATCACGCTGTTGATGACCTCCGCCAGGTCCAGTTCCTGGAGTTGCAGTTCCATCAGCCCAGCCTCAATGTGAGAAATGTCCAGCAGGTCGTTGATCAGGCCCAGCAGGTGATGGCTGTTAGCGTAGATGATCTGGAGGTCATGTCGCTGTTGATCGCTTATGGGACCATCCAGCCCTTTGAGAATCAAGCGGGAGAAGCCGATGATGTTGGTCAATGGCTCACGCAGTTCGTGACTCATATGGGCCAGGAAGCGAGAGCGGAACTCCTCCGCCTCACGCAGGCGACGGGCCGTCCCCTTTTCCTTCTCATAGGCCCGGGCGTTCTCCAGCGCGATGGTGATCTGGTTGGCGACGTTTTGCAAGACAGGGACATCGTCTTCGTCGAGGTCGCTCTCATGGGTGATCAGGACGTCGAGCACACCGATGACTCGCTCGCTTAGTTTGAGCGGCAGCGCTGCCTCCGCACGGATATAGGGGGAGGAGAACGCCTGTTGTGAACTCTCCATATCCCATCTGATGGTGTGGGGCTCTCCCGTTTGTGCGGCCAGCCCGACCGCGCTTCCGTCTCCGACCCGCACAGGCTGTGCCTTGACGGCCGCCACCACCTCCTTGCCGCCCATCGCCTCTCTTAGTATGGCCCATGCTCCACTTTCGTCCAACAGATAGACTCCCACGTAGGAGTAGACGAACCGATCGTGTACCAGCCGCACCACCTCTCGCAATAACTGATCTGGCTCCAGGATTGAGGTGGCTGCCTGGCTGACATCTACGGTGGCGGCAAGTTGGATGGCCCTCCGCTGGATCTGATAGTTGGCTTCCTGTAGAAGTGCCGTGCGTTGGGCGACCTTATCCTCCAGGCCGTCGTACAACGTCTTCAGTTCCACCGCCATGCGGTTGAATACGTGCGCCAGGATGCCGATTTCGTTCCGCGACGTGACAGGCACGCGCTGCTCCAGATCCCCCTCTGAGATGTTGATCGCCGACTCGGTCAACTGCACGACCGGGCGTGTGATCTGCCGCGTCACGACTGCTGCAATGACCGCAGTAACTAGCGCCACTACCAGTGTGGCCCCGATGACGGCGGCGGTGACACCATCGGTCGTGGCGAAGGCTTCTTCTTGAGTCTGCTCTGCCACCAGTGCCAACTCCAGTTCCGGTATCCAGCGGTAGATCCCGATGACCGGAACGCCAATGTAGTTCTCGTAGAGCCCCTCTCTATCCTCTCTATCCTCGCTGTCCAGGACGGCTTCAATGCCCGGATTGGTCACTGCCTGCCCCTGGGGCAATGCCATTCCGCTGGCATCCACCAGGTAAACCTCCCCTGTCTCCCCCAGTTCACTAACCGCCTCCAGGCTGGCGACCAGGTCGCTCAGGTTGAGCCAGCCGGTCAGCAGTCCGAGATCCTCGTCGTCTGGTGCGGTGATGCGCTGGGTGACTACCAACCCCACATCGGCTGTTGGGTCGAGTGTGGTGAACCAGAGGCTGTGGGTTTGCTCAGGCTCAAGCATGGTCATCTGTTCTGTCGGCGAGGCCTCACCCGGCAGGTTGGTGGAGACCAGTATCTGTCCCTCACGATCCAGCACGGCCAGGCGGTGAAAGGATGGGGCGTGTTCCAGCACGGCGCGCAACTGGGTGCGCAATGTGTCGCGAGCGGTGCTGGTGTTGGCGCCGCTGGTGGTCAGGGCGACTACGTTTTCTCGAACGGCAGGCAGGGTTGCCAGAAACGCCAGGTCTGCAACGTGGCTTTCGGCCCATCGGATGACTTGTGTTTCCACCATCGCGGACACGGAGGACAGTTTGGCAGTGACCTCACGTTGAATGTCGTGCCGCTCGCGCTGGGTGGCGTACCAACTGATGGTGCTCAGCGGCACGATTGCCAGAATCAGGAAGGCGGTCAGCAGGGTCTTGCCTAGCCCTCCGCGCATCCCAGTAGTCGGTATCTGAGGCCGTTCTTCCAAGCCTGGCGAAGACATGGCAGTTCGTTTATCTCCTCTACCCGGATCACTCCGGCTCCCAGATTTCATCTCCTTGGAGGATGCGGCGAATCTGGGAGAGGAAGCGGTCTGGGTCGAGTGGCTTGCCGATGAAGCCATCAAAGCCGGCGCTGCGGGCGCGTTCCATGTTGCTAACAGAAGTATCGACGGTCACGGCGGCGATGAGGGTGTCTTTGAAGCGCGGATGAGCGCGCAACCTGTCCAGTACCTGGTACCCGTCCTCCTCTGGAAGGAAGATATCCATTAAGATCAGGTCAATGTGCGGTAGTGTCTCCGCGAACTCCAGAACCTGCCAACCTGAGGCCTTCCACTCACATTTCTTCACGCCCATGTAGGACAGCAGGCGTGTGATGAGCACGAAGTTCTGGAAGTTATCCTCGACGACGAGGATAATGGCGTCCTTTGGTTGTATACCCATGTTGGCCTCTAATTGTGAGTTCTCTGCAGTGCTGCCCTGATCTGCTCCGGCAGTCGGTCTACATCAATCGGTTTCTGAATGTAACCATCGCAGCCTGACGCCAGTGTGCGCTCCCGATCCCCTTTCATCACGTTGGCTGTGATGGCCAGGATGGGCACCTGTTGCAGGTCGGGCGTGTCGCGGAAGTGTCTGGCCAGGTCGTAACCATCTATTTCTGGGAGGTTGATGTCCAGCAGGATCAAATCTGGCCGTTCTTGAATGGCCACTTCTAAACCCGAAGGGCCATCCATCGCTTCCAGAAAAGAGTAACCCTCTGCCTCCAGAATGCGCCTCACCAGCAAACGATTCTCATGGTTGTCCTCGACGTAGAGGATGCGAGCATCATTCATCAGGTACCTCTCCCATATCCGGTTCTATGCGGCCCATGGTGGCACGACCGCGACGGTCTGCGCGTACTTCTGATTATATCAGATTACAGCGTATATGACGATTCCGCTGCGTTACGGATTGGTTACAGTATTGTCAATCGACTCTTGCCTGGTCACACCCATAGGATACACCAAAGAGCGAGTTTTTACAATAGCATGTTTTGCTCATCAGTGTTCGTCAACAGGGCGAAACTGCACTACGAGGAGCACGGTGCCGGGTGGGATTTGTCTTTGTCTGAATGGCGAAGTATGATAGAATACCGTTCGGTGGTAGGCAGAGTGTGAGCCCCGAGGCCCGACCTTGGGGCTCTTGACCGACGCGAGGTGGTACGTGGGGAGACAGGCGTGGTCTCTTTATGCCCTGCGCTGTGCCGGTGGTACGCTTTATGCTGGTGTCACCACTGACCTGGCACGGCGTGTGGCGGAACACAACGCCGGACGGGGAGCGCGTTACACGGCAGGCCGTCGCCCTGTGATGCTCGTTGCCGCCTGGCGCTTCCCCGACCGGGGGGCGGCACAGCGGGCCGAGGCTCGCTTCCGGCGGCTGTCTCGGGCGCAGAAACTGGCGTTGATCGCGCAGAGGCTACCCTTCGAGGGCGCGGTCTTCTGCTGCGATGAGTGATCATGTCCTCGTGGTGCTGGCCGATGGGGCCCAATGGATGGAGCAGAAAATGAAGGACGTTTTTCGCATCTTCTGGGAGGCGCTGAAGGACTTCTGGGATGCGTTGTTCCTACTGGCGCTGATGAACGTTGTTACCGCGCTGCTGGCGATCCTGGTGGTCACGTTTCCGCCAGCCTTGGCCGGCCTATGGAGTACTGCGAACCGGGTGGTGCAGGGGAAGGCCGTCGGCTGGAGCGACTACCTCGAGGGCTTCCGGCGCTATTTCTGGAAAGCGTGGGGGCTGGCGCTGCTCAATGTTCTGGTAGTTATCATCGTGATCACCAACGTCCGCTTCTACACATCGGGCAATGCACCGTTTGAGATTAGTTCCACCTTGAGTCTTTGGATACGCGCGTTTTGGGCGGCGGCGGCATTCCTGTGGCTGATCCTCCAGATGTACCCTCTGGCGCTGCTGTTGGAGCAGGAGGATCAACGGCTGCGGGTGGTGTTGCGCAACGCTGCTGTGCTCTTCGTCGCCAACCCTGGCTTCAGTCTCGTTCTGGCACTGCTGCTGTTGGTGGTGGCTGTCATTAGCGTGTTGTTCCCGGTGCTGTGGTTCTTCGTCACGCCAGCACTGTTCGCCGTTGTGTGCAACAAGGCTGTGCACCACTTGCTGGAGCCGTACCGGCCTGAGGCTGGACAATCTTGACAGTTGCTCACATCAATGCCACAATTTGTAGCAAATATCCGGGAGACACGTGACGGTTACGTACTATCCCGATACAGCGCCAGGTACGCCTCTGTCACCTTCGGCCAGGTGAACCGTTCCTGAATGCGCTGGTGAAAGGCCAGCGCCCGCGCTGCCGTCGCTTCCCAGGTCTCCAGCGTCCACGCCAGTGCCTGGGCCACGTTCGGGGCCAGGTTCTGCTCTGGGTCGCCGGTGCGCCGTGTCAGGACGCCGTAGTCAGTCGTCATTCCCCA
>JADHWW010000088.1 GCA_016783285.1 Anaerolineae bacterium
GGAAACTCTCGAGCGTGAGGTCGGCGGCGCGGCTGACCGGGTCGTCGGGATAGAGGGCCAGGGCACGGCGAGAGAAAGCCTGGCGCACCCGCAGGCCCTGAAGCGCGTTTTTCACGTGGACCATTTGCCCTTCCTGGGCCGCCCCAGAGTACACAAAGATGGCAATCAGGATCCACACGAAGTTGCCGTCCCATAGACCTACCAGTCCCAGCATCCAGGCCAACCCCTGGCCCACCTTGACGGCCACGGCGGTGGCGCGGGCGTGGGACATTATGGTCGCCAGTAGCGCACGCAACACCCGCCCGCCGTCCATCGGAAACGCAGGGATGAGGTTGAAGACAGCCAGCCCAATGTTGGTAAATATGAGGTAGGGAAAGGCGTCTGCCCAACCCAGGTGTGTGGGATTCGTCAATAGTCTCCATAGGCCGCGGCCTAGATCCACGGGCAAGAAAAGGCCGACCACGATCAACACTATAGCGATGGCGAAGTTGCTCAGTGGGCCAGCAATGGCCATGAGGAATTCCTGGGCCGGGCGCTCGGGCATACGCTCCATCTGCGCGACGCCGCCCAGCGGTAGGAGGACGATGTCGCGTACCGGGAAACCCATGCGCACCGCCACCAGGCTGTGGGTCAGTTCGTGGATCACGACGCAGATGAATAGTAGCAGCGTGACGACAACGCCAAAGGCGGCCCCTGAGAGCAAGAACTCCCCCGTGTTCAGGTAGCCAAATTGCACGGCGGCCCACACCAGGATCAGCGGGAAGGTGACGTGCATCTTGACCTCAATGCCACGCACGGTGAACAACTTGATACCAGTCATTTCAACTCCTTAATCCATTGACAGTACGCACTGCGTATCACATCCTCGCAAGAGTGTATCACACCGGGCGCAAAAGCGCAACTGAGTAGCCATCACGTAAGCGTTCAGACCTCCGAGGTTTTGGCCGTGATTTGGCTTGGAAAGCGAGGGATGTGCCATTCAAAGTTGCCAAAAGAGCACTGCTTTGTAAACCTCGGAGGTCTTGTGGAGCGTTTTCCCCACTCCTCTGAACGCTTTAGCCATCATTTCATCACCAGAGGGAGGTAGAAAAGCCTGCTGCGCACGGTGTAGATCGCCGTGCTGGTATAGCCCTTCATGTCCGCGATTTGGAACTCGATGCGGTTGGCCGTCTCCCTGGACTGGCCGAAGGGCACACCGGAGGCGGTGATGGTCTGTATCTCGGCAGTGCCGCTGATGCCTGTGCACGTGGCTGTGTCCCAGTCGCTCCACGCCTCTCCCCCGTCCGTCGAGAAACGATAGTGGGCGCTGTCCACGTTCAGGCCGGAGATTTCGTCGAGGACGCAGACGGTGGCCGTGATTGTGCTCCCCCCGCGCCACCACGCAAAGTCCCGCCAGCCGGTCGGCGGGCTGGTGTCTGAGAGCGTGACGGTACTGGTCAGATCGGCGGACACGTTGCCCGCGCCGTCTATGAACTTGACGGTAACGATCTTGAGCCCCTCGCCTGGGGCAAGGCGCCACTGCACAGTGGTGACGACGTTGGTGGGATAGCCGACGATGAGCACACGGTCCAGGTACAGGTCGGCGGTGGAACGGAAAGCGGTGCGGAACTCCAGGCCGGCGGTTCCGGTGTCGGTGTAGTTGAAGTCCACCGGGAATTCCTGGTAGGTGTCGGAGGCGCGGAAGTCCGTCCCGCGCAGGCGGCGCAACCCCAGCAGACGCGTGCCACCGTTATCCACCACGTCGAGCATGGCTACCTCAGCGGTGGTGATCACGTTATTTGTCTTCAGGCGGAAGTAAGCGCGGTAGGCGTGGCCGGGCAGCAGGTCGTAGGTGTACGGGCCATACCAGGTCCCGGCGCTATGCGTACCAGTCAGCCCACACCAGGCCTTGCCGTTCAGCGCATCTTCGTCGTCAACCTGCTCGCCCGACCCATCCTCATGGCACAAATCCTCGCCTTCCCATGCCCATCCACCGTTGCTGAAGGCCATCATCTGCACTCCACTGCCAGGACTGGGATCGGCGGCAGAAAGAGAGGAGAGGGTGACGGTGATGGTATCGGTGTAAGCGTCGTGGATAGCCGCCGTCGTGCCCGTCGGTGGCTGGCGGTCGAGGCCGATGTGGACCGTATGAGTCTGGGTCTGCACGTTGCCCTCGCCGTCGGCGATGAGGAGCGAGAGGGTGATTCCCGTGGAAGTAGTATCGCTGAGCGTGGCGACGTTCCACACTGTGCTCCACCCGTCACTGCCCACTGTGTCGGTGACGAGCAGAGCGGCATCCTGAGCCTGCCGAAGGATGGCGGTGTCGGTCATGGCATAAAACCCGACTGCGCTCACGCCGCTTGCCTCGTCACTAGCGTTGGCTACGACGTACACCCGGTTGCTGGTGACGAAAAAGTCCGACCAGGGCAGCGTCACCCCACCGATGGGCATCGGGCCACCAGTGCCGGGCAGTTCTACCGTGACGCCAGTATAATAGTGCGTGAGAATCTGCTGGTAGCCCCAGTCGTGCCACTCGGCCCAGCGTCGCGCTCCCCACTGGGACATCCCCCAACCGTGTCCCCGGCGCTCCTGCCCGAAACTGACGGGGTCATCCACGGCTTGAATGTAGCCATACCCCGCTGCGCTGCGAGTTGGGCAGCCGTTCTCGGCGCTGTAGAAGGCCTTGATGACCTCTCCCTGGTAGGCGATGTACTGGCCCTCGGTGGCGTCAGTGGCGTCGTCGCTCCGCCAATGACGTTGATCCTCCCGACCCATGACCTGGTAATCTGTCCAATCGGAGACGTCCCACTGTGGATCGGGAGGATGCTCAGTGAAGTACCAGGCGTAGGTGCGCGCGGCCACAGCCTGGACCTTGAGGGCCTCGCTGGGCCAGGAGGCGGGCATTTCCACCGGCACTGCTCGTTTGACGTACGTCTCGAAGGTGATGACGTCAATCTGGCCGACCGGCACGTCTGAGCGGTAGTAGTTCTCTGCACGGTGAATGACACGAATGGTGACCGGCGGCGTATGCTGAATAAGGGGCGACAGCCCCCTTGCAGAGGTTGCGAATGGCCCCGGTGATGGCCCGATTCCTGGTGAGCGCAGACGCTCTTGGTCTGAAGGCTGCTGCTGCCCAGCCTTCGCCAGAGTCAGGTCCAGCACCCACACATCGCCCGCGCGGTTGAAGGCCAGGTAATGGCCGTCGGGCGACCAGGCAGGGCTGCTCTCTTCGAGATCGTTGCGCAGGAGCGGCCGCAAGCCCCCTCCATCTACGTTCACCAGCCAGATATCACTGGCAGACGCAGTCGCGGCCCCCAGCGGCGCGCGTGAGAAGGCCAGTGTCTGCCCATCCGGCGACCAACTGGGCGTGCTGAATGTCTCCGCCTGACCTTGGGCCAGGAGCACGGGTTCTCCGTCACCATCCACGTCCGCCACCCACAACTCAGGTGAGAGGTTTTCGGCAGCGATGAGGTAGGCCAGCCACCGCCCATCTGGCGACCAGGCGAAGTCCAGAACGCGCGTGTCTGCGACCAGCAGCCCGGGTTCTCCATCTACTAGTTCTCCATCTGCTAGTTCTCCATCTGCTAGTTCTCCATCTAGATAAGGCCGTGCCCACAGGTACATGCCATCGCTCCAGGCAACGCGCGCCCCGTCGCCAGTCAGTCGGACCCGCGCCCCGGCGGGTATGGCAGGGATAACAATAGCCACGGCCGTTACTCCCTCGCTGCTCAGCCAAACCTGTCCGTTCTGGGCGAAAGCCAGCCTTCCGCCCACCCAGACCGGAGCCATACACCAGTCGGCCTTGGCCCACGCTTTCTCCTGACCGCTGGCAAGGTCGAGCACGCGGACCTCCCAGCGCCCGTTTCCGGCAAAAGCCAGATATGCCAGCCGCTGTCCATCTACAGTATAGGCCGGTTGAACCGCGTTCCCGCTGAGCCTGGTAGCCGGGCCATCCCGGACGTCCACCGCCCACAATTCGCTGAGAGTCTGACGGGGCGTGTCATCGCCGACCACCGCCCCCCAGCGGTTGACGAGCACTGTGTTGCCACCGGGCGACCAGCTAGCGAAGCGAGAGTGACCATCGGCGGTCAGCGGCCACGCGCTACCTGCGCCCTGTGCCTTTGTATGCAGCGCGCCGAGTTGGGCAAACAGCAGCAGCACTGCCAGCGTCGCCAGGCTCACGGATAGTATTAGGTACCACTCGCGCCTTGATCGCACAGTCCGTTTCCCCCCGTTCGTCTTTCCGCGTTATCATACGGTACAATCCAAGACCTGACAGGTTTTTGCAGACATTTTCCGAAACAAGTACACTTGCAAGCGGACAGATCCTTTGACACAAGAACCCTCTCGGAAACCTGTCAGGCCTGGCCTGATTAGTCACCTGTGATATATGATTGCCGGCTCAATCTGGGGGAGTCTCGCGCGTGGGTTCTGGCCAATGATGCCGCAGGTACAGCGGACACCCTCCGCCGCATAAGGGGAATTCTGGACACTCCTGGCATTTCTCTGGAGCATAACGACGCTCTCGCAGGGCCTGGGCCAGGTCATGGTTCCAGATGTCCTCCCAGGGGTCGCGTAGGATGTATCCCAAACGCTCGTAGTAACTCTGGCACGGGATGACCGCCCCATCCGGCTCGACGCACATGTTGTACAGGGCCGCCGTGCAGGCTTTCACCCCCAGTTCCAGTTGCAGCGGGGAGAAGGCACAGTACTGGGTAGGGGTGTACCAGATGAGGCGCAGTCCGTGCTGGCCGGCCGCCTCCCGTACCCGCTCCAGGATGGGGACCAACTCCCCCTCGCCGAAGCCAGTGCCCACGGTGGATCCCCGGCCAGCGTAGATGAGGCTGTTGCAGGCAAAGGTGGGCACCCCCAGCGATGCGATGAAAGCGACCGTCTCCTCAATCCCGATCACGTTCTCCCGGGTCAGGGTGGTGTTGGTAGTGGTGTAGAGGCCAGCCGCCACCGCGCTCTGCACCCCCTGCACCGTCTCCCGCCAGGCACCGGGTGCCGCCACCATAGAATCGTGTACGGCCTCGTTGTGGGACTCCAGCGTGATCTGGACGTGGTCCAGGCCGGCCGCGATTAAAGCCTGCACGTAGGCACCGTCGGACAATCGCCGGCCGTGTGTCAGCAGCCCCGTCACCAGTCCCAGTCCCTCGGCATGGGCCACCAGTTCGACCAGATCCTCCCGCAGCGTCGCCTCCCCTCCGGTAAAACAGACGTGGGGAATGGACACCTCCCACACCCGTTCCAGGACCGACCTCCAGGCGGCTGTGTCCATCTCGGGATAATCGGGGGGGCGGGCCACGTAGCAATGGGGACAATTGTTGTTGCAGCGGTAGGTCAGCGCCAGGTCCATACGGTAGGGGGCCGCGAGGGACACTGAGAAGGGGTCTATCCGCTCCAGACCCAACCCGTGGATGGGGCAGACGGAGCCGTCAGAGATGATGAGCGTTTCGATCTGTTCCTGCAGGCGGCGGTAGTCGGCCTGGGCAGTCTGGGCATCCACCCGGTAGCGACGGCGGATCGTCCGCACTGCCCTCTCCTCCGGCACTCCCTCCAGGATGAAGCGAGCGTACTCGACTGCCGTCTGGTTCAGGTGGAGCACCCGCGCGGCATTGATCACCAGGAGCCCTCGCCCATCCGGTTCCACTCGCAGGTGCAATCGTACCCGCCCGCCAGCCCCGTCGCGCCGTTCGTAGCCCTGCAGACCAGCGGGCAAAGACTGCGGGGGTCTGATGGCTTCACGCAGGCGAGTCAGAAGAGACATACGCTGGTCTACCGCCCGCCCCCGGCGCAGGCACAGGCGCAGCCGGCGCAGGCACATGCGCAGGCGCAACTGCTACCTCCCCCGTAGCTCCGCCCGCCAGAGGATGGCTTTGGCGGTGGGTTGGTCACCTTGGTCACCCCGCCGGTGAAGTCAGACAGGCTGCGGACGATGCGGCTGGACGTGCCCCCGACCCCGCGCACGACCGTGGCGGCGAAGGCGGCACCGGGCAAGGTTGGCAACTGGACGCGCCCGGTCGAAGGAGTCGAGGGACGAGAGGAAACCGATGGTCGTGACGTGGATACGGTGCGCGCCCAGGGCCGGTAGTATCCCCACCACATAGGCACGAAGACCGGGCCGGTACGGAAAACACGCCCGGTGCGCTCATCGAAGTCATCGTCCAACATGGCCCACTCCAGCCCCTCGTCGAAGCGTTTGCTGCGTACCTCAGGCGTCTCCGCACCCTCCACCTGCTGCCAGGCCCGCCCGACGATGTCGCGGCAGTAGGCGACCGTTTCCTTGCGGCTGAACCCCTTCATCTTGTTGTTGACCTCTTTGATCATGTCAGTCATCACGGTGCGGAGTTGCTTTTCGCTGAGAGTGTGGTCCTTCTTCACCGCCTTCAGGAACTTCTCTTCGTACGGGTGCAACTTATCCGGCAGCGGTTCGTTGATCTGGATTTTCAGCGGATCGTCGTCCAGCACCGTCACCGCTCCCTTCTTCAGCAGGCCGAAGAGGATCATCGTCAGCACCTTGTTCAAGGGGGTCTCCAGGAGGATGGCTGCCTCCACCGCCGTCAGCCCGCGTTTGATCCCGACCCCTTCGACCTTCATTGAGGGGGGCAGGTACTTCATCTTGCGCTTGCGCTGGCCCCAAACGGTCAGACCGATGATACCTGCGATGACGGCCAAGAAAATGGGGATAGGATTGCAACAGCAGCCAGCGACCGCAGTGAAGAACTGTATCAGCGCCGACGGGCCTTCCTGGACAACCCCCTCAGCGACGTACTGGCGGGGGAAAGAGGCCCCAAAGATATACTGGCGGTCCGGCGCGGCTGCCGGGTTGTGCCAGATGTAGAGCACGCGGCCTTCCTCATCCAGCGCCGCCTCTGGCTGCTCCTGAGGCCAGTTGGAAGGGCTGCGATGCCAACGGGGTTCCTCTGACTGCACGCCCTCCGGCAGGTGGAAACGCACCGTCAGGTCGGTGGCCCCGTGGACGTACTGACTATCGAACCAAGTAGGAGAGAACTCGGTGCTGGCGTACCCGGTATCATCACTGTCCTCGTAGACCATATTCCCCACCCGGTCCACGACCACGTGCACCGTACCGGTCTCTCCGGATTTGATCGTCGCACCGCCCAGCCACACGGCTACGCCGTAATCACCTTTGCCCTCGTAGTCCGATCCAACGTGGTCAATCGGCCTGCCGTCCACGTCGGCGTGGATGTCGGACAGGTTGTAGTTGCCGTTGGGCAGCCCCACGTCAACAGCGGCGATGTGGTAGTTGCCGACGTCGCAGGTGAAGGTGAACCAGTATTCCAGGCTGACGGAACCGTCCTGGTTGACCCACACGTCCACGACCTCCTGATCCATGGAGAAGGAGTAGTCCTGGGCGTAGGAGGGCAGTGATGGGCACAGCAGGACACAAAGAGTGATAGAGAGGAGCAACAAGACCAGAGTCTTTTTCCAATTCCAATGCATCGGTTTCCTCCATTCGGCCCGTAGGCCGGCCAATTCTGCTCGTAGTAACAACTTCAGACTCCGGCGAGCTCAGTCGAACCGTCGTTCAAAGTGAGACCCAAGCGACTGAAGTCACCACTACGACTCTACATTACCACTTCGGTTCCTCCACCATCTGATACGTGGAGCCGCAGTAGGGACAGGAGATGAAGATTGCCCCTTCTTTGACAGTGATACTATCTTTTTTCAGTTCACCACCGCACTT
>JADHWW010000193.1 GCA_016783285.1 Anaerolineae bacterium
AGCCAATGCATCAAGCTTTGATTCGGCTTCTAGATAAATTTCTAGGGCTTTTTCTTTTTCATCACGCATTTCCAATGACCATAATGCTTCTTCGATCTGATTTTCTATTTCTTCGATTTCCTTGGGTATTTCAACCATTTTCCTCCTCCTCATTAATGACACGAGCGTTACACTCACTCGGCCAATTCCAGAATAACGTTGCCATTTGATGTTTTGACACTGATGTTCAGGGTGACAGGGACTGATCTGACTTTACATCAGTTGCTTGCTTCTAACGCCTGATTTGCCGTGCTCGGCCCACAGCCGCCAACCCCAACAACAGAACCGTGCCACCCAGGTAGACAAGCGGCAAACCTCTCGCAATGGCCTCACTCGATAGTCCCATAAAGTCGAGAGCGGCCAACCCACTGGCCGGGCCGATGTACCACCACACCACGTAGAGCGCCTCGAAGAACTTGGAGCTGCCGCTCCAGATCCCCAGTGTCAGGGCCAGCGTGGGGATAAAGAGCGCGGCCACGCCCCAGGCCAGGAGATGGGACCACTCGCCCGCCAGCAGCAGAGATACGCCCACGCCGCTCCCGGTCAACGCTGTGACGATGACGCCGGCCAGCCAGGTCGCCGGGAGCTGCCGCCGCAGCGGGTGGGGCGCCGAAAAGACCACTGCCTCGGTGTGGTGCTGTTTCTCCCGCGCGCCCAGTTTGGACCAGACCAGCACCGGCCAGATCCAGGCGGCGAGCAGCAGCCCTTGAACATCGGAGGCGCTCAAGCCGGCGACGATCAGGCCCAGCGCGATCAGGTACCACCACCAGCGCAACCCTTTCAGCGTCAGGCGCAACTCGGCCAGGAGCACGCGGATAAACGACATCCGTCGCACGAACGGCGGCAAGGGGAGTCGGGGGAGCGCGACGAAACGGCGCAGATCGAGCCTGGGGAAGCGCAGGGAACGGAGCAAGCATCCGCGTCACGATCCCATTGCGCCGCAGCGCCTTTGGTTTGCTGCGTGCCGGGTCAAAGCGGTCGAAAAAGAGCGCCGCCAGCAGCGCGACTCCCAACGCCACGCCCACCCAGAGCAGGCGTCCTAGGATGACGTCGGTCGTCCACGCTACGCCCTCCCAGTGGAAAGTCTGGATCGGGCCCTGGGCAGGGGAGTAGCCGACCCCAAAGTCCAGATTCCGATCGGGGAAGGCGGCGTGCGCGGCCTGCCCCATACTGGCGCCGATCACCGTCGCGCCGAAGAGATCGTTGATCGGCTGCTCGATCACGCCCTGACTGCTGAACGTCGCGCCGCTCAGCGAGATGATGATGGCGACGATGTAGAATGCAAAGTAGGCAATGTTCCCGAAACCACTGCGCAAGAACGGGATGGTCTCAAACAGAACCGCGACGGCGGCCACCAACGCCAGCGTGGGCAGCGCGACGAACAGGAACGGCGCTACAAGACCCCACACGTCCAGGCGCAGTACCTCGCCGCGGATAAACTGCATCGCGCCGGCGGCGAAGGCGAACACGGCAATGATCACCGCGAGAAAGATGAAATTGCTCACTGTCTTGCCCAGCGTGTAGAGAGGTTTGCGCAGCGGCGTGGTGGCGATGATCTGCCCCACGCCGGTCTCCCGATCGCGGGCGATACCGTTCTTGACCAGGTAGAAGCCGGGGAGCGAGAGCAGCATCGAACCCAGCAGCGCCACCACGCCACCGATCCAGGCCGAGTTATAGACCCCCCGGACATCGCCCAGGTCTACCGTCAACATCCCCGATTCCGCCGGTGGGACGGCGCTGTAGCCGATATAGAGCATCACGCCCAGCGTGACGAGGAAACTGTAGCGCCGCGTGCGCTCCAGAAAATCGGCGCGGATAAGCTGACCGAGGATCCGTAGCCGCTTCATAGCTCCTCCTCCCTGCCATCCCCAGCGATAAAGTACAGGTAGGCGTCTTCGAGCGTGGGCTCCACCGCTGCGGCCCCATCGCCTGGGGGCACAGGTGAGACGACGCGGGCGTGAACGCCGTCGCTGCGGCGGGCCGTGCCGCCTACGAGCGCGCGCTGCTTGAGCGCGGGCAGTTCGGCGCTGGGCACCACCATCTCCCACACCTGCCCCTCTACCGCCTGCAGCAGCGTCTCTGGAAGGGCGTGCTTGACCAGGCAGCCCTGCTTGATCAGCGCGATATCGGTGGCGACGGCTTCCACGTCAGAGACGATGTGCGTGGAGAGGATCACGATCCGCTCGCCGGAAAGATCCGACAGTAGATTGCGGAAACGCACGCGCTCCTGGGGATCGAGGCCCGCGGTCGGCTCGTCCACGATGAGCAGTTGCGGATCGTTCAGCAACGCCTGCGCGATACCGACGCGCTGTTTCATCCCGCCAGAGTAGCCACCCAGCGCGCGATGGCGCGCTTCGCCCAGGTTGACCAGGTGCAGCAGTTCGTCAATGCGCCGCCGGGCGGCCTTTCCATCTAGCCCCTTGATGGCGGCCATGTATTCGAGGAACTCGACTGCGTTGAGGTTGGGGTAGACGCCAAAATCTTGCGGCAGGTAGCCCAGCACGGCTCGCAGTTCGTCCGGCTTCCGGGCGATGTCCACGCCGTTCCACGTCACTCGGCCCTCGGTAGACTTGGTGATAGTAGCGAGGATGGTCATCAGTGTGGACTTGCCCGCGCCGTTCGGCCCCAGCAGGCCCAACACGCCTGGGCCGAGTTCCAGGCTAAAGCCGCGCAATCCCCAGACCTTTCCATTGGTACAGTTTTCCGGCACCTTCGATGACGAGCTTCATACTTGCTTCTCCTTTCTGTGAGCTACAAGGTCATAATCATGTACGCTTCCCGGGCGTTGGCGGCGAGCAGAACGGCGATTGCCAGGCCCAATCCAATCCACTGATCGAGGGTCAGAGAGAACTTTGGCTTGGGTGTAACAGCCGTATAAGTTGGTGGGATAAGCCGCGTGACTTCATACAAGTTGATCGAGTAAGTAGCCACAGCCACAAGCGTAAATGCGGCCATTTCGTATAACCCCGTGCGCCCGAACACAGCCAGGGATGGCGCCATCCGCTCTGGTAGTTGGATTGAAAACGAGTTGGTGCCAAGGAAGGTGGCGTATAGTGTGAGCCAAGCTAGAGGGATGATGTATCCCAAGGGGAAGCCTTTATATCGATATATGCGGTTGGCCAGCACAATCAGTGATCCAGCCATTAGATTCATGGCCGCGATCCGTAGCCACTCGGCGAGGAAGCTGCCTGCTGCCTCGTCTCCAACCAACATCGCACTCCCGGTGCGACCGCGCAGCACACCTTCTGGCAGGAACAAGTAGCTCAGCGTCCACGCCAACGTGAACAGTACAACGCCAAGCCCAAGCAGCGCCAGAAATCGGACGTACAACCTCTCGTGACAAAGTAAGCGTTTCATCGTAAAGTCTCCTTTCGTAGAGTTTCTCAAGCCGTTGCCTTCCCGGAAACTCCAACTCCTGGTTTCCGGGAAGGCAACGTGTGTGATTACTCGTCAGAACCTGTCTTGTGACGCCTTTGCGCATCTATCGCAGCGCCTATCACCAGGCCCACCGCAGTGCCGATAACGCAACCCCACGCTAGGTTCTCGAACAGCATTAGGCCAAAGATCATGCCGATGGCGGCCCCGATAGCCAGCCCAGCCCCCGCGTAATACACGGTCTTGCGGGACTTTTCTCCCTTGCTCGAATTCTGTTTCATTTTTCTGCTCCTTTCTGTTTGCTGAATATTTTCCTGCTCGATCTTGCACCCCCAGTATACCACAAACAACTCCCCGGCGCATCGGCCAACCGGGGAGTTTTGGACCTGGTCAGGTGGCTAGTCTTTTACCTGGTCGGGTGACCAGGTGCTTTGCACATTCCTGTTCGCACAGCAGCGTGGTCCTGCCAAACCTGTCCTGAGCGTAGTCGAAGGAGCCGGCCGGGGCGGAGACGAGCGTCAGTCTGCGGTGCAGGCCCGCGTTCAACCGCTCGATCAGGCGGGGGCGCGAGACCAATCCTGGTCGGACGGGCGGGATGTAGAGTTTGGTGGTCAGGAGTGGCGTGGTCACTTTTCCTTCGCTGCGGTTCGCGTCGAATCGGTTGGCGCAACCGCTTTTCCAACCGACGTCAATCTGCGCCGGGCAGCCTTGCTTCCGCCTGCTCCTGGGCCCCACGCCCATATTGCTCAAAGAGCCAGTCGAAGAAACGCCGTTTGGCCTGCGGATCGTCGGTGACCTTTTTGTAGAACTCGTAGTAATTGTCAATCATCTCGGCAAAGAGTTGTTCGGCGACCTGGTCAAAGGTGAGGCGGGCGGTCTCGGGTGGGTTGACCTGGCAACTCTTGTCGAGGGCAATGTCCCCCGCCAGTTTGCTCTGAAGATGGACGATGGCGGCCGGAGCGTCGCCGTTGACCCCTTCGCCGCCAAAGATGCTGTTGAGCGCCTCGATGATGACGGAGAGCGGGTCTTTTTCCTCCTCGTCCGCACCGCCGCAACCGGGCCGGCCCACGGGAGCCAGTTCGCTGTCGCCGCGCCGCAGCGCGATGTGGCCCCCAAAGGTGCGCTGCGTGCGGTAAAAGTCAACGGCAACCTTTTCGCGAATGTCGGGCGGCAAGTGGCTGCCCGGGATGGGGAGCCGGCGCAACAGGAAACGGTAAAAGTGAAAGCGCTTCTCCCAGTCGGTTTCGGCGAAAGGGAGCACCTGGGCCAGAAATGCGTAAAGGCGTACAAAGTCATTGATGCGGCTGCGAAAGTCGCGCTGTTCCTCCTGGGGAGCGTAGGCCACGCGCCTGACCACCGGGGCCAGCAGCGCGTAGAGGGCGCCCAGATCCTGGTTCCGGCCTTTGAAGTAGAGTTCGACGAAACCGTCTATCTCCTCTTCCTCGTAAAAGTGATAGTCGTCCAATTCGGCCTGGAGTTGGTAGAGCACGTTGGGGTCGGTTTCTTCGCTCAGCAGGGTGGCTTCGTAGTAGGGTTCAAAGGACTTTTTGATGTGGTCGGCCTCGTTGACGAAATCGAGCGCCATCGTCTCCGTCTTGTGTGGATGAATGCGGTTGAGGCGGGAGAGGGTCTGCACCGCGTTGACGCCGCCCAGTTTCTTGTCCACGTACATCGTGTGCAGCAAGGGTTGGTCAAAGCCGGTCTGGAATTTGTTGGCCACGACGAGCAGACGGTACGCGGGCTTCTCAAAAGTGTCGGCGGTGACGCTCTGGGGGATGCGCACGCCGGCCGAGGCGGTGTTCATCCCCGTCTCGGTGTACTCGTTGTCGCCGTCCTTGACGCTGCCGGAGAAGGCGACCAGGGATTTGAATGGGTATTCATGTTCCCGCAGGTATTGATCCACGGCTAGTTTGTAGCGCACGGCGTGGAGGCGGGAGCGGGTGACGATCATGGCCTTGGCCTGGCCCGCGATGCGGTGGGCGACGTGGTGGGCAAAGTGCTCGATCATGATGGTGACTTTGCGGTTGATGGCGTGCTCGCCGAGTTCGACCAGGTGTTTGAGTTGCCGCTGGGCCTTTTTGCGGTCGTATTGGGGATCGTCCTCAATGGTCTTGAGCAAGCGCCAGTAGGACTTGAAGGTAACATAGTTTTCGAGCACGTCCAGGATAAAGCCCTCCTCGATGGCCTGGCGCATGGGGTAGAGGCTAAAGGGGCGGGGCTTGCCGTCGGGGCCGGGACTGCCAAAGAGTTGCAGCGTCTTGGCCTTGGGCGTGGCGGTGAAGGCAAAGGTGCTAACGTTGGGCAGGTGGCGGCGCAGCGCCATCTCGCGCACGAGCACGTCCTCCATATCCTCGACCGCGCCTGCTTCGGCGGCCTCGGCTTCCTCCAGGCTGCCGGCCTCGAGGGCGCGATGCAGGGCCTGGGTGGACGCGCCCGACTGGGAGGAGTGGGCCTCGTCCACGATGACGGCAAAGCGCCGGCCGGGCAGGTCGCCCACCTGGCGGGCGATGACAGGGAACTTTTGCAGGGTGGTGACAATGATGGGCTTGCCGGTTTCTAACGCCTCCTTGAGTTGCTGCGCGTCCTCGGTGATCGCTTTGACGACGCCGCGCGTCCTTTCGAACTGGCGCACGGCGTTCTGGAGTTGGCGGTCCAGGAGGCGCCGGTCGGAGATGACAACGATGGTGTCAAAGACCGGTTCGTCTCGCTCGTCGTGCAGGACGGAGAGTTGGTGGGCCAGCCAGGAGATGGTCATCGTTTTGCCGCTGCCGGCGCTGTGTTGGATCAGGTAGCGATGGCCGGGGCCGCGCTCGCGGGCGTCGGCCACCAGTTCGCGCACGGCGATCAGTTGGTGGTAGCGGGGAAAGATGAGTTTTTTCTTACCTGTTTTCTTGCCATCCTCGTCCAGTTCGTCGTACACGTGAACAAAGCGCTGGATCAGGTTGAGGACGCTGTCTGTGGCCCACATCTCTTCCCACAGGTAAGAGGTGGCGAATTTGCCGGAGGTGAGCGGTGGGGGCGGATTGCCCGCGCCGTGGTTGTAGCCCCGGTTAAAGGGCAGGAACTCGGCCTGCTCGTCTCGCAGGTGCGGGGTGACGTAGACCTCTTTATCGTCCACGGCAAAGTGGGCCAGGCAGCGGCCCGGCTTAAAGAGCGGCTCCTTGGACGAGCGATCCCTTTGGTACTGTTTGATGGCGTCCTGGACGTTCTGGCCGGTGAACTGGTTTTTCAGTTCGGCGGTAAAGATGGGCAGGCCGTTGAGCAAGAGGGTCAGGTCAATCTCGGGTTGGCCGGGGTCGCCCGCGGGCCGGTAGCGCAGTTGGCGCACGATGCTAAAGATGTTGCCCCGGTAGCGCTTTTGCTCGGCCGGGTTGAGCGTGGTGTTGGGGCGAAAGTGGGCCAGGCGGAAATGGCAACCCGAGTCCTTGAACTCGTGGCGCAGCGTGTAGAGCGTGCCCCGGCGCTCAATCTGTTGGGCCAGGCGCTGCGTGAAACGCCAGGCCGCCTCGGTGGGGTATTGTTTGACGTATCTGATCCAGGTACTGGGCTGGGTGGCCTGGATGAATTTGATCACCAGTTCAGGATCCATACACAGTCCCCGGTCATAGTCGGCCGGGGCGTGTTTGAGGTAGCCGTTTTTCTCCACCAAAACGCGCTCAATAATGGTCTCAAAGTTGCTTTCAGAAACGTTGACGGGCATAGGACGACTCCTCCAGGCTGTTTGTGGTCGCCAAATAGCACTACAACGAATTGAGAAAGGAACGAATTTTGTGCTCTCAATTCGTTTTTTTCCAAATTCGTTGTAGTGTTGCTACCGTTCGCACGTCTATCTTGCCGGTGACGGCGGCGGAGATGAGCGCGGTGCGGTATTCCTCCAGGCGGGTGATGGAGGTTTCGATCTCGGCGACGGCGGCGTCTATCTTGGCCGTCTCGCGGTCCAGGTAGGCGGCGATGGCGCGTTGTTCCGAAAAAGAAGGAAGGGGAATTCTTAGATTCTGAATCTTGTCTACTGCAAGCCCTGGCTGAGCGGCGGAAATGGAATATTGATTCAAATTCATTGTTCGCAGAAGTTCTCCAAACCAGAATACACTGTAGCGCCGCAAAGGATGTGCTACTACAGCATGTTCAGAAGCCCAAAACTTTCCATGTGCATAGTTTATATTGCCACACAGAGCACCTTGTCTGCCGATAAGTACAAAATCGCCTTCATGGGTAAATGCCGAT
>JADHWW010000194.1 GCA_016783285.1 Anaerolineae bacterium
GGCCTTTTGCAGATGGTTTTTCAGACATTGTTTCATCTCCTTTTTGTACAAGTGTATCGGATTGAGTCACATCAGTTGCACGGCGGGCACGATGCGCGTGTCGCCGTCAACGTACAGCGCGTACAGAAGCCCCAACAGGTTGTCGTGTTCGTGGTAGAACTCTTGACGCAGGTTCAGGAAAATCTGGCCTAGCGGCTCACCGGCCAGGAACTGGTCGAAGAAACACCTGGCCCACTCGGCGGCAAACAGCGCGGGCGTTTCGCACTCGGTGCCGATGACGCCGCGCGCGCCCTTGGCCATAAAGTAGGGCACGAAGCCATCGTAGAACAGCGGCGAAAGTTCGGCCGACTCGCAGGCGTTGATGAACACCAGCGGCGCACCCGGCAGGCTCTTTTTGGTCGGCGCGAACAGGTGCAAGTCCTCCAAGGTCAAGTGCTGACTGCCGCTCAACACCAGAGTTGAAGCATCCGGCCCGCCACCTTCGGCCAATGACTTGGAAACGGCGTGGCAGTAGAAATAGAGAATCTGGTCAGAGGTGGAGGTATCGGCCAGAGCCTGCACTACTTCATCTTCGCTCTCGCGCGCGATCACCTGCACGCCGCCGCCCTGGCTGATCGCGTCCCAGTAGCGCCGCTGGTTGGCGATGAGCGGCGCCCCCATCTGCTGATCTATGTCGGCGTTGACGTTGAGGCTGACGGCCAGGCTGGGGCGGCTGTCAATCGTGGTATCAGTCACCTGCATGCCAGGCTGGAGGGGGATGTGCTCGATAATGTGTTTGAGGCCCAGGAACATCTCGGGGTTGACGTTGTCCGGATCGTACTCGTCGGCCACGTACAGGATGCCCCAGGGCAGCATGAACTGTTGGGAGAAAATCTGTATCTTGAGCGTCTCCTGCTGGGCCATCTGGCGCAGCCTATCGCCCAGGAGGTTGGCCTGCGCGTCGGCGGCCGGGCCGTAAAAGATGCGCTGGTAGAGCCGAAAGCCCGCTTTGGCCAACCGCTGCAAGACCACCCGGTTGACCTCCGGCGGGATGTCTATCCCGGCCTGGTAAACGTAGGTTTTGTGGGGGCCGGCCTCCAGGTGAACAATGTCCAACAAATCCTGGCGCACCTGGGCGATCATCTGGTCGAGTTGCGGCAGCGTGATGGGCAAGGTGGCCATCGCGCCCACCGCGCCGGTCATAATGACCTGGAAACCCGCACCGGTGTTCTGGATGATCAGGCTCACGTCCCGGGGCTGGACGGCAAAGGCGGCGTCCACCGGGCGGCCCAACGTCTCGGCGGCGAGCACGCCGGCCCGGCCAGCGATCCCGGTGTAGAGTTTGAGCGTGATGAGCTGGATAAAGTTGCCGTCTTTCAAAAAGACCGCGTTGATCACGCCCGCGCCTTCGTGCTGGGGCTCAATGTCGAAGCGGGCCTTGCCCTTGGACTTGCCGGTGCGCGGCACCCGAAGTTTCTGCGGCTCGGTGTAAATCTCAAAGTCGTCGCTTTCAAGTTGGATGGTCAGTGTCACCAGTTGCTCGTCGGACTTGAACCGGTAACGGAACTCGTCTCCTCCCACAGCCGTGTCGCGCAGTTGGGTGTCCACGTCAAAGGCCAGCGTGTAGACCTCGCCCACTTGCAGCGGCTCGACCGGGTCGTGATCCTGAATCTCGGCGTTGATCCAACGCTTCTCCGGTTCGACCTCAATCGGTGGGGGTGACTCTTCCATCACCTCTTTGGCTATCAACGTGCCGTATGATACTTCTTCAAGCCGCTCCGGGGGCTGGTTCAACCAATCCAGGTCCACGCCCACCGGTGCACCGCGCCACCGCCCCATCAAACCCAACACCTGGCCGTCCGCCAGCACCACCAACATCTTGCCAGGCTTGCCGACCAGCCTCTTGGCCTCCTCTGTGTCCACATCGGCCTGTTCGACCGCGTCTGCGCCCCGGTTGTCGAGCAGGTCAGGCACATCAGCCAGAGCAGCGTTCAACATCCACATCCACAACGTCTCGTCCTCTTTTTGCAATGCCTGGATGAGATCGGCCAACCACAAGACGGCGTATTGGCCATTGGCGAGTCTGACGACGATGTGGATGAAATCTTTCCCGGTTGCGGCCACCTGATCGCGCACTTGCCGCACCGTCGTCCACTCATCCACCACGATAAAATCACTCTTCAGTTCACTTTCGGCGATGGACATGGTCACCTCCCTGTACCGGTGTTCGCGTTCCCTATCGGACACTGCATATAGTATACCATTATTTGACAGAAAAGGGCAACTAACCCCAATGTCATTAAGTTAAGGATGAGCCAGACTTCGGAAGTCTCAAAAGCGCTCTACCCAACGGCTTTTGACGCAGTTCCAGGCTGATTTTTCCTTCAAAATCTCTGACGGCAGACTTCCGAAGTCTTAACTTAATGACATTGCAACTAACCCGGCCGCCTCAGTAGACAAAAACACAATCCTGCCCTATAATCAGCCCGCACAGCCGTGAGACAAGTTGCCAACTTGTCTACAGCCCGCACAGCCGCGAGACAAGTTGCCAACTTGTCCTACATCCCGCGTTACGCTGAATTGAGGAGGACGAGCAATGTCTGAAGACATCTACCGCCAACTGGCCCGGCGGCTGGACGCCATCCCCAACGGTTTTCCCGCCACCGAGAGCGGCGTCGAACTGCAACTCCTGGCCAAGATCTTTGCGCCAGAGGAGGCGACGCTGGCCGGTGCGATGCGCTTGACCCGTGAGCCGGCCGCCGACATCGCGGCCCGCGCCAGCGTGGACCCAGACACGGCCTATCGCACACTCAAGGAGATGACCCGCAGGGGACTGATCCGCGCCAAACGAGATAAAGGGCAACTCACCTTTGGGCTGATGCCCTTTGTCGTCGGCATTTACGAGGGACAGTTGCCCCGCATGGACGCGGAACTGGCGGAATTATTCGAGCAGTACTATCGAGAAACGCTGGGCGGCGTCATTGTCCACGACACGCCCGCCGTCCACCGCGTCATCCCCGTCGAGGAGGCGATCCCCTTCGACCTGGAGATTTTCCCCTACGAGCGGGCCTCCGAACTGCTGGAAGGAGCCAAATCGTGGGGCGTGCGCGACTGCATCTGCCGTGTCCAGCAGCGGCTCGTCGGCAAAGGGTGTGACCGCCCGGTCGAAAACTGCCTGGTACTCGCGCCGGTCGAGGGTGTTTTCGATCACAGCGAGGTGAACCGGGCCATCACCAAGGAGGAGGCATTACGCATCTTGCGCGAGGCGGAGGAAGCGGGATTGGTGCACTCCACCGGCAACTACCGCGACCGGCACTATTACATCTGTAACTGCTGTACCTGCTGTTGCGGGATACTGCGCGGCGTGGCCGAGTTTGGCGCCCCTGCCGCCGCCGTTTGCTCCGACTTTAACGCCGTCGTGGACGCCGGCGCGTGCGCCGGATGCGGCGATTGCGTCGAACGCTGCCAGTTCGGGGCAATGGCGGTGACGGAGGAAATCTGTGTGGTGGACTATGCCCACTGCGTGGGCTGCGGGCTGTGTGCCACAGTCTGCCCCACCGGCGCGCTGTGCCTGGAGCGGAGGCCCGCAGGCGAGGTGCCCCCACCACCGGCTGGCATCAAGGAGTGGATGGTTCAGCGGGCCCAGGAGCGGGGCATCTCGATCCTCGACGTTTTGTAGCGGGCATTGCCAGCCGGCCCCTCTCGTTATATAATGTGTCTGCCCGGTAAGTTACCTGGCAGACACATATTTAGGAGAAAGTGACGATGGATTTCATCAATCGAGAGCGAGAACTGGGCGCGTTGGAACGGCTGTGGGCCAGAGCGGAGGAAGAGGCCCAACTGGTCGTCGTCTACGGACGGCGGCGTACCGGCAAGACGGTTCTACTCCGCCGCTTTGTTCAGGGGAAGCCGGCCGTCTTTTGGACGGCGGAGATCACTTCGGCGGCCAATCTGCTGCGCGGGTTCTCGCAGGCTTTGTGGCGCTACGCCAACCCAGACAGCCAGCCGGATGCGGCTCTCACCTTCGGCTCCTGGGAACAGGCTTTCCGTCACGCTGGCCATCTGGCCGGGGAACAGCGATTGATAGTGGTGATAGATGAATTTCCGTACGCCAGTGGTGCAACGCCGGTGCTGCCGTCGCTGCTACAACGACTATGGGACGAGTATCTGACCCAGACGCATCTTTTCCTGGTGCTGTGCGGCAGTTCCATTGGCATGATGGAACAGCAGGTGCTGGCCTACCGGGCTCCTCTGTACGGACGGCGCACCGGGCAACTGCTCCTCCGCCCCCTGGCCTTTGCTGACGCCCGTCTCTTCTTCCCATCATATAGCCCCGTCCAACAAATAACCGCCTGGGCCATCCTGGGAGGTGTGCCGGCCTATCTGCGCCTGTTCTCCGACCGTTGTCCGGTGATGACCAACGTCCGGGAGCAGATTCTGGATTCCTCATCCTTTCTGTACTATGAACCCCGTTTTCTGGTCTATGCCGAGCTGCGAGAACCTCGTACCTCTTTGGCTATTCTGGAAGCCATCGCCACCGGTCACCACCGTCAGTCGGACATCGCCAAGATCACTGGGCTGGAACGGGGACTGGTAGGACGCACGTTATCCACCCTGCGTGATCTGCACCTGGTGGAGCGTCAGGTGCCGGCGACTGAGCCGTACCCTCACAAGAGCCGCAAAGGACGTTATTTGCTGAGTGCTCACTTCCTGCGCTTCTGGTTCCGGTTTGTGTGGCCTTTCCAGGATCTTTTGGATGTGGGGGATCTGGCCCAGGCAGAGAGAGCTATCAGCGAACAATTACCGGCCTTTGTCGGCCAGGCTTTTGAAGTCCTCTGCCGGGAATGGATACGCCAGCAAGGGGCGAGGGGCCATCTCCCCTTTGAGCCTGAGCGCGTGGGGGCCTGGTGGGATCGGCGAAGCCAGGTGGATGTGGTGGCCCTCAACCGGCCAGAGCGGATTATTCTGCTGGGCGAAGCAAAGTGGCTCAACCGGCCAGTGGGAGTGGACACATTGGAGAAATTAAAGCGCCAGGGGGCTCCGGCCATCCCCGGTGATGAGTGGACGGTGCATTACGCTCTCTTCTCCAGAAGCGGTTTCACCTCTGGGCTGCGCCGCCGGGCCGAGGAGGAACGGGTGATGCTGTTCACCCTGGAGGAAATAGTGGTGTAAAGAACGGGGTATCTCGATCTTGGATGTGCTATAAACAACGAGAGAGGACGCCTACGGGTGGAGGTTGGGGTTCTCGGTCGCCAGTCCCTCGCCCTGGGCTGCCTTCAAGAGGTCGTTGTCGGCTGCGACAAAGGTGAGCGGCAGGAGATTGGCGGCTATTCCTTTCCTCAATGATCATCACACTAGCCGGTCTGCCGCCAGCCTGGAGGGGTATCCAACTCTGGGTTTCCCGTCTGGTCAGGTATTGCGCCACTTCTTCGGGAGTTGGGCCGACCGCGCCCGCTTGATGCAAAACAGCGGTTACTCGCTTCTGCAAGGCCATCGCCTTTGGCACGGATTCTGCCCTGGTTTTCGCTCTTATTTCCCTCTCGATGCGACGTAACCCCCATTCCAGGATGCGGGACAGCTCACTCTGATATGGGCGCAGCCGCCATGCCAGTTCTGAGGATACTTGTATTTGAATGGTCTCCATCCGTCATCTCCGTTTCTTCTCACTGACTGCAAGTATAAGTGAAGGTGCAGAGGATGTCAAGCCGGGCGCCGGCCTGGGATGCATTTCAGTTTTACACTCCCGCCATCCCCACCCCGGCCACCGGCGTGCCGCAGTCGGGGCAACTGCCGTCCGGCCGGACGTGGTTCTCCAGGATCCAGTAGCCGGAGCGACGAATGAGCAGGCGACCACATTCGTGACACAAGGTATTGGCCTCACCCGGCACGTTGCCCACGTAGACGTAGCGCAGCCCCTCTTCCAGGCCGATCTCTAGCGCCTGCCGGAGCGTGGAGACGGGCGTGGGCGGCACGCCGGTCATCTCGTAGGCCGGGTAGAAGCGGCTGATGTGCCAGGGCGTCTCCACCCCCAACTCCTGCGCCACGAAGCGGGCCGCGTCCCGCAGTTCCGCCGCGTCGTCGTTGATGCCGGGAATGACCAGCGTGGTCACCTCCACCCAGATGCCCAAACGCTTCATCACCTTCAGGCTGTCGAGCACCGGCTGCAGCCGCGCGCCGACGTACTTTTTGTAGGTCTCGTCGCGGAATGCCTTCAGGTCCACGTTGGCCGCGTCCAGGTAAGGGTCAAAGATCTCTAGCATCTCCTCCGTCATGTAACCGCCAGTGACGTAGACGTTGGCTATACCAGCCTCGTGGGCCAGGCGCGCCGTGTCGTACGAGTACTCGAAAAAGATGGTCGGCTCGGTGTAGGTGTAGGCGATACTACGGCATCCGGCCCGCTGCGCGGCGGTGACGATCTGCTTTGGGCTGGCCTCCGCCCCCATGATGAGATGGCGCTCACGGACCATCTGGGAGATCTCCCAGTTCTGGCACCAGCGACAGCGAAAGTTGCAGCCCGGTGTGGCGATGGAGTAGGCAGTCGAGCCGGGGTAAAAGTGCAACAGTGGCTTCTTCTCCACCGGGTCCACGTGCTGGGAGATGGTGCGCCCGTAGACCAACGTGTATAGCGTCCCGCCTCGGTTCTCCCGCACCAGGCAGACGCCCCGTTTTTCGTCGGCGATGAGGCAGCGATGGGCACACAGGTTGCAACGCACCCGCTCGTCCGATAACTTTTCGTAAAGCATAGCCTCTTGCATCTCGCATCCTCCTTATCGCTCTAACAGCACATCTCGCTCGACACTTGACGGATTATCGTCCGTGCCTCCTGTGGAGTTTCCTCACGTAAAACTTGCGCCCCTCGTATTCCGTTTCGGTGAGTTGCCCCTGAGCGATCAGCCCGTGAACGACGGGCCAATCCGCCCCGGCCCGCGCCAGGAACTCGCTCACCGCCTCCTCCCGCATAGGATGCACGGCGGTGATGCTCAACAGGTCCTCCTCGACGTCGCCCGTAAAGGCGAAAGCATTGCCCTCGTACCCGATCAGGTACTCGACTTGCTCCACGCTCTCATTGAGGATCTGGTAGGCCCGATTGATGGTTTCCTCGCCGGGGGCTCGTACCCACTTTTCCGCCGGTGGCCTGGTGGGGATGGACAAGTAAGCGCGGGCCGGCCGTAGATGGGCCAAAAAGCCAGCGATCTCCCCGACGTGGTCGTTGCCGTCGTTGACGCCTGCGACGAGCATTGTCTCCGTCACCAGTTCTCCCCCGTAGACGTTCGCAAATTCGAGCATGCCATCCAGGATTGGAGCCAGTCGCAGCGTGCCGTGAGGCCGGTCAATCTTACGCCAGATCTTTTCCCGCGTGGAATCTATCTTCAGAGAGACCCAATCCGCGCTCATCAGGTTCTCTCTCACATCCTCGCGCCACAGGAGGGAACCGCTGGTGATCACGGCGATCTTGATTCCCAGGGGGCTCAGCAACTCAATCTCACGGCCGAGGTTGACGTCCAGCGTGGGCTCCCCATCGGGCACGAAGGTGAGGTAGTCAATCATCTCCCCGGCCTCCCGCGCCTTTTCGACTTTGTCCCGGACAGCCTGCACGATCTCCCCTGGCTCGTAGAACGCCTGCCGCTTGACCT